>NZ_DASVOB010000679.1:0-25893 GCF_036383575.1 Mucilaginibacter sp.
TGTTTGCTACTGCAATTGATCTCATAGTACTGAATGCAAAAACTAAAATTACGGTTACAATTGCGGGCTCACCTGCTGATTCATATCTGGCCAGTGAAATAATATCAAATTCAAAAAGCGAAGCAATAATTGAAGATAAAACAGGTAAAACCAATCTTGTAGAATTAGTTGAATTGATTAACAATGCTGATTTGCTGATCTCTAATGATACCAGTGCTATTCATATAGCTGCAAGTACACAAACCGTAGCAATTTGTATTTCAAATGGTAACCATTTCGGGCGCTTCATCCCTTATCCGTCAAACATAGCAAACCATATACACGCATTTTATCCCATTGACGACTTCAATAATAAAGGTAATTATGCAGCATTGAACAACTTATATAAACACAGTTCCAGCTTAAATATCAATAATGTCGATCCAATGATCATTGCTAAAGAAGCACTGTCAATTCTTAATAATGTGAATTAGTCCAGTTTTTTATTAAACATGATCGTACGCTCAATTACATATTTACTTTCTTTAAATGCTTTTTAACTCTCTGCTGTTCCTCGTATTCTTTTTGGTAATAACTATTACCTATTACTTGTTACCGCATAAACTAAGGTGGCTATGGCTCTTAGCAGCAAGCAGCTATTTTTACATGTACTTTAAGCCTGTATACATTCTCATTATCCTTTTTACCATTATTGTTGATTATTGCGCCGGCATCCTTATAGAAAAAGCCAAAGGCAAAACCCGCAGTTTTTACCTCATTTTGAGCCTGGTTACCAACATTGGCGTATTGGCGTTTTACAAATACTTCAACTTTTTGGCAGAGAACCTGAACCTGTTTTCCGGTGTGTTTCATGGTCCGCAATTGCCGCTGCTCAATTTTATATTGCCTATCGGCTTATCATTCCATACATTTCAGGCTATGAGTTATACCATTGAGGTGTACCGGGGCAACCAGCCTGCCGAGCGGCACTTTGGCCTCTATGCCTTGTATGTAATGTTTTATCCTCAAATGGTGGCAGGGCCAATTGAACGGCCCCAGCATATTTTACCCCAGCTGCACCGGGTTAACAATTTCCGGAACAAGAACTTAACGACTGGCTTATTTTTTATGGCAATGGGCCTTTTTAAAAAAGTGGTAATTGCCGACAGGCTGGGCCTATACGTGGATCCGGTTTTTACCAACCCGCATGGTCATTCGGCACTTGAGCTTTTGATCGCCACCTATTTTTTTGCATTCCAGATCTATTGCGATTTTAGCGGATATTCAGACATCGCCATTGGCACAGCGCTGGTTTTGGGTATCGAGTTAATGCAGAATTTCAATTTCCCTTACCTTGCTTCAAATGTTTCTGATTTTTGGAAACGATGGCACATCTCCCTTTCCACCTGGTTTCGTGACTACCTGTACATTCCGCTGGGGGGCAGCCGGGTTAATTTTTCGGTAACCTGTATTAACCTGCTCATTGTATTTATGATCAGCGGCCTTTGGCACGGCGCCAACTGGAAATATCTTGTATGGGGGCTGATTCACGGCCTGTTGCTTGTTGCTTATCAGTTACTCAATAAGTTCAATATCCGTATTAAAGGCTTTGTTTTTTTTAAATGGCTCATCACTTTTAACCTGGTTTGCCTCGCCTGGGTATTTTTCAGGGCAGCTACAGTAACCGATGCTTTTTACATCTTAAATAAAATATTTACCGGTAAGGGTTTTACCTATTCGGCAAGTAACCTGATGTCTGTCCGCGAGCTTTGGTATTGCGCTTTTATCATTATTGCCCTGCTTTTAGGTGAACGCTATTTGCGAAAAGCGAAAGATTATTCAAATACAAAAAAGGTATTCATTATAGGCGGATTGATTCTTGCCTGTTACTTTTTAGGGATCTTTAACGAAGCTCAATTTATTTATTTCCAGTTTTAATGCGTAAGATAACAGGTCTGTTTATATTGATCATTAGTGTTGTGTTACTGGTTAGTGCCATGAACCGGCCATTTATCAATAAATTATATTTTGACAAATATTTCAGTCACATTTATTCCCAAACTCCCAAGGAAACCAACTGGTACAAAGCCTTTTTTTCCTATTCAGACAAGTGGCGCTATGGCGATCTTTACGGTATGTCTAATTTGCCTCAATACAAACTTGAGCTCGAGCTTTTTAAACACTACCCCCCCAAACCCGGCAGGCAAAGCAGCAATAGGGTATTATATATTATAGGCGATAGCTTTTTAGCCGACAAAGTACTTTACGGCGCTTTTGATGGATTTGATAATGTAATTTTCCTCGATCGCCGCTTCTCCTTCGGTCCAATTAAACTGGATAGCACCAAACAAAATTACCTCATCATGGAGTTTGCCGAACGCAACTTAAACAGCTATGATATCAGCAAAACAGATGAAATTCGCTGGACAACCAATGAGATCAAGAACGGTATAAATTTCAGTAATACCCCACGGGTGGGTAACCAACCACCGGCGGCATCAATTTTTGAGCGGGTGGGCAATATCATCTTTAATAAGGATCTAAGCCGTAACCTTGAACTTATTCTTTTCGATAATAAACTGGCAACCTCTTTCAAAGAGGTCAAAGCATCACTCAACTATAACCTTTTTAACCGCGTAGCCAAAGAGGTGGCCGTGAGCACTGATAAAAAAAGACTACTTTTCAATATTACTGTCGATACTGCCAGTTTACAATCGGCCTTCAGGCCTAAAACCAATCCTGCTTTAGATTCTATCGTCAACAACCTGGATATCGCACGCAATTATTACCTCGCCATCGGCTTTAAAAAAGTGTTTCTTTCTGTGATCCCTAACCCGGCTTCTGTTTATGATGTTAAAAGGATGCCTTATAATCACCTGCTGGAGCGGGTTGAGCAAAAAACTGATCTCCCTGTAATACCACTATATAATATCTTCAAGTCTGATAAGCGCAATCTTTTCTACCGGAGCGATTCGCACTGGAACCCGCTTGGGCTGGACATTTGGGTAAGCGAAACTAACAAGGTATTAACATCAAACCTTAATTGAAGCCATTTTTTTCCATCATTATGCCGCTATATAATTGTGAGGGCACCTTACAGCAGGCGTTGGATAGCATAACCAGCCAGGTTTTTAAAAACTACGAGCTGGTTTTGGTTGATGGAGGCTCAAAGGATGATACGCAGTATGTCATCAGTAATTTTAAAAAGGCCGTTAGCACTAATATCCAATTTATCTCCGAGCCCGATTGGGGCATTTATGACGCCATGAACAAAGGCATTGATATGGCAACCGGCCAATGGCTTTATTTTATGGGAGGCGATGATACTTTCAGCAGTCCAACAGTTTTAGATCAGGTCTATCAGGCCATTCAAAATGAACCTGCAGATCTTGTATACGGCAATGTAACAGGCACCGTGTCAAACATCAAATATGCAGATGATACTGTTAATAAAGTATTGTCACGGGGCATCCATCACCAGGGTATTTTTTACAACCGTAAAGTGTTTATCTATGCAGGCAAATACAGTCTGAAGTTCAGGGTAGCCGCCGACTATCATTTAACGCTGAAAGTATTTTGTAACCCGGCATTTAAAACCCAATATATTGATCTGGATATTGCGCGCTTTGGCGAAGCCGGTTTAAGTTCATCAATCTACGATTATCGTTTTTACAGCTATCATTATAAATTCCTATCCATAAATAAGGTATTAAATAAAATTGAGGACAAGGCAACCTGCCTGCAGCAATCCATATACTGCTGCCTATGGCTGGTGAAAGAAAAACAAAGCATGACCTTTGCCTGGCTCAATATTTTATATTATATAACCGGCTCAAATGGGCTTGGTATTGCATTTAGGTTTAAAACCTTTTTAAGGATGATATACTGGAGCCTGGCTTCCAAATCATGACCATAGCGCTGGTAACACCTTATTTCCCCGATGAGCATACTATTGACAGTGGCATAGCCAACCATTACCTGCTGCTGGCCCAAAGCTTAGCAGCTAAAGGCAATAAAGTTATTGTATTGCATATCCGGCCGCGCTATAAAGATGAGCCTGATACCTTTAACAAATACAAGCTGGCCGAAAATATTACCGTACTCATCCACAAAGTTAAAGTGCCCGCTCTTATCAATAAGCTTTTTAAAAGCAAATGGGCTATCATTGATTTTGCATTGAAGATCAGATCCATGCGAGTTACATCGCAGGTTTTAAACAAAATCATACAGCAATACGGCGTTGAAGTGATTGAAACAACCAGCTACTTTTCGCTGTGCTATTTTTCGCTTTACAAAAAAATTAAAGCCCCTATGGCTGTAAGGGTAAGCACTACCTTTTCGCAGATCATGAACGAACATTATCCTTTTAAATCGAGGGTAATGGATGTGATAGCCAAAATGGAGATATCCTTTATTAAAAGGAATAAGTACGTCATTACCCATGCGCACAGCCATGCACTGGAGCTGGAACGCCTTTATGATATCGCACCTAAAAGGTTTGAAATTATTCCGCATGGTATTAACTTGCCTGTTATCACAGAGCATCCAACTGCAGGTCCGGTCATCAAAATATTATACACCGGTCGGTTGGAATACCGTAAAGGCACCGATGTTTTGCTTGCAGCAATCCCGCTTGTATTACAGCAAAATCCAGGTATTTTATTTGAACTGATTGGTAATGATCACGGTAACGATTATCAGAACACGTTCAAGGCCAATAACTCCGATAACGTTTTGCAAAAAGTTATTTTTAGCGGAAAAGTTGATCATAAAACCTTGTCACAAGCCTACCAAACATGTGATATTTTTGTTGCTCCGTCACGCTATGAATCATTCGGCTTGATATTTATTGAGGCCATGAGCTATGGCAAACCGGTTATTGGCTGCAATGTTGGCGGTGTATCGGAAATTATCACTGATAAATACAACGGCCTCTTTGCCGAACCCGGCGACGCGCAAAGCCTCGCAGATAAGATCATTCAACTGGTTAATAACGGAGACTTAAGAGAACAAATGGGCCTCAATGCCCGCAAAACGGTTGAAGATAAATTTACCGGTGGTCAGTTAGCTGATAACTCATTGGCGTATTACAACAAGATCATTACTGATTTTAACTGATGCAGCTTTCGGTAATTATTCCTACTTATAATCCGGATACCACAAGGCTGAAACAAACGCTTTCGGGTTTAAAAGGACAATCGTTGCCGGTTGATCAGTGGGAGTTAATTATCATCGACAATAATTCATCCAACAACTTTTGGCAGCAACTTAACTTAAGCTGGCATCCTGCCGCCCAAATTGTACATGAAACAAAGCAGGGATTAACCTATGCCAGGCTTAAAGGTTTTAATGAATCAACAGGCAATATCATTGTGCTGGTTGATGACGATAACGTTCTTGACACCGGTTATCTGGAAAAAGCTTTGAATATCTTTAGCCAAAACTCCCCAATAGGAGCTATAGGCGGCAAATCGATCCCGCTGTTTGAAGGTACTCCGCCCATATGGCTTAGCGGATTTTATGGCAGCCTGGCCCTGCGCGATCTGGGCGATGCCCCCTTACTGGCAACATGGAATAATGAATACCCTGCCTGTGCCCCCATCGGTGCAGGGATGGCTATACGGCGCGAAGCCCTCACATCCTACATTGAAAAAATAACATCGGGCAAAAGCAATATCAGCGACCGGACAGGTAACTCCCTAAGCTCGGGCGGCGATAACGACATGGTGATCGGGATCCTTAAAAGCGGCTGGCAGGTTGGCTATTTTCCTGAACTTACGTTACAGCATATTATTCCACCTCAACGCATGCAGGCAGATTATCTTGCCCGATTGCTTAATAGTACAAATAAATCATGGGTACAATTACTGCAAAGCCATGATATAAACCCATGGCAACAGATAACCCAATCCGGAGCTTTATTAAGAAAAGCTAAAGCCTGGTTTACCTATAAGGCCTGGAAAAACAAGCCTAATCATATCAAATGGCGGGGCGCCTGCGGCACATTTGACGGCCTGGCATCACTGCCTAATAAATAAGAAAATGCAATCGCTCATCAATTTTCTATATCGTAACCCACGCTCACAATTGCAAAAGTTCAGGCGTTTTGGTGGTTATTTCAATTACCGCAGCATGATGCATGGGCGCAGGGAGATGGAAAAGCGTTCGGTTGAGCTGCCCCCGGTAATTTCACACGCAGATGGGTTACCGGTTTACTTTTTAACAGGCAAAAACTACCTGTACCAAACGCTTTATTGCATTCAGTCATTAATTAAAACATCCGCTGTTCAGTTTAAATTCATATTGGTTGATGACGGCAGCTTTACTACCACGCTGATTGAAAGGGTAGCCAAACAGTTGCCCGGTGCACAGGTAATTACAGCGGAGCAGATCAATAAAAACCTACAAAATGTATTGCCCGAAACCCGTTATCCACATCTGCATAAAAAAAGAGCAGTTTATCCTCACATAAAAAAATTAACCGATGTGCACACCATTCCCGGCGATGCCTGGAAACTGGTACTGGATTCGGACATGCTTTTCTGGCACGAGCCAACTGAAATAATTACCTGGCTTAACGATTCGCAGCGGCCCCTGCACATGGTTGATTGTACAGAGGCTTATGGCTATTCGCAACACTTGATGGAACAATTGGCTGGTTCGGCGGTAAAACCACTGCTTAACGTGGGTGCTATCGGTTTAAAAAGCGAAGCTATCGACTGGGATAAACTGGAAAAATGGGTTAAAACACTGGAAGAGCAGGAAGGTACCTCTTACTATTTAGAGCAGGCGCTTTCGGCCATGCTGATCGGGAATACCGATGCCCTTGTTTTGAAAGCCGAAGATTATATTGTTAATCCCGGGGCAGATCAGATCAAAAGTAAAACAGGCACTCTTCATCATTATGTCGACCTCTCAAAAGAAAATTACTTTAAACAAGCCTGGAAACACTTTTTATAGCCCGTGACCTTAGGTAGCATAATTTATAAATTAGTTTTTAAACCAACGTTTAAAATCAGGTATAATATCAGTCATTTTGGTTTAAAAGGCTGGTACATGCTTTACAAAGGGGAACGGCAAATGAAAAAAGCAGCTATGTCCCTGCCGCCGGTTACTTTATCTGCAAGCCATTTGCTGGAGGTTAGCTATCTTACGGGGGCAAGATATTGGCACCAGACTATTTTTTGCGCCTATTCTTTGGCCAAAATCTTAAATGGTCGCGTTCGCATAAATATCTATTCCGATGGCACTTTAAACCCTATCCACACGGATCTCATTACTAAAGCGCTCCCCAATGTTATCATAATTAATACCGGCGACCTGCAAAAACAGATAGAGGAAGTGTTGCCCGAAGAGGAATTTCCGCTATTAAGGGCACTAAGAGAAAGGAACGCCTTTTTCAGAAAACTGGTAGATATGCGTATCAACGATCGCTACATCATACAACTGGATAGCGATATGCTATTTTTCAACAAACCTGAAGAGCTGATCAGAGCTTATAGCAATGATGAAAATTACTTCATGCAGGATACCATCCCCGCGTCTTATTATGTTTTACCCGAGGATGTTATCAGCAAAGAATTGAATATCCCGATCTGTGAAAAAATAAACAGTGGTATTCTCGCCTATAATTCGTCAAAAATAGACTGGCATTTTGTTGAACGGGCCTGTGCGTACCTTATGCAAAATTCGCCGGATGTTCACCCTCCTATGTTTGAGCAAACATTGAACGCGATAATCATATCCTGGTTAGGGGGGAAACCTTTAAAGCCTGCGTACCGGATACTTTATGCAGATAAAGGAGAGGAAATAAGCTCATCTGATATCGTTCGTCATTATATTTTCAAGGCTAAGCTGCCTTATTTTACTACTGAATGGAAAAAAGCGGCCCTTTAGTTTCTGTTTGCATGCCTGCTTATAACGCGGGCAAGTACATTGCCGAAGCCGTGGGTTCGATACTTGATCAAACATACGCCAACTGGGAACTCATCATTGTTAACGATGGCTCGACCGATGATACGGCTGCCGTACTCAAGCAATTTACCGATCCGCGCATCAGCATTTATCAGCAGAAAAATAGTGGGCAATGTGCCGCAGCAAACAAAGCTTTTGCGCTTTCAAAAGGCAGCCTGATCAAATTTATGGATGCCGACGATATGATCTCCCCTGGTTATATTGCCGAACAGGCAAAGCGTATTGACGATAGGGATGATGTGATAGCCTCAGCCGCCTGGGGCCGCTTTTATAATGATGATATCAGTACATTTAAACAGAATGAAGATCTTATCAGGCAGGATTGCAAACCCATCGACTGGCTGGTATCATCCATGGATAACGGTAAACAAGCCATGATGCAGTGTGCCATTTGGCTTATCCCGAGGGCGATACTTGAAAAATCCGGGTTATGGGATGAGCGCCTCAGCCTTGTGAACGATTTTGAATTTATTACACGGGTGCTGTTGCATGCAAATGAAATCCGCTTTGCCCCCAATGCAGTTTTGTACTACCGGAGCGGCATCAGCAATTCCCTATCGGCATTAACTTCCAGGCCCGGCGTCGAATCAGCTTTTATCTCTCTTTATGAGGGTACAAGCTACATGTTGCAATATGAAAATAGCCCAAGGGTAAAGGCTGCTGTTGCCGATTGCCTGCAAAACTTTGTTTACGCCTATTACCCCCATCATACCGATATCATCAGCAAGGCACAGCAACGCGTTAAGGAGTTAGGCGGCTCAAAAGCTAAATTCCCGGCGGGTGGTTACACCAAAATGCTGAACCAGCTTATCGGTTGGAAATTGACGCAAAAACTTAAAGCCTTCTTTGACCGGTAATACATCCATGCGCATACTGCTTTCATTTTTACAGGATCAAGTAAACAGCCCCCACCCCGTGCCCTCATACCGCTTTTGGCAACATTATATTAAAAACGGTATCGAAGAGGCAGGTATGAGTTATTTGGAAATACCGGGCGTTGACTGGGCCGAAGGATTGGTATACGACGAAGGCTCGGCTGCTTTACAAAACTGGCAGGAACGAAGCTGGCAGGCCACCATCAATTATATCAAAGCCAACCGGCATAACATAGATATTTTTTTAGCCTACTTGTATCCAAAACAAATCCATACCGATGCAATAGAACAGATCCAAAAAATGGGGATACCCTGTGTTAATTTTTATTGTGATAACATCAGGGAATTTAAAACGATACCGGCAAAGTTCAGGATCTTTGATTTGATCTGGGTACCCGAATTTGAGGCTTTGGAGATGTATAGGAAAGCGGGAGTAAAGCATATCAATTTACCTATGCCCATGTGGGTTGAACCCGAATTGAGGCGGACCACTATATTTCAAGAAAAGCCAGGCGTGTCATTTATTGGGTCAAAAGACCTGCTGCGGGAAAACCTTTTAGGCCAGGCCATTCAAAAAGGCCTCCCGTTAAGTGTTCGCGGTGCCGGATGGCTTACACAGGGCGATGCTCCGGCATTTGTTGCAGGTTCTGTTTATCAGAAGCTTATTAACCAGGTTAACTTTGTAAAACAGCAGGGGCTTTCAGGACTGGCAATTAAAGGGGCTCAGCAATTAAATAAGCTTCCCTTCATCCCGATTAGCAAAGATCATATATTCCCGAGCCCTGATTTTGATGAATACATCAGCATTACGCAATACAGCATGGTTACTTTAGGCATTAACCGGGTCCCAACTTTTAAACGTACGCACCATAAGCCGCTTACCTATTCACGGCTGCGGGATATAGAAGCCCCCATGCTTGGTGCCTGTTACCTTACCGAGTATTGTAAGGGCATTGACAGCCTTTATGACACCGATAACGAAATTAATGTTTACAGAACAGTTGATGAACTTGTTCAAAAAGCTACCGAACTGCTCCACAACAAAGAAAAAAGGGACAAGCTCAGGGCAAACGGGCAACAAAGAGCATTGAGCGACCACGCTATCCCGTCATCATTAAAAAAAATAAAGAAAGCTATTTTTGGCAGATAAATGTCGCCAATAGCATAGTATTTAATAAACCAGACCTAAACCTTGAAAATAGCCCTTATAGTAAACCCGCTGATCCCAGTACCTCCTGAGCAATACGGCGGCATTGAACGGATTGTTTTTATGCTGATCCAGGAGCTAAAAAAAAACGGGCATGATGTTACCCTATACGCCCACGAACATTCACAGCCAGGCTGTAAACTCATCAGCTACCGCGAATCGGCGCATTACGGGGTAAAGGATTTGGTGAAGATCAACCGGCTTACTTCAAAAATTGCTTTTCAGCATTTTGATCTCATACATACGTTTGGTCGCATGAGCAATATTGCCTTGCTCATGTTAAGCAAAGTTCCCAAGATCGTATCCTACCAGTTGCCGCCTACTATATCGCAGGTAAAAAAAGCAGTAAGCATAGCCCATAAAAACTCGCTGAGGTTCACGGCCTGCAGTAATTATATTGCCGGGCAGATCAGTGCTTTTGCAGATGTTACCACCATTTATAATGGAGTTGATATTAACGACTATCAGTTCAATGCCGATTTTGCCGCCGATGCACCGCTTACCTTTTTAGGCCGCATCCAACAAGAAAAAGGTACTGCTATTGCCATACATACAGCAAAAAAAACGAATCAAAAGCTGGTGATAGCAGGTAATGTTCCTGATGAGCCGATACATCAGCAATATTTTAATGAGCAGGTAAAACCACATATTGATGGTGTACAGATCAAATACATAGGCCCGGTTAACAACAGCCAGAAAAATCAATTGCTCCGCAATTCAAAAGCTTTCCTGATGCCGGTAACCTGGGATGAACCTTTCGGCATTGTAATGGCCGAGGCGCTTGCATGTGGCACCCCTGTAATCGGGTTTAATCGCGGCGCAATTCCTGAAGTAGTAACCAATGGATCAAATGGCTTTGTCTGTGATACGGAAGCTGATATGATAAAGGCCATTAACAATATCGGCAGTATCAACAGGTTAACTTGCCGACAGGTTGCCGAACAAAAATTCAGCGCCACGGTCCTGGCCAAACAATACGAAGAATTATATCAACTGGCAACAGGCAAAAATTGAAGAACGTTACTTTTATAACTACCGGCCAGCCTACTACTAACCCTCGCCTGGTTAAAGAAGCCGAAACTTTACATAAGCTTGGTTGCAAGGTAATAGTGATCTGCTGTTTTTACCAGCAATGGGCGCAAAAAACCGACGAGGCTTTAACCCAGAGGTATCCTGGCATGTACATTTATTGCGGTGGCGACCCCGTTGAACAAAAAGCTATCTACATTAAAACCCGCATCCGCCAAAAGTTAAGTTCACTATTGTTTAAATATACCCGGCATTTCGGCATACCCGAAAGCGCCATCAGCCGCACCCATACCGAGGCATTAGCTATCGCCAAAAAAATTAAAACGGATCTTTATATAGCCCACAATCTCGGCGCGCTGCCCGCCGCTGTGCTGTCAGCACAATATACCGGTGCTAAAGTTGGTTATGATGCGGAGGATATGCATTCGGGTCAGTTCACATCAACGCATGATGAAAGTTACCGGCTCAATAAATACATTGAAGAAAAATATTTTGGCCAGGTTAATTACTTTACAGCGGCCAGTCCGCTCATTGCCGAATATTATCAGCGCGACTATGACTATTTGAAGCCTATTGTGGTAAACAATGTGTTTCCTAAAGCAGCGCTTAACATCGGCCCAAATTATAAAGCCAATGAACCTTTAAAACTGTTTTGGTTTTCGCAAACCATTGGGCCCGAACGGGGCTTAGAGGATGTTATTAAAGCAATGGCCGCTGTTAAAGGCAATATAATACAGCTACACTTGTTAGGCAGTTGCAATGAAGGTCACAAAGCGGCACTATTAAACCTTGCTGCTGCACTTAATTTGAACCCGGATCAGCTTTGGTTTCATGAACCCATTAGTGCCGATGAGATCTTCAATTTCGCAAGCCAGTTTGATATCGGTATGGCTACTGAAACAGGCGTACCTTTAAACAGGGATATCTGCCTTACCAATAAGATCTTTACTTATATTCAATGCGGTTTGGCTATGATAGCAAGCGATACGCAGGCACAAACGCTGTTTATGGAACAATATCCTGGTACGGGAAAACTGTATCAGAAAAACAACCTGCAATCACTGACTGATTGTATCAGCTTTTACCTCCAAAACCCGGATGCGTTGTATCAGACCCGATTGCAAAATTATCAGTTAGGCCAAACGGAATTAAACTGGGAAACCGAAACCCACAAGTTTTTAAACCTTGTTGAAAACCTATAGTTATTGAATAAAAAGCTGCTCATCATTTCGCCATACTTCCCACCGGTAAACGCGGCGGATATGCAGCGCGTGAGGATGAGCCTCCCCTGTTTTGCCGCTTGTGGCTGGGATGCCGAAGTAGTTACCATTGATGAGCAATATGCAGATCTGGCAAAGGACGAACTATTGCTTCAAAGCGTATCCCCGGATCTTAAAGTTCACAAAGTAAAAGCATTGAGCAAAACGCTCACTTCAAAAATCGGTTTGGGTAGTATCGCCATCCGCTCGCTATGGTATTACCGCAAAACGGTTAACCGTTTGCTGAAGGATCAGAAATTTGACCTGATCTATTTCTCAACCACACAGTTCCCGGTTTGTATCTTAGGCGCATACTGGAAAAAGCGCTTCGGCATTCCTTACGTTATTGACATGCAGGACCCCTGGCATTCCGACTATTATATCAACAAACCTAAAAGCGAACAGCCCCCTAAATATTGGTTTGCCTATCGCTTAAACAAATACCTGGAACCCATCGCCATAAAAAATGCGGATGGGCTCATCAGCGTATCTTCCGCTTATATCGACGAGCTTAAATCACGTTATCCTGTAATTCAACATATCCCGACGGCTACCATAACATTCGGGGCTTTTGAACCGGATCTTCAAATAGCAAAAGACAACCAAAAGCTTTTTGCCGGCCTGCTCAATAACGGTTCTGTTAATGTGGTATATATCGGTCGCGGGGGTAATGATATGCACAAAGCCATTAGCCCGGTTTTTGAAGCATTGCAAGCCGGGCTGAATATCAATAAAGAACTATTCAACAAAATAAAACTGTATTTTATAGGTACCAGTTATGCACCCGCCGGGCAGGGGATAGCCACTATATTACCTCTTGCAAAGCAATATGGAATTGAAGAACATGTGGTAGAAATTACCGACCGCATCAGCTACTATCAAACATTGCTCACATTGCAGCAAGCAGATGCGCTTTTTATCCCGGGATCGGATGATCCTAAATATACAGCATCAAAAATATTCCCCTACCTGCTTACCCGGAAACCGGTTTTAGCCATATTTAATGCCGCAAGTTCTGCTATACCTATCATGCAGCAATACGGGGTGGAGCATGTTTATAATTATGATAATATTCCCCCTGAAAGCCTGTCTGCATTTTTTGAGCAATTAGTGCTGGGGGATTTAAAACCTGTTGAATATAATACTGATGCCGTTAAAAAATATTCGGCATATGAAATGACACTGGCACAGTGCCGCTTATTTGATAAAACTATTGATGAACGCCATTAAACGAACTGTTGGCTTTATTTTAAAGCACCCTTTAGGAAAAAAGCATCCGGCAAAAGCGCTATGGCGGTTTGCGTGGTGGCAGGCCCAGTCGCGGCTTTCAAAATCAAAATTCATTATAAAACCTTTTGTTGGCGATGTTAAATTTTATGCTGCAAAAGGCTTAAGCGGCATTACCGGTAATATATACACCGGTTTGCATGAATTTAATGACATGGCCTTTTTACTTCATTTTTTAAGGTCGGGCGATGCCTTTTTTGATATCGGTGCAAACGTAGGTTCGTACACCTTACTGGCTTCGGGCATTGCAAAAGCGAACAGCGTTACACTTGAGCCTGTTAAAGCAACTTTTGATATTTTAAGCAGCAATATCGGGCTTAATAATTTACAGGATAAAGTAAAGCTTATTAATGCAGGCGCCGGTGCAGCAACCAGCGAGATCAGATTTTCGGCAGATGAAGATACCGGGAACCATGTTATTGCCCGGGATGAAACAGGCAAAAACACTGTTACTGTACCCCTAATCGCTATTGATTCGCTATTAAACACACACCAACCCTCACTTATTAAGATTGATGTGGAAGGCTTTGAGACCGAAGTGCTTAAAGGGATGACAGTCACTCTTGATTCGCCTATATTGAAAGGCATTATCATCGAGCTTAATGGTAGCGGAGGCAGGTACGGTTTCAGCGATCAAGATATTCACAACCTCCTGCTGTCAAAAGGGTTTAAAGCTGTTGATTATGATCCGTTTAAACGTACTTTAATCCCATTGAATACTTTTGGCAAATACAATACCATTTACTGCCGCGATATTGACTTTATAAATTCCCGTCTGCAAAGTGCTGCAGGTATTAATATCATGGGCGAAACCATCTGAATGAAAAAATTAGCCATAGTTATCACCCACCCCATACAGTATTACGCCCCGGTATTTAAGCTGTTGCATGAACGGCAAAAAATAAATATCAGGGTATTTTACACCTGGGGTGAGGGCGGCGCTCAAAAGTTTGATCCCGGTTTTGGCAAAAACATCAGTTGGGACATTCCGCTGCTTGAGGGCTATCCTTACGAGTGGTTGAGAAATATTTCGGCCGATCCGGGTTCGCACCATTCAAAAGGAATAGATAACCCTGATCTTATTAACCAGATAAATACCTGGAAACCTGATGCCGTATTGGTGTATGGCTGGTTCTACAAAAGCCATCGCAAAGCCCTTAAATATTTTAAAGGCAGGGTTCCTGTTATTTTCCGGGGCGATTCAACTTTGCTTGATGACACCGGAGGGATCAAATCTTTATTGCGAAGCCTGTTCTTAAAACGGGTTTACCGCCATGTTGATTATGCGCTATATACAGGTTCAAACAATAAGGCCTATTTTAAAAAATGCGGATTAAAAGAAACGCAATTATTTTTTGCACCGCATGCCGTAGATAACGACCGGTTTGCTGCCGACAGGGCCGATGAAGCACTTGCCCTGCGCAATCAGTTAGGTATAGCTCAGGATGAAAAACTGCTGCTGTTTGCGGGCAAGTTTGAGAATAAAAAAAATCCATTGCTGCTGATTGAGGCTTTTATCAATATAAAAGAGCCTGGTACTCATCTGCTGTTTGCAGGAAACGGCATTTTAGAGATAGAACTGAAAAATAAAGCTAATCAGCATAAGAACATCCATTTTATTGATTTTCAAAATCAACTTTACATGCCTGTGGTATACCAGGCCTGCGATATTTTTTGCCTCCCATCAAAAGGCCCCGGCGAAACCTGGGGACTGGCCATAAACGAAGCGATGGCCTGCGGCAAAGCCATACTGATATCAAACAAAGTTGGTGCCGGTACCGACCTGGTAAAAGCCACTGAAAACGGCTTGATCTTTAATGCCGGTGATGCTGCCGATCTTAAAATCAAATTAAAAACATTGCTTCTGCACAATAAAACCGCTTTATTTACAATGGGGCAACATTCTAAACAAATAATTGCGGAGTGGAGCTTTAACAAACAGGTGGAGGCGATTGAACAATTAGTTGATAAATGCAACAGCAAAGCAAATCGATAGAGCGGTATATAGTACTATTTATACCATGGCTGCTGGCGCTCGCCTGTAAAAGCGATAGCGTGCTCTCCTATTTTATTGCATGGGGCGGCTCATTTTTTATATTCCTGATCACGCTTACCGGCTGGGTACGCCCAATCCCAAACGACCGGCCCATCGCCGAACAGTTGATGAGGCCTTTATTTATCATCCAGATAATTTTTGCGGGGTACATGTGCTGTACATCCATCTTCTTTTTCATGAATACCCTTGGTTATGAAAATTTCAAGCACGTATTTATCCATACGCTAAATGATAAGGACACTTTAGGCTTAATTGCCCAATGCCAGCGTTATTACTGCCTTGGGCACGCTTCTTTTGTAATGGGTGTGCTTATCTTCATGAACTATCCTGTAACTAAAAAATACCATATCGAAACCGAAAAACTGGCAAACCTGCTCATGATGCTGGCTATTATCAGTTTCCCGCTATCGCTGCTATTTATTGCTATTCCTGGTCTTTCGCAATTTTATTATCAGTTCAGCGCGTTAAGCTTTATTGCCGGAACCCTGGCGCTGGCTTTTGCCATACCGTTAAAAAAATCAGCCAATACACTCATCTGTCTTTTACTATATGCCTTTAACTTTTACCAGGCGCTTACATCAGGATTTAAAGAACCTATAATTATTAGCGTACTGGTTTTGGGCATTTTCCTGTATCCAACGTATAAAAAACTGGTAGCTATCACCTTTATTCCTATCATTTTTTTATTATTTACTGTATTACCAACGTACAACCATATTTTCAGGGCCAACGCCTGGAATGGTGATACTAATAGCGACGAAGCCTCGCAACTGGCACTTGATGCCGCGCTGAATGGCGATAACAGTGATGTTGAAGAAACCAACTGGGATTTCTTAGTATATCGCTTAAGCGAAATTGATATGTTTACAAGGTTTGTACAGTCGACCCCTAAAAATGTCGGTTTTTATGGTACGGATCTCGTTACGCAGTCGGCCGTAGCTTTGGTGCCGAGGATATTATGGCCATCAAAGCCAATTACCGAAGACCTGATCATGCAGCGCGTTTATGATGCCGGGGTGGTTAACCGCAACTCTACCGTATCGGCCAAACCCGCTTATATTGTTGATGCTTACCTATCGGGTGGCGATTGGGGGATCTTTATCTTCCTTTTTGCCTATGGTGCTCTCGCTCAGCTGATAGCCGTTAAAGCCGAAAAACTTTTTGGGGGATATATATTAGGTACGGCGCTCATATTTTCAGGACTGTTCCAGATCATGTGGCGTGGTATCAGCTTTGAGTTTTTGTTCAACACCATTTTCTGGAGCTATATCAGTATGCTGCTTATTCATAAGGTGTTGATAAGCTCCAAAATTTTAAAACAGGTTTGAACCCTGACAACTGGTCTCTATGATTAAAAAAGGGGCGCACTAAAGAAAAAATATATAAATATGTACCTGCAAATAACAACCGCATGAGCGCCTATAAAGATTACGATTATCCCGATGCAAGTCCCTGCCATGTATTTAAGGAACTTGAGAAACCGCTTATGTCGTTATTAAATAAAGATACGAACAGCAGTATTCTTGACCTCGGTTGCGGCAATGGTCACCTTGTAAACTATTTATTGGCCAGGGGTTTTAATGCGTATGGTATTGATGCATCCAAACCCGGTATTGCCATTGCTGATAAAATAAACCCAGGCAGATTTTTCGTACATGATCTTTCGGTTGAGGGCTTACCGGAGCCATTGAAAGATACGCAGTTTAACACCATTATATCAACCGAGGTTATTGAGCATTTGTATGATCCCTATGCTTTTATACGCCTTTGCCGCGATGTTTTAAGCGAATCAAAAGGAGAGCTTATCCTATCAACCCCCTATCACGGTTATTTAAAAAATCTGTTTTTAAGTATCTTAAATAAATGGGATAACCATATCAGCCCGTTGTGGCAAGGAGGCCATATCAAATTTTGGTCGGTTAAAACGTTGACACAGATCCTGAACGAACATGGCTTTGAGGTAACAGCATTCAGGGGTTGCGGCAGGTTCCCTTATTTTTGGATGACCATGATCATTAAAGCCAAACTCAAGTGAGCGAAAGCCTGGATATTATCATTTTAACTTTTAACGAAGAAAAGAATATCGGCGACTGCCTGCAAAGCGCGGTGGCCCTCCGTGCTAATATCTATATTGTTGATTCGGGCTCAACCGATAACACTTTGGCTATTTGCCAAAGGTATACTCAAAATATTTTCAACCATCCGTTTGAAAACTATGCAGCACAGCGCAATTGGGCGCTGGACAACCTGCCGTTAACAGGCACCTGGATCCTTAACCTTGATGCCGATCACCGGGTAACACCCGAACTTGCGGTTCAGCTTAATGATGTTTTCAACAAGCCTGTAAACGTCGAAACTAATGGCTTCCTGATCAGCAGGCGTACTATGTTTATGGGTAAATGGATCAAATATGGCGGTCACTATCCTACCTATCACGCCAACCTGTTCAGGCGGGGCTTCGGACGCTGCGAGGAAAAACTGTACGACCAGCATTTTAAGGTTACCGGCAAAACGCAGGTGCTTAAAGCCGATATTATTGATGTGATAACCGATTCACTCACCAGTTTCATTGCCCGGCATAACCATTGGGCAACGCTGGAAGCCCAATACCTTGTTGAACAACAAAACGTGCCGATTATTGACAACGAGGGCAAACTGGTACATCCACGGTTATTTGGTAACCCGATGGAACGCCGCCGGTATATGAAAAAGCGGTACGAAGCGTTCCCTCTGTTTGTACGGCCCGTAATTTATTTTTTCATAAGATACTTTATAAAGCTTGGCTTTTTAGATGGAAAAACCGGGCTGGTATTCCACTTTTTACAGGGCTTTTGGTTCAGGTTTTTGATTGATGCTAAAATTTACGAATTACGAAAGGAGAGCAAAAAATAATGAAACAGCCTGCTTTTTTAAATAATCCGGCAATACGGTTCATGCTGTTGTTTATATTGTTATTTGCCATATTTTACAGCTTTAACATTTTCTTTTTCGGTATCACCAATCCCGGCGGAAATTATAATGCCTTCTTAGCCGAACATCTGAACTATATTGCAGCTTTGAGGCAGGTTTTACTGGATTGCAGCGTAACTATATTGAAGTGGTTTGGCTATGCCGCTATTGATAACAACTATGAATTATTAGTTGCAGGAAAAGGAACACTGGCCATAGTTTACAGCTGCCTGGGCCTGGGATTGATCAGCTTCTTTTCGGCCTTTGTGCTGGCTTATCCATCTCCGCTTCGCTCAAAATTAGTGTTCCTGTTTTCAGGCATCTTTGCTATCGAATTTTTAAACGTGATCCGTTTTGTTTTGCTGGCTATCTTCTGGTCGAAAAAGGCAAACCGGATAGTTGATCATCATACCATTTTTAATATACTTCTTTACATTATTATAGCGCTTAGCGTGTATATTTGGATTAAACGTAATGATAAGCTTACCGGCACTGATGTCAAGAACTGATCTTTCCAGCTATAATAATCATCCTTATCACCCCGGCGGCAATGCTTTAAAACGTATTTTATGGTATTATTTCAATGCCGTATTCTTTAAAACAAGCATTATACCCTCAAGTGCTTTCAAGGTTTTTTTCCTGAAACTGTTTGGCGCAAGGATCGGCAAAAACGTAACGATCAAACCCTGCGTTAATATCAAGTATCCCTGGAAACTGCATATAGGCGATGAAAGCTGGATAGGTGAAAATGTATGGATAGATAGTTTGGTGCTCATCAATATCGGGGCTCATGTGTGCCTTTCACAGGGGGCTACACTGTTAACCGGAAGCCACAATTACAAAAAAACATCCTTTGATTTGATAACCAAAGGCATAATTTTGGAAGATGGCGTGTGGATCTGCGCCGGGGCTATGGTAACCCCGGGTATAACAGCGGCATCTCACGCGGTGCTGGCCAGCGGTTCTATCGCCACAAAAAACATGGAGGCTTACAGTGTTTACCAGGGTAATCCTGCAGTAAAGATCAGGGAACGGGAAATCAATTAAAACTTATACAATCATCTCCTTAAAATAACGCTATGCTGAAACAAAAACTACAACCCCACCAGATCATTCTATTGGTTATGAGCGGGATTGTTTTCATTATGGGTATTATGCTGATCATAGCCCCTGCGGCCATTTACCCCGACCCAAGCAAAGGCTTCCAGGTAATGCGCTCAATGGAACTTGGCTCAGCGTTTAACATCAGCATAAAACCCGATCAGAATGATATCAGCAAAAACACGTCTGAATTTTTGGCGTGGTGGTCGCCGGGGCAATACCTGGTACCTTATTTTTTTAAGCTTATTTTGGGCGTTAACACCGGTCAGGCCTCTTCTATAGTCACGCTGCTATTTTCTTTATTCGGGATTTACGGCTTCTATTTTTTCTTTAAAAAGGCTGGGTTTACGCCAATGATCTCGGCTTTAAGCGTACTGTTTATTGTAATTCAGCTATCGTTTTTTACGCCTTATGTATTTTACAATGGCGGCGAGGTACTACTTTTTGGCTACACCGGCTGGTTTTTATACGGCTGTATAGCATTCGAAAAAATCAGTTGGAAACTGGCAGTATTTATTTTTGCTGCCGGTATCATTGGTTTTATCTGTAAATCATCTTTTTTGTGGATGCTTGCTGCAGGGTGTTGCTTCTTGTGGTTCAGGCTTTCATTAGGCACCAAAGATATCGCTGGCTGGATAAAAAATGGCTTGTGGATAGGTATTCCGGCAGTACTTTCATTGCTTACAATCAGTCATTTTTATCTTTCTAAAGGAGGTAACCCATCAACAGTACATGGCAGTATAAAGCTGGCATGGGAAACTTTTGGCTTTCCGCTGGCATCGCCAATATTGACCGCTTTTTCGATAGATGATTTAACCAGTGGCCTGTTATTTCATGACGACCCTCCCATGTTTACCTACTTTTGGGGGATAATAATTGTGCTGATTTGCTCAGCGTTAAGCATTTTACTCATCTGGTTTATCGTAAAAAAGGTTCCCTACAAAAATTACGTGCTGCTACTGGTGGTTTTTTATGTGGTAATGGTGTTGTTTTTCGGGCAATCATTTTTGAGGCAGGCTAATATCTCATATGAAGCAAGGCATTTAAGGCTCATCGGGCTCATCGTTGCCCCAGGTATCATTTATTTGATAAGCGGGCTGCAAACCGGTTATAAATACCTGTTTTATTTTGTTTGCTTTGTGATAGCTTATTCAAGTTACAAATATTTTGTACCAAGCTATTTTCAAAATAAAACTACCAGCGCGCACGGCTATTCGGGGATAGCGCAGTTATTTATCGACCAGCCATCATTAAACTACATCCGTAACCTCGACAGGCAAAACACCAATGCTATTTTTGTATTTACCAGTCCCGATCTGAGCTTAGAGATTGAACATAATCGTACCATAGCAGTTGAAGCCATCGGCCCCGATGTAGCCATTGATTTTGATGAATACGTATACAAAGGCCATGCCGGTCCGCTGTATATCGTTTTGCCTTCCGATTATATCGGGCCCAAATCAACAATTATGCGCAAATGCTTTCCGGGTTATAAAGGGTTTAAGATGACGATGTTGAGCAACGGTTATATTTTGTGGGAAGCGAAGTAAGATGTTGCTCTTCGATATTGTTGTCAATATTGAAATCTATAATAAAAAAACTTCATTGCGAGGTACGAAGCAATCCCAAACTATACAGAGCGGCTCTGCTTATCGAGGGATTGCTTCGTACCTCGCAATGACGATTCTTTTTTTCCTTCGCCATTGTTGGTGTTGTCACCACCAAGGCTTTTGCACTCAAATGTTATTGTAATACCCGGAAAGCCTTATTCAAAAGCAGGGTGTAAAGTAGTTGTTGGTGACAACACCAACAACGCGCAAGGACTTAAAAATCTTATTTTATTAAATCACACTCGCGTTGATCTCTTTCCAAAGCAGATCCTTTAGCTGATCAATATTTTTCTGGGCTACTGATGATATAAATATAGAGGGGATTCCATCAGGGATCTCCTTTTTCATTTCGGCCTGTAGCTCATCGTCAAGCATATCGGTTTTGGTGATAGCCAGCACACGGGGCTTGTGCATCAGTTCGGGGTTATATTCTTCCAGCTCATGCAGCAGGATGCTGTATTCTTCTTTTATACTGCGCGATGTATCGGCAGGCACCATAAACAGCAATACCGAGTTACGCTCGATATGCCTCAGGAACCTAAACCCCAAACCTTTTCCTTGCGATGCCCCTTCAATAATGCCCGGGATATCCGCCATTACAAATGAACGCCCGCCGCGGTATGATACGATGCCTAAGTTAGGTACCAGTGTAGTAAACGCGTAATCGGCAATTTCAGGCTTGGCAGCCGATACTACCGAAAGCAAAGTTGATTTACCTGCGTTAGGGAAACCCACCAAACCAACATCGGCCAGTACTTTAAGCTCGAGGATATTCCAGTCTTCCCGGCCATCTTCGCCGGGTTGGGCAAAGCGTGGAGTTTGTTGGGTTGATGTTTTAAAATGCCAGTTACCCAAACCACCGCGGCCTCCAGGGGTTAGTATCTTTGTTTCGCCGTCTTTAGTTATCTCAAAAAGTACTTCACCTGTTTCGGCACTTCTAACGGTTGTGCCCAGGGGCACTTCCAATATTTCGTCGCGACCGGTTTTGCCCGAACGCAATGAACTGCCGCCCGAATCACCGTCGCCGGCAATTACGTGTTTACGGTATTTGAGGTGCAGCATGGTCCACAGCTGAGCGTTACCTTTTACAATAACGTGGCCCCCTCGGCCGCCGTCGCCACCATCGGGACCACCTTTTGAAGTTAATATATCACGGTGCAAATGGGCAGAACCCGCACCTCCGTGGCCCGAGCGGCAACAGATCTTTACATAATCAACAAAATTGGAACCCTGCGACATAATTTTTTATTTGAACTAAAAAACCGAAAATTAATAAAGTCCGCAAAGTTAAGAAATTCAACGCTCCTAACTTGCGGACTTTACTGACCTTCGGTCTTAAGACTTTAAGACTATTTTTTATACTCTTCTATTACATTAACTATAGCACCGAAGATCTCTTCTACCGAGCCTACACCGTTAACGTTTTGAAACTTATTCTGAGTTTGATAAAAACCGGCTACGGGAGCAGTTTTATCATTGTATTCTTTAATGCGTTTACGGATCACGTCTGGGTTAGCATCATCCGGGCGACCAGACTCTTTACCACGCTCCAACAGGCGACGCTCCAATTCATCATCATTAACCTCAAGCGCTGTCATACCAGATATTGCGGATTCTTTTGATTTCAATAACTGATCCAAAGCTTCAGCCTGTGCAACAGTACGTGGAAAACCGTCAAAAATGAAGCCTTTGGCATCTTTATTAGCATCAAGCTTATTGCTGATCATACCAATAACAACAGCATCCGGAACAAGCTTTCCATCGTCCATTAGTTTTTTGGCTTCCAAACCCAATTCTGTACCCTGTGCAATTTCGCCGCGTAGCAAATCCCCAGTTGAAAGATGGATCAAATCGTATTTTTCAATAAGTTTTTTCGACTGAGTACCTTTCCCGGCTCCGGGAGGGCCAAACAAAACCAGATTTAGCATGCTCTTGATAAATTAAAAGCCTTTCGGTAATACAACAGAAAGGCTTACAGTTAATTTGCACCTGCGGTGGAAAAATCCAGGGCCGCAATGCTTTGTTGTGCACTCGAAGGGAGTCGAACCCCTAACCTTCTGATCCGTAGTCAGACGCTCTATCCAATTGAGCTACGAGTGCTTTCCGAAATGGAATGCAAAGATAGGTTTTAAAACTTTCGTTGCAAATTTTTATTCAAAATTATTTTACAATTTTGGCTATAGCCTCAAAATCAGGCAGCTGCCCTGCATCCTCAAGCACTTCGGCATAAATGATATTCTGCTCTTCGTCAATTACAAAGGCGGCACGCTTTGATACACCTTTAAGGCCCATCACAAATTGATCATAAATAGCACCATAAGCAGTTGATACATCTTTGTTAAAATCAGACAGCAGATCGAACTGGTAATTATTCTCTTCTTTAAACTTAGCCAGGGTAAACGGCGAATCAACAGAAATGCCCAATATGGTTGCATTTAAACCGTCGTAGTAGCCAAAGCTATCGCGCATGGTGCAAAGCTGCGTGGTACAAACACCTGTAAATGCTAAAGGAAAAAAGTGGACAACCACCTTGCGGCCTTTAAAATCGGCCAATGAAACGCTTTTTAATCCCGATGAAATTAAAATAAACTGAGGGGCCGGCTGGCCAATCTGTAATGACATAGTATTTGTTATTGTTTCAGGCAAATGAATGAAAATAAAATGAGTTAAATACGTTCCTGTGCATTTTTAACATTAAGATGTTTAAGAGTCCGGCGCTTAAAGTTCATTACAACTTAATCGTAACATTGGCATGCCTAAAACTAAAAAAATAGTTGATATTTCTGAATAACTAAAAATTTAGTTATAACTTTATAGCATAAACCTTTTATGCTATGATCAGGAACTATTTTAAAACCGCGTTACGCAGCCTGCTAAAAAACAAGGGCTTCACCTTTATCAATATATTAGGGCTGGCGTTAGGCCTGGCTATTTGCCTGCTCATTGCCTTTTATGTGGTTGATGAGCTGAGCTATGACAGGTATAATACCAGGCATGATCGTATCTATCGTGTAAATACCGCTCTGAAATATAGCGGTACACTTACGGAATATGCCACAGCGGCCATCCCAGTTGCGAATGTTTTAAAAACAGAATACCCGGAAGTTGAAACAGCCATACGCATATCACCAGCCTTAAACATCCGCTTTAAAAAAGGCGACGAAATAGTGCGTGAAGATGGCGCCACTTTTTACAGCGAACCCAATATTTTTGATGTATTCACCTTGCCCCTTCTTTCGGGCGATGCGAAAACGGCTTTAAAAGAACCCAACACGGCGGTGATTGCGGAATCGATGGCTAAAAAATATTTCAACCGTACTAATGCTGTAGGGCAAACTTTGTTTTTAGTAACCAGCGGCACATCGTTTAAAATAACCGGAGTAATGAAAGACATTCCCACGCAATCACATTTCAGGGCTAACTTCTTACTGGCAAGAGACCATCCAATCAATAATGACGCCCCATGGAACCAGTTAACTCCCTTTGCCACCTATGTGCTGCTTAAAACTAACGCAAACATCAACCGCCTTGAAACAAAACTCAATGCCGAAATGCAAGACGGACTTAAAGGTTCAAGCACTATTAATTACAGCAAGTTCAAATCCGGCGGCAACTACTTCAAACTTAGCCTGATGCCAATTACAGACATTCACCTTAAATCAAACCGGGTAATGGAGTTGGGCGCTAATGGCAACAGTCAATACGTTTATATTTTTTCGGCAGTGGCGATTTTTATTTTGCTGTTGGCCTGTATCAACTTCATGAACCTGTCTACCGCCCGCTCGGCCAACCGGGCGCGTGAGGTTGGTGTGCGTAAAGTATTAGGCTCATCGCGCAAGCATCTTATTTTCCAGTTTCTTGCCGAGTCATTAATCGTAACTTTTGTTGCTGCCGTTATAGCAGTATTTACCGCCTGGGCTTTGCTGCCTTTATTCAATCATTTATCAAACAAACAATTAGCCATAAATGCGCAAACTGGAACCTGGCTATTGCCTACTTTGCTAAGCATTGTTGTTATAGTTGGAGTCTTGGCCGGCTCGTACCCTGCATTTTTTCTTTCGGCATTTCAGCCCATTAATGTTTTAAAGGGGAAGATCTCCACTGGCTTTAAAGGCGGTGCTTTCCGGAGCACGCTGGTGGTTTTCCAGTTTTCCATTTCTATATTTTTGGTAATAGGTACTTTGGTGATCTATAACCAGCTCAACTATATTCAAAATAAAGATCTCGGCTTTAACCGAAACCAGGTACTTATCCTCAACAACGTTAATACGCTTGAACACCCCGAACTGTTGAAACAGGAGATCAAACGGCTGCCCGGCGTTGTTAACGCAACACTTACCAGTTTTTTGCCTACTGCCAATAACAAAGTATTAAGCTATGTATCGCCAGGCGAAAAAGAAGGACAGTCGACCCAGTTCTGGAAAATAGATGAGGATTACATCAATACGATGGGCATGCAGATGAAGGCAGGTCGCGAGTTTTCCGGAGAGTTTAAAACGGATTCGACAGCTATGGTCATCAACGAAACTGCGGCAAACGTGTTCGGCTATGGCAATGACGCCATCGG
>NZ_DASVOB010000680.1:0-14238 GCF_036383575.1 Mucilaginibacter sp.
GTGCATTATCGCCAATATCGCCAAGGTAAACGTAGCTTTTCCCTTTTTCAGGTCCCGGGCCTACATCAATATCTTCACAATCCTGTACACCCAGTTTATGAGTGCTATCTCCTTTGAAATAAATGGTTGATTTGAGCTTCCCTCCGGCGGTTATCGCAAAAAAACGGCTGGTGTCACCACTGTCGTTGTGGACATAATAGGTATCGGGACTGATGGATGACGCCGCAATGCCCGACGTTTCATCCATTTCCTTATTATTGAGGGTGCCTGTAATATCCTGCTTGTCGAGCAGCCTGTGCTTAGCAAAGGCCCCCATAAAAAGCAGGGATACAATAGGCAATAGTATATTTAATTTTTTTGACCGGCTCATTCTGTTTCTTGCAAACAATAACGCAAATTACGCGCATTAGTATGAAGTTGACATTAATTATTTGATTTTGTTACGACTATATGAAAATTGTATAACAAATAGCGCAGATAGCACACAATATTCGTACCATGAAGCGTTCATGCCGATTCAAAAGCATGTAATAAAGCGTTTTGACGGTATATTTCGGCTGGTGTACGATAGTCGGCCAGTTGAAGTTCCTGAACATATTTACAATTGCAGGGATGCCCGGGCTCAAGAAAAACAGGCATGTCGTAACCTTGTTGCTGATAATAAGGAGTGATAAATGCCTTTACGGGCAGATCGTTTGCCACAGAAACAATATCGGGCGTAAGTTTTTTTAAGGGCTTCAAAAGCAGTTTAATTTCGCAAAGTTTAAAATTATCATATAGCGGGATCCAGCGTATTATACCATCAGTGTTAACAGCTATAGCGTTATGTTTTACACCGATAAGTGTACCGATATTGATCTCGCTATTATTTAAAAGACTGATGATCATAACCTGCTGACCAATATAACGGCTAAAAATCAGGAGCTGATCGGCTACGCTTAGATATTTCATTTTGCTAATTTTATTAGCAAAATACGAGATTTATTTGGTGAGATGCAAGGGGAAATGTGAGATGTGGAAAGTTCAGTTTAGCTTAATTTCTTTTTTACCTGAAATAATAAACGCTCGTCATTGCGAGGAGGAACGACGAAGCAATCGCACACTATACAGGGCGGATACGCTTCCGTGCGGTTGCCACGCTATCGCTCACAATGACAATTAGCGGGTTACTCCAACAAAAAAGGGCCTTTTCTCAAGGCCCTTTCTCATTTTCTTATTTTTCAGCTTCTGCAAGCTCCGTCTTTGTTGTCTCGGATTTGGTGAGGTCAATATCTGGTTTGGAGATGTCTGTTAATGCTACACGGCCGCGGTCTTTACGCAGGATGCGGTTAAATAACGAGATCTCTCTGTCGAACAAAAACTGAAAGAACAGTTTAGTCCATGATGTATGATAGTATAAAGTATCATAATACTCAGGGGCCGTTTTCCTGATCTCAGGGAGTTTATTCCATGGGATAGAAGGAAAATCATGATGCTCATTGTGGAAGCCTACGTTAAAGGCTACCGCGTTAAAGTTGCCATAATAGCTGTATGTTTCCTGTTCTTCGGTAACGGTAAGGTAATGTTCCTGGATCCAGCGTGCGCCCAGTGGGTGCAGGCCAACCGAAAACGAGAAGCTCAATAACAGGAAAGCAACAGCATGCCATCCCATAAAATAAGCGATAGCAGTTGTAAAAGCTGCCTGTAATAACCAGTTGGTCAGGATCCAGCCATCAAACGGGTGGATCTCCCTTAAACGTGACAAACGGAATAATTGAAATACCGGGAAAAATAATAACCAAAGTGCTTTACCAAAAAATGAATTGCTGATCAGTTTTGCTTCCCAGCGGTTTGGTAAATCGGCATCAAGCTCATGTACGCCCTGAAAAGAGTGGTGTTTAATATGATATTTTTCGAACGAAATGGCGCTTGGCAGTATCTGCGGTAAATTGGCAAACATAGATGCCCAGCGATTAGCGTTACGATTTTTAAACAACAACTGGTGTGTGCATTCGTGGATCATTACGAACAGCGCATGATCGGCAAAAGCTCCAAGCAAATAGGCTGCCCCAAAAACTATCCACCATGATTGATCACGTACAAACCAGGCTAAAACTACCTGGAAAGCTACTAAACCAACAATGGCCCATATGGTTGCCGGGTTTTTGCCTATAAGCTTACGCAATTGCGGAAACTGTTTTAAGATTTTTTTTGTGCGGATGCGATGAGGTTCAGACTCCTGGGAATAAACAAAATCAGTCTTTTTTATCATATGATGTTAAAACGTTAAATATACTGATAACGTGCACAAAAGTTCATTTTTTTGTAAAAATTAATTAACTAAAACAAGAATATGCAAAATCTTCACGATCAATTCATGTAAATTTTATATAAAATTTACTTTAGTTTTGTTTGAAAACAAGCACTTTAAAAGTATTTGGAATGGCTTTACGTGTGCCGGGTTCAAATTGAGCAACGCTTAAATAGATCTTGTGAGTTTTGGCATCCAGCGCCATTGTCCTGGCCCTTTCGGCAGTTTTAAGCGATTGGATCACCTCATATTCATCGGCCGATTTTTGTTTGATGATGGTAGTAACGCCATCGCCGCATGAGCAAAATATCAGTTTGGTTTCGGGGTCATAAACTACAGCGTCAACACCTGCGCCAATTGGCAGGGTGGCAGTTACTTTGCCGGTTTTAATGTCAACAACACTTACTCCTTTATTTTCACGGCAAACGGTAAACAGTTTCTGATTAACGGCATCAAGTGCTAAGCCAGTTGGACCGCCACAAGGTGCAAGAGGATAGTTTTTAATTACTTTCAGGCTTTTGCTGTCGATAACGTTCAGACTGCTTTTATCTTCAAGGTTATTATAGATCTTGCCTTTGCCATCAGCAACTGCAAACTCAGGGCCGCCGCCAAGTGCTATTGTGCCAACTTGTTTAAGGGTTGCCGGGTTAATTACTGATGAGTTATCACTTTCGCCGTTGAAGGTGAAAACACGGTCGGAAAAAGGATCATACATAATGGCATCCGGGCCATTGGCACCAGTAAGGGCAATAGTAGTTATGGTTTTAAAGGTTTTCAAATCAAAAACCACTACAGCATTTGCCTTGCCATCACTAATGAAGCCCCTGTTAAGTTTATTTACTATGGCTATGCCGTGAACGCCTTTCATGTTGTCAATAACGCCAACCGGTTTTTCGGTATCCAGGTTAATAACGTTTACAGATGTGCTATGCGATACGTACAGGTTACGGTTTACCTTATCGATAGAAAGATAGTCGTAACCGCCATCACCCGGAAGCGCGATTGTTTTATCGGCCACATAGGTTTGCGCATTCAGTTTAAAAGGAGCTATGCCTGCTATAAGCAAGGCTACGGCTAAGATTTGCTTTTTCATTTTTCGGGATTGTTTAATGGTATGAAATTAGGTTCCGAATCTGTAAAAATGCTGTGTTAACCGTTGTGGCTTTCATTAATTTCATTCAAGTGGGTGCTGAACCCTTTGCGGTACAATATACGGAGCATTGCCGGTAAAACAATAAGTAATAATGGCAATGCCGCTAAAAAACCACCAATAACTGCTATGGCCAATGGCTGGTGCAGCTGAGCGCCTGCGCCTATACCTAAAGCAAGCGGCATCAGTGCTATAATTGCGCCTAAAGCGGTCATTAGTTTGGGTCTTAAACGGGTACTGATGGCAAATGTTATAGCTTCATCGATGTTTTTATTTTCGTTTTCGATGGCGCTTTCTTTAAACTGCAGGAAGGTGAAAATAGCATTTTCGCCAATGATACCTACAATCATAATGAGCCCTGTGTAGCTGCCCACATTAAGCGGTGTGCCTGTAATAAATAAAGCCAGGAAGCTGCCGCTGATACCCAGAATACCGATCACCAAAATAAGCAGCGCTATCCTGAACTGCCTGAACAGGAACAAGATCACCCCAAAAACAAGTAAACAGGCTGTTACAAGGATGATAAGGAGCTCTTTAAATGATTGCTGTTGCTGGGCATAAGCGCCGCCATATTCCACATGGTATCCGGTAGGCAGGTTTACGTTATCATGTATGGTTTTTTGAATGGCTGTTATTACAGTACCCAGATCGCTGCCCTCCAGCCTGGCGCTGATCACGTTCATGCTTTGCAAGTTTTCACGGTTGATCTCGGCATCGCCTGGCCTTAACTCAACCGAAGCAAGCTCTGTTATAGGAATGAGTTTACCATTAGGTATAAATACATGCAGGTTATGAATATCATTCACGTTGAGCGAGCGGTTGCCGGGATAAACCATGCGGATAGGGGAAAGCTGCTCTTTTTCCAGTAAAGTACCTATCACATTACCTTCCAACGCTGTTTGTACCTGCATTTGCAGGTTTGCAGGAGTAATGCCGTACTGCGCCAGCTTGCTGTAATGCGGCTGGATACTTACCGAAGGGCCCGCAATAATGATACCCGGCAGCACATCGGCAGCGCCCTTTACTTTTTCAACCAGGCCGGCAATTTGCCTCGACAGGCTTTGCAGGGTTTGTTGATTATCGCCAAATACCTTAATTTCGATCGGCTCGGCAGATGTGGTTAAGTCGCCAAGCATGTCGGTTATTACCTGTCCAAACTCAACTTCCAGCGCGGGTTGGGTTTCTTCAACTATTTTACGCAGGTCGCTGATCACCTCTTCGGTGCTTTTGGTGCGGTCTTTTTTAAGCTGGATAAGGTAATCACCGCTGTTAGGTTCTGTAATAAAAAAGCCCATTTGGGTGCCCGTGCGGCGCGAGTAAGCAGTTACATCAGGATGTTTTACGATCAGCTTTTCTATTTGCTTCAACATGCGGTCGGTTTCTTCCAGTGAAGTTCCGGGAGGCGATTTATAGTCGAGCACAATGGCGCCTTCATCCATATCAGGCAGGAAGCCGGTTTCCAGCAAAGGCGGAACCACCACAATTACCGTTGCCAAAACGGCAATGATAATAAGGCTTACATAAGGTCGCAGGATGAAGAAACTCACCCATTTTTGTTGCTTAACTGTGTGTACTTCTTCTTCTTTAGCCTTTGATGCCGCATTTAATTTAGGCTTAGGCGTAATGAGCAGGTAAATTACCGGCAAACCGATCCATGTTACAAAGAAAGAAGACAACAGGGTAATGATCATGGTATCGGTTAATACCTTGAAGTACGCCCCCGCCACGCCCGTCATCAGCACAAAAGGAATAAAAATTACAATGGTGCTGATAGAGGAACCTACCATGGCAGGGAAGAGATAATCAATGGCTTTGCGAACCAGGTGACTGCTCAGTTCATCAGGATGTTCTTCATGCACCCGGTGGATCTGCTCAACCACCACAATGGCATCGTCAATAATTAAACCGATGGATGCTGCTATGGCACCCAGCGTCATGATATTAAAGGTATAGCCAAGCCAGTATAATATCAGTAATGTAAGCCCAAGCGTAACCGGGATAGTAATTAATATGGTGACGCTGGCTTTAAAAGATCTTAAAAAGATCACCGCCACAATAATGGCCAGCAGCAAACCTATCCAAAGGCTGTCGCTCACACTCTTAACCGAATCATTCACAAAATCGGCCTGGATGTAATATGGCCTTATGGTTACGCCGCGGGGCAGTAGTTTTTTCAGCGCGTCAACTTTATCGGCCATATCATTGCTGACCGATATAAGGTTAGCATTTGGTTGCTTTATTACAGCGATCAGTACCCCATCGTGGCCGTTGGCGTTAATGCGGGTGTACTCGATACCTTCGTTAACCTGGATGCTTGCGAAATCCTTAAGCCGCACAATCCTTTTGCGGTTATTGCTGATCACCAGTTGTTCCAGCTGATCTTTGGCATTAATGGTGGCATCAGTAACGGTAAGGTACATGCGCTTATAATCAGACAGGTAGCCTTCTGATTTTACAAAGTTGGTAGTAGCAAGCGTGTTACTGATAATATCAGGAGTAAGGCCCAACGAGGTCATTTTTTGCTGATCAAGCGTAAGCCAGTATTCCTTCAGCTTACCACCGATCACCCTGATCTCTGATACCCCGTCAACCTGCGAAAGAAAGGGTTTCACGGTGTAAGTAGCCAACTGCCTTAATTCTATAGGAGACAGGTTATGACTTTCCAGTGTGTAACCGCTTACCGGCAAAATGGAAGGATTCATTTTTGCTACGCTGATGTTTACATCGGCAGGGAGGTCGTTTTTTATCTGGTCGATACTTGACTGGATGCGTTGCTGACTCAGGTCGATATCAGCTTTCCAGTTAAACAGTGCCGAAATTTCGCAGCTCCCGCGGCTTGTGGTACTGCGTACCAGTTGCAGGTCAGGCACTTGTTTAATGGCATTCTCTAACGGTTTGGTAACCGTTACCATCATCTTATTTACCGGCTGCAAACCCTCGTCGGCAATGATCTTGATCTTGGGGAAAGTGATCTCAGGGAAAAGCGAGGTTTGCAGTTTGGAATAAGCAAACAATCCGCCCATAATAAACAGGGCCAGCACCAGGCCTAATGGCTTGCGATGGGTTATAAAGTAGTTTTTGCGCTGGTTCATAGTATAAAACCCCACCCAACCCTCCCCAAAGGGAAGAGCTTTTGAAATGTCTCTCTGATTGTGGGATATTCAGAGAGATTTTATTTAAATCCCGCTCTCGTTTGTACTATACTATACGCGAAGCGACAATAAAGTCTCCCCTTTAGGGGAGATTTAGAGGGGTTTACTCTACAATTTTCACTTTAGCAGTATCTGCCAGTCCATAATTGCCGGTGATCACTATTTTATCATTTGCTGAAAATTTGGGCGTTAAGATCTCCACCCTATCACCGGTTTCGATGCCTTTGGTTATACCAGTTTTTACCGCCGTTGTTGGGTTGATGAGCTTCATTACCCAAAATTCGGTTTGGGTTTCGTTGCTCAATACGGCCGATTTTGGCAGCGATACCGTATGTGGCCTTATGGATTTAATGATCCGTGCTTTGGCCACTAAATTTTCGGGAATAGGGTTGGTGCTGTTTACCTTAAGTACAATGCCCTGGGTTTGCGATAGTGAATCGACAGCTGGCATTGATGAGCTCACCAGTGCAGTCAGCTTTTCACCGCCGGGGAGTACGAGCTGTACATTCTGGTTGTTTTTTACATAGCCGCGTAACTCGTAAGGCAATTGCATCACAAAGGCAAAGCTTGCGCGGTCGCTGATCACGGCAAGCTGTTCACCGTCCTGTACATAATCGCCCTGCTGATGGTTTAGTTGCGTAACATAGCCATTGCCGGCAGCCTTAATTTTATTGACGCCTGAAAATTTGAAAGTAGTATCCAGTACATTGATGCTGTTGCCAATGCTTTGCGCTTCCTTGGTTTTTATGCTGAAGATAAACTCACCTTTGCTTACATAGTGGCCGGGCAGGATGTTTACCTTTTGGATATAACCGTTGGCGTTGGCCTTAACAATATTTTTTTGCTGAAAAACGGATATGGCGCTCAGGTCAATATAGTCAACCATAGCGCTATCGGCAATTGAGGTTACGGTTACGGGTGTTTGAGCGGCAGAGCCCGCATCGCCACCGGTATCATGCGCAGGTTGGGTATTGCCTTTACAGCTATATAAAAGCGTTAACAGGCAGGCAGCAAGGTATATGTGTTTAAATTTCATATTATTTGTTCCAGTAATTGAGCTGATTAATAAGTTGCAGCTTATTAATATTGGTTTGTGTTTTAAGGTTTTTTATGGTAAGATAGTTGTTAATGGCCAGCACCAGGTCGGCAACGCGCACATCGCCGGTTTGTAATAGCTGGGTATCAACCTTCACTAAACTCTCGGTGTATTTCATTTGTTCATCTATCTGGGCTAACAACTTTTCGGAGCCGTCTATCTGCTGGTTTAGCTGGGCAATTTGCTGGCGGTATTGCGTGTCAAAAAACGCCTTATAGCTGCGGCGGGTGTCCTCCTCCAATGAAAGCTTACGGTATTGGATCTTACGCTGGCCACCATCATACAAGGGGAGGGTAAAACTAAACCCAACACTGGCGCCGAAATTTTTGTAAGCCGGACCGCTCAGGAAATCAGAATTGTAGCCGCCATCGGCCAGCAGGTTGATCTTGGGTTTGTAGCTGAAGTCAACCAAAGCACGACTATTCACCAATTTAAGGCTATCCGTTTTATACTGGCTAAAAAAAATGCTGTTGCTGATATCGGCACGAAAAGTTTTTTGAATACCAGGATCCTGCAGTTCAATATAACTGGTATCGGCAATGCCCGTTAAATAATTAAGCGTGGTGTAATCGTTTCTATACTGTAGCCTGGCTTGCGACAGGGTTAGTTCCTGCTGTTTAAGTGTAACCAGGAAGGTAAGATAATCGCTTTGGCGGTAAACGTTGGTGCGGGTGAGCTTTTTGAGCAGCTCTTCCTCGCGGCTGAGCAGGCTGATCACTTCCTGATTAAATTTCACCTGCTGAAGGCTGCCAAAAGCGGCGATGTACTGCGCGGTGACTGCCTTTTTCAAATCCTGTTCGGATATTTTAGCGGTATTAAGTACAGATTGAGATTGCAGCTTTACAGCGTCAATTTGCGCGGCAATATTCTTTTTACTGTCGAGCGATTGGTTTATGCCCAGTAAAGCGTTGAGCGTATGTTCATTGGTAATGGCCGGGGCATAGCCGTAGCCGCCGGAAACCGGGGCATAAAGCCCGGCGCTGTTGGCGCTTACCTGGGGTTTGTACACTGCCCTGATGCGGAGGCTATCCAACTGGCCCGAAGCTACCTGGTTTTGCAGGTCCTTTAACAGCGGACTGTTGTTTTTGGCAAGCTCCAAATAATGTTCGAGATTGTAGGTTTGTGCCTGTGTAGCAGCACTAAGCAGGCAAAATAAAAAGCCGCAAACCCATTTTATCCGGATGGTCAAAATAATATATGTTGTGTTAAATAATAGCTAAGCTACAGGATAATTCTGGAAAAATTTGGTATGGGGGATGTAACAAATTTAAAAGGTAACGGTGAAAATATGATAAGGCGCTTCATAACTGTAAACCAATTGATAACCCAAACTTTCACATATCTGTTTGGAGATGGTAAGCCCCAGGCCACTGCCTTCAGATGTGGATGCTTTATGAAAACGCGTAAAGATATTTTCGGGGTTAAGGGCTATCTGCTCGCCGGTGTTTTTAATCGTTAAATTTTCGGCTGTGAGGTTGATGATGATTTCCCCGCCAGTACGGTTGTGCCTAACTGCATTGATGATAAGGTTGTTTAATAGGATCTCAATGAGATAATTACTGGCTTCAATTTCCTTTTCGCTAAGCGATGAAGTAACCGTTATTTCCTTATCGCCAAAAATATCTTCCAATTGGTATAACAGCTCCTCTATAAGTTCCTGCAAATCCAGGTGCTGGCGGTCGTTCAATAATTTATTTTCGATCTTGACTAACAGTAACAGCGATTGATTAAGCCTGCTGAGGCGGGATACTGCGCTGTAAAGGTCATTCAGCAATTTGCTTTGATGCTCGCTGAAGTTTTCTGTCTGGATCAGGGTGTCCAATTTGGAGTTGATGACGGCAATAGGGGTAAGCAACTCATGCGATGCATTTTCGGTAAAGGTTTTAAGGTCTTTATAGTCCTTTTTTACCCTTTCGGCCATAGCGCTTACTTCGGCCTGGAGCTCGTTAAATTCATCTATCGATGTATTGGACATTGGCATTTCCCGGTTATCGGTTACGTTGAATAGCTTTAATTCGCTTAGGATACCGTAAAAAGGCTGCCAAAGCCGGCCCAATATAAGGCGGTTGGTAATTACCAGCACCAGCAGCAGCAATAAGATAACGCCAATGGTAATACCGAAGATGATCTGGATCAGGTCTTCAGTTTCTACTTTGGATTCAACTATCAATATTTTGTAGTATCTGCCACCAACTGTTACCGAACTGATTAACCCCCTGCCAGATTCAGCCTCATCTTTTTCCCGGTAATAGGTAGTATTGAAAAACTCACGTTTAACAGAGTTTGGTTCGGCCGAAATGAAAGTGATTTGTTGGTCTTTTGATTCAAAAACCTGAGGGAGATGATGGTTGAGCTTTACGTAATCAAAAATCTCATGCTCCTCAACCTCCAGTGAATTATCTTTTTGATTGGTAAGGATCAGGCTGATAGCCAGGTAATAAATAGCGCCTGTTATCAGCATGATAACAATAGTAGCAATTAAATTAACCCGGTTATACCTTTCTGAAAGCTTCATTTATTGATCGGCAAATTTGTAGCCCATGCCGTAGGCGGCATAAATATAGTCCTTACCGCCGGCTTCCATTATTTTTTTGCGGATGTTTTTAATGTGCGAGTAAATAAAGTCGAAGTTGTTGGCAAGGTCGATGCCATCACCCCATAAATGTTCGGCAATGGCATTTTTTGAAATTACCTTGCCTTTATTGGAGATAAAATAGATGAGCAGGGCAAACTCTTTACGCGTAAACTTTACCGGGATACCGTTTACAGCTACAGTTTTAGCCATCAGATCGATATTGAGCTCGTTAAAGTTAAGCACATTGCTGCCATTGAACATTTTACGCCTGATAATGGCTGATACCCTTGCTTTCAGTTCGGAGAGGTGGAAGGGTTTTACCAGGTAATCATCAGCGCCCAGGTCAAGGCCTTGCAGGCGATCGTCGAGCGAATTTTTGGCCGATATGATGAGCACACCATCGGTGTAGTTATTTGCTTTAAGTGTTTTTAATATATCGATGCCGTTACCGCCAGGCAGGGTAATATCCAGCAGGATGCAATCATAACGATACAGCTCAACCTTGGCAAGGGCAGCTGTGTAGCTGGCCGCGGTTTCGCAAATGTTGCCGGCTTCGGTAAAATATTCTTCAATACTTTCGCGCAGGCCTTCTTCGTCTTCAATGATGAGTATTTTCAAAACGTTTTTTTGGTAAAGTTAGGCAGTCAATTTGTACAGATTCTGGATAAAATTCAAGTTAGGTAATTTGATGCTTGTTTATACTACCGGGAAACTCATATTTTTAAACTGACTTTCAACAAGTTTATCAAAAATGAAATTAACAGGCTTTATTTTGGAGCACGATGAATATTCAGTTGACGCTTTTTATTTTGAAGAAATGAGAGGAGGTAGCATCATTGAAGCTGAACTGTTATCAAAAATTATCTGCTACCTTGAAAATGGCGAATTTATATATGGGTGGATGCACTATGAAAGAGATTGGCTATCAAAAGAAACATTGTGCCCTAACGGATATTATACAGATGGCGTTTGGTTTTGGCCGGGTTATTATACCGAGTATTTAAAAAAATATCCCGGCGTGAGGATAAGAAAAAGTTTTGTAGACCATATGGTTGCGAATGATTTTGTTAATAACGGCAAAGGTCTATCCAAAGCCCTTATCAATAAGTTTGGGCAGGATTTGAGAGATAAATTAAAACGTCAATAGATTTTATACAGAATACGTAATCAAATTTGCACTTAGCTTGTTGCAAGTTAAATACAAAATCTGATCAATATGTGGTGGATCTACGCATTACTTTCGGCGCTGTTTGCGGCGCTTACGGCCATTTTTGCCAAAATAGGAATTAAAGGGGTGGATACCGATCTGGCCACTGCTATCCGTACGGTAATAATCCTGATCCTTGCTTGGGCGATTGCTCTATTTAAAGGGACTCACGGCGGTATCAGCAGCCTCACTAAAACCAACTGGACTTTCCTCATCCTGTCGGGCTGTGCAACCGGGCTTTCATGGATCTGTTATTTTCGTGCCCTGCAATTAGGCAAGGTAAGCCAGGTAGCGCCGGTTGATAAACTGAGTGTTGCCCTGGCCATTGCGCTCTCTGTTGTGTTCCTGGGCGAACCGCTGACTTTGAAGAACGCCATAGGCGCGCTGCTCATTATCGGGGGCACAATTGTATTGATTTTCTAATCTTTTTGTAACAGGCTCATATACAATGTAACAAGGGCGTATACATAGTAAAAACATATTGTAACAAATACACTTCAATACCATTTAATTCAGATTTAATCCAATCTTTCTTATAAAATTTGCGGTTCCAAATATTCGCAATATATAATGAAATCCGTTTTTCTGATATTATTTTCTTTTATTTTTATAACCGCCTTACACGCCCAAACCGCCCCGGGGACTAAGGGGAAAATTACAGGTAAAGTTACCGATGCTACTTCAAAACTGCCGGTTGACTATGCCACCGTATCTGTATTTAAACAAGGTGCTATGTCGCCGTTCAACGGTATCAGCACCGATCCTAAAGGAAATTTTTCTATCAATAATATCCCTGCCGGGGAGTATAAAATAACCGCCGAATTTTTAGGTTACCAAAAAGCAACTATCGAACACGTGGTAGTTAAAGATGGCGCTGTATCGCTGGGAGAGATCAAACTTGCACCAACTGCCAACGAGCTAAAAGGCGTTACCATAACCGCCAAGTTGCCTACCGTTGAAAATCGCATAGATAAAATGGTTTACAACCCACAGAACGATTTAAGCGCACAGGGCGGGGTAGCTATCGATGTTTTGAAAAAGGTACCGCAGATCACCGTTGATATTGATGGTAATGTGGAACTGCAGGGCAACGCCAACATCCGCTTTTTGATCAACGGTAAACCATCGAGCATTTTCGGGGCGAGCCTTGCCGATGCTTTGGCCAGTATCCCGGCCAGCCAGATCAAAAGTATTGAAGTTATTACCAGTCCGGGCGCAAAGTATGATGCTGCCGGTACAGGTGGTATCGTAAACATTATATTAAAAGACAGTAAAGTACAGGGTGTTAACGGAAGCGTTAACCTATCGGCAGGTACCCGCCGCGAAAATGGCTCTTTTAACCTCAATGCCCGTAAAGGAAATTTTGGTGTGAATGCTTTTTTTAGCGGCAACGCCCAGATCAATACTAATGCACCCAACACCCGTAACCGCGTATCAACCGATTCGGCCAATAATAAAACTACCTTGTTCCAACAGGGAAGTAATAACTTTAAACGTAATGGTTACGAATCGGGGATCAATTTTTCGTGGGATATTACCCCTAAAGATCAACTGACCGCAGGCGTGGGCTTTAACCACTTCGGCAACCATGGCAACGGTATTACCAACCAGGATCAAAACGAGGTTGATGCCGCGGGTAACCCGATATCTGATATCAGGAGCATCCGTAACTCGAGCAGCAAATTTAACGGCACTTCAACCGATGTAAACCTGAACTATAAGAAAACATTTAGCAAGGAAGGGCAGGAGCTTGATGTATTGTACTCATCAAGTTTTGGCCGTAACTCGTTCAGCTCATTTCAGCGCCAGGATTATGATTCGGGTATAACCTCATCCGGTATCTCTAATAATAACCCCGGTAAGGATAGGGAAACCGATATTTCTGTTGATTATACGCAGCCGGTAAGCAAAAACTTTACGCTTGAAACAGGCGGAAAGCTTGTATTTAACCACATCAACAACAATGTTATAACGGATACGCTTTTTGGCGGTAATACCTTTGTGCCTAACCCAAGCCAAACCTATGGTTTTACTTACGACCGCAAAGTGTATGCTTATTACCTGTCGGCGTCGACATCGGTATTTAACAAGTTTTTGGATGTGAAAGCCGGTTTAAGAGATGAGTATACTACCACTACCGCTGATTTTCAGGGCGTGAATATCCCATCTTACAATATCCTTGCGCCATCACTGGTGTTTTCGCATAAGTTTGGCAATGGTGCCGAGTCACTTAAATTAAGTTACACCCGCCGCATCCAGCGCCCTGATTACGGTGATCTGAACCCGTTCCTGAACATCAGCGACCCGCATAATATCAGTACCGGTAACCCAAATCTTAAACCCGAAAAGGGCGACAACTTTGAGTTGGGGTATAACAAATCATATGATAAAGGGGCTAATATCAACATAGCGGCCTTCTATCGCCGTAATACTGATGATATCCAACAGTTCACTACCTTTTATTCCACGTTTGACGTGAATGGTACAACGTATACCGATGTGTCATTGAACCAGCGTTATAACATAGGTTCGGAAGAGCGCATCGGTATCAATATTTATGCTTCGGTGCCGGTAACCAGTAAGCTAAGCCTGCGTACCAATATGATTTTCAGCGACAGGCGCAGCACCAACCCTGGTTTCGCCAATGTAAGTGCCTTCGCGTACCGCCTTAACCTCAACGCGCAATATAGCTTTGGTCATGATTTGAGCGCCGAGTTTTTTGGTAACTACAATTCATCGCAAAAGGGCATCCAGGGTACCAATCCCAA
>NZ_DASVOB010000681.1:0-4054 GCF_036383575.1 Mucilaginibacter sp.
CAGCTCGCGGGCTGTTTTTACCGCAGCTGAAGTTTCTATGATCAATGTTTTATTTGCTGACATGACTTTCAATTTTTTTTCGTTTTGTTTGATGAAGCAAAGTTGGGCACAAAACGCGGCAGCAATTTTCACTTAGGTGAAAACCGGAAGGGTCATTTGTCAGCAGAGTTTCGTTTTTAGGGCTTTGGTTGCGACAAACGCTTCTTAATACGGGTAAGCGATGGATTTTTGATCCCCAGGTAGGATGAAATATGATAGGCCGGAATGCGGTTAACGATGTTGGGATGCTGGGCTACCATTTTCAAATATCGCTCTTCGGCAGTGTTGAATTGAAATTCTTCGGCGCGGGCCTGCGAATGGTTAAAAAACAATTCGGCAATGAGGCGACCAAAGCGTTGCCAGCCGGTTGGCGTGGTATAAAGGTACTGGAGATCGTTGTAGTTAATGGAGATGATCTCGGCATCTTCCATCGCCTGGATAAAATAGGCACAGGGATACTGATTTATAAAGCTCCGGAACGATACCAGGAATTGACGCTCTGAAAAAAAGTAGATATTCTTTTCTTCCTGCGTTTCGGGGTGCACGTAGTAAATCCTGAACAAGCCCTTGTTGATCAGCGCCAGATCGGTACATACAATGTTTTGCATGTTAAAGAAATCGCCTTTCACAATTTTGCGGGTTCGCCAGTAAGGCATACTGATGTTGATATCATTGCCCGACAGGTCGGCAAATTTACCAAGCAGTTCGTTCAATACTTCCTGTTTTGATTCCATGCTGTTAACAAAGCGTAATTATTCCAAATATCGGCACAAAAAACCACAGCAATTTTCACCTGGGTTAATAACATGACGTTTTATTTTCTTATTTTACAATCAAACTAAATTGAATTAAAAAAACAATCACCAAATCAATCAACATCATGAAGAATATAAAAACATCTCCCCATGTTAGTGAGTTTGATAGAGATAACCCTCTGCCTGGCTGCCATTATACTGGCAGTGTCTGGTCCGCGAAAAAACAAAAAGAAAGGCAATAACATTAACCGGCATGCCCGCATGCGTTCCGAATACTACGTTACCGAAAACGGTGCATTGGAACATGTAAAAAGTGATATATAAACACTAACCTAACTTCCGGGATAACAACAGTAAATAAAATAGAACCGCCGCTAAACAATTTGCGGCGGTTTTTTATTTAATTTACGGCACTATAAACCCAACCCTGCTCCCGGTTTGAAATACATTTACAGCTTTTTATTTTTTAGTTTAGTTTATACCAGCCTGTTAGCACAGGTAAAAGTTAGCGGTAAAATAACCGGCAATTCCAAAAGCCCCGCGCCGCTGGCCGTTGTTAACCTCCAACAGCAAAACTCCGAACAAACCAGGGTTGTACAAACCGACTCGCTCGGCTTGTTTAGTTTTACCGATGTTGATAAAGGCAATTACAGCTTAACCATTACTTACACCGGTTATCAGAAAACGGAAGTTAAGTTAAACCTGCAACGTGATACCACTTTATCCATTACTCTTGCCGATAATACCACACAGCTGAATGAGGTAAAGATCACCGCCAGCAAGGCCACTGTTGAAAACAAAAGCGATAAGCTGGTTTATAACGTATCAACCAGCGCGACATCGGCCGGTGCAGACGCGCTTACTGTGATTGGCCGGGTGCCGGGTGTAAAAGTTGGCGATAATGATCTGAGCATTGTTGGCAAGGGTAGCGTTAAAGTGATGGTGAATGAAAGATTAGTTCAATTGGCCGGTACTGATCTGCTTCGTTACCTGCGGTCGCTTTCGGCAAGCCAGGTAACCAGTATCGAACTCATTAAAAACCCGGGTGCAGCGTATGATGCAGAAGGGAATGCCGGGCTCATCAACATCACTCTAAAACACAGCAAAAAGCAAGGCTATTCGGGCAGCGTGCAAATCAATGATAAACAATGGCTGCATAGCCCGGCCTCGGTTTACGGCACCAGCAACTATTGGTGGCTGAATGCAAGTGGGGATTTCAACTATAACACCGCCAAACTATCGGCCTACGCCAGCGTAAATGTAGATCATGACCATGAGCTGGAAGGCTTTGAAACCGATATCTACTACCCCAAACAAACCTGGCTGCAAACTGATACCGGCAATTATCGTTACCACAACTTAAACTTTATTGCTGGTGCCGATTATAGATTTAGTCCTAAAGTAACTGCCGGGGTAAACTACCAGGGCGGCAAAAACACCTATGATGGATCTGACCATGTGAATAACCCGATCATCAACAATGCTACCGGAGCTATTGATTCGACGTTAAGAACTTATGCTACTTATCACCCGGTAGCCATCAGCAACGCTGTTAACCTGCACAGCACCATCAACCTGGATACGGCGGGTGCTAAACTGGTACTAAACGCCGATTATTTTAACTATTACCGTACCGACAGGTCGGACTTTGAGAGCAACACCTACCTCACCGATGGCTCACTGAATGCAGCCAGCCGCAACCGCTATCACGATACCAATAAACAGGATATCAACATTTATACTTTTAAAGCCGATGCTATAGTCCCAATCAAATACGCCTGCTTTGCTTTTGGCGGCAAACTTAGCTTTATCAACAATTACAGCAACGCTTTTTATTATAAAAGAGCCCCCAATGATTCGTTAAAATATGACCCTAATCTAAGCAATGAGTTTACTTATACCGAAAATACACAATCTGTTTATGGCAGCATCAACCGAGAGGACGGCAAATGGAAATACCAGGCCGGATTAAGGATTGAACGCACTGAGACTAAAGGCTTTTCGCACACCCTTAATCAAACTACTATTAATAATTATACCAGGCTGTTCCCTTCCGCAACGGTTAGTTACCAGGCGGGTGTTGACCATAGTCTTTCGCTAAATTTTGGCAGGCGGGTAAACCGGCCAACTTTCTGGAACCTTAACCCTTTCAAAAGCCTGTTCACAGCCTACAGCTACGGCGAGGGTAACCCCTACCTTCAGCCCGAATACAATACCAATTTTGAGATTTCGCACACGTACAAAAACAGGCTCACCTCGGCGATATTTTTGAATGTTACCAACAATGGGTTTAACAGCGTTACCATTGCCCGGCCGGATACCAACCTCGTTTACACCACGCCGCTCAATTTTATCAAAACTTACCGATTGGGCATTTCCGAAAATTATTCGATGCAATTACTAAGTTGGCTTGATAATAATAACCAGTTTACCTTTTACCATACCGATGCCAAATCAGCCATAAGCGCGGTGAAAAACATCAGCGGTTTTGGGGCTTATATCGCTTCCAACAATAACATTTATTTTAATGCCGATAAATCCTTTTCAGGCGCAGTAAATTTCTGGTACCAGTTTCCGGAGATTGATCATATCGGCCGCAGTGATGCTTATTACAAGCTCGACCTTGGCCTTAAAGCGTCCGTACTTAAAAAGAAGGTAGATGTTTCATTTGTGATGAACGATGTTTTCAGGAGCAGCGCATCGGCAGTTACTACTACCGTTAATGGGATAAGGCAAAAGTACACCAACTTCCAGATCAACCGGTATGCCCTGCTCGGGATCAGCTACCGCTTCGGCAACAGCCAAAGCAAAACAGAAAAACAAGACACCGGCAACCAGGATGAGAAAGGCCGGGTCCATTAGAAACAAAAAAGGAGCTATAGGAGCTCCTTTTAAACAATCATAAAACAAAAACAAGGCTACATTTTACCTGTAGTATCCTTGCCCATTTTACCTTTTGACATTTTATCGTGACTCATTTTACCTGAGCCCATCTTGTCTTTTGACATTTTGTTGTGGCTCATCTTATCAGCCCCCATTTTGTCTGAAGCCATTTTATCATGGCTCATTTTGTCTTTACTCATCTTGTCCTTTTTCATTTTACCGGTATCACTAAGCGCAACAGTATTATGTGAAGGAAATGATGTTTTAGCCTGTATGTTAGCTGTAAGGCCGGTAACAGCGAAAATGGCGATAAGGGCGCCCGAAATAATTGATCTGATTTTCATGTTTCGTTTTTTAGTTATTTCCCGGTTGGTCGG
>NZ_DASVOB010000682.1:0-9481 GCF_036383575.1 Mucilaginibacter sp.
CCTTACCGTTGTTAACTTTTTCCACAAAAATCAAGGTTATTAACAAAGAAAAAGAAGCAAAAAGAAAGCTTCAACAATAATAACAACCTCTATTATTTTGTTGAAGCTAATCTAAAGGCAATGACATGGCTTTTTTAACCAGCATTTCAACTGATCTGAATCTTCCAAACACCAACAAGGGAGAGTAAACATAGACCGGTTTATAGAATCATCGCTCCCTATCAAAAAGTTTACACCCTGCATTCCCCCGCATCATATAAAAACATAACTTTGCCCCTGCAAAATTTAATACCATGAGTTTCAGAACCGAACACGATACCATGGGCGAGGTACAAGTACCTGCCGACAAATACTGGGGAGCGCAAACCGAACGCTCACGCAATAATTTTAAAATTGGTCCGGAGGCGTCAATGCCGAAGGAAATTATCGACGCTTTCGCATACCTGAAAAAAGCCGCCGCCTATACCAATACCGATTTAAGTGTATTGCCTGCCGAAAAGCGCGACCTGATAGCACAGGTTTGCGACGAGATCCTGACCGGCGCGCTGGCTTCAGAGTTTCCGCTGGTGATCTGGCAAACAGGTTCGGGCACGCAATCAAACATGAACGTGAACGAGGTGGTTGCTAACCGCGCCCACGTATTACAAGGCAATAAACTGGGCGAAGGCAAAACCTTCATCCACCCTAACGATGACGTGAACAAATCACAATCATCAAACGATACCTACCCAACTGCTATGCACATTGCGGCGTACAAGATCCTGATCGATGTAACCATCCCGGGCATCGAGAAGCTGCGCGATACTTTGCAGGCTAAGGTTGAAGCTTTTAAATCGGTAGTGAAAATTGGTCGTACCCACCTGATGGATGCTACCCCGCTTACTTTAGGCCAGGAGTTTTCAGGTTATGTATCGCAACTGAACCACGGTTTAAAAGCCTTGCGTAACACGCTTGATCACCTTTCAGAACTTGCACTTGGCGGTACTGCCGTAGGTACAGGCATCAATACTCCTAAAGGTTATGATGTTAAAGTTGCCGAGTACATTGCTCAGTTCACCGGTTTGCCGTTCATCACTGCCGAAAATAAATTTGAAGCACTTGCCGCTCATGATGCTATTGTTGAAAGCCATGGTGCGCTGAAACAAATTGCGGTTTCGCTAATGAAAATTGCTAATGATATCAGGATGCTGGCTTCTGGTCCACGTTCGGGTATTGGCGAAATTCATATTCCGGATAACGAGCCGGGGTCATCTATCATGCCGGGTAAAGTTAACCCAACCCAAAACGAAGCCGTTACCATGGTAGCTGCACAGGTTATGGGTAATGATGTGGCTATTTCTATCGGCGGTTCAAACGGCCATTATGAGCTGAACGTATTTAAACCACTGATGGCAGCTAACTTCCTGCAGTCGGCAAGGCTAATTGGAGATGCTTGTGTGTCGTTCAATGACCATTGCGCTGTTGGTATTGAGCCAAACTACGAAGGCATCAAAAAACACCTTGAAAACTCACTGATGCTGGTAACTGCACTTAACCCGCACATCGGTTACGAAAACGCAGCTAAAATCGCTAAAACAGCCCTTAAAAACGGCAGCTCACTGCGCGAAGCAGCTATTGGTTTAGGCTTACTAACCAACGAGCAGTTTGACGAGTGGGTACGCCCTGAAAATATGATAGGCAGCTTGAAATAAGCAACCTCACCTCAACCCCTCTCCAAAGGAGAGGGGCTTTTTTAATTTCGTTTATGCAAAAACGCTATAGCTTTCGTTTTTTCTCTTTCTGCTTTAGGCCTTTTGCTTTAAGCCTTCAGCCTTCTGCTTTAAGCTTAAAAAAAGCCTATCCATTTATAGCTTTCTGCCTTCTGCTTTCAACTTTCAGCTCATGTACCAGGAACCCCGATATGCAGGAACCCGGAGATAGCAAACTGCAGGGCGAATGGCGGCAGGATAGTGTGCCTGCGCAAAAAAGCCTGGTAACATATTCGCTATATGATATCAAATTCAGCTGCGATTCATTTCTTTTGAAGATTAGTACCGTTAGCAAGGTTAATTACGGAGCTGATACCTGTATGAGCAAAGGCCATTGGGATGAATACATTCGCGGAACGTACTCGCAAAGACACGATACGCTGCGCATTAAAGGGCAGTTTTGTAATGCCGATGGCTCGTATAAAAATGAACAGGGCTGTTTCAGATTTGGCGATTATGAAGAATATTTTAAGGTTCACCAACAAAGCGATTCACTCATCAGGTTTGTAAGCACATCCAACGTAATACCTATTAACGTGCATCTGATAAAAAGAACAAGCTGTATTCCAAAACCATTGTAATGAAAACACAACTTTTAAAGAAACTTTTGCTGCTGGTGGCGATATTTTATATCCCCCTGCAAAGCATGGCCTGGGGCACCAACGGTCACCGCATTTGCGGCCAGGTTGCCGATAGCTACCTGAGCCCTAAAGCCCGCAAGGCCATACAGGCTATTTTGGGCGATGAGTCGATAGCGATCACCAGTAACTGGGCTGATTTTATTAAATCGGATCCGGCTTACAATTATCTGTACAACTGGCATTTTATTAACCTGGAAAAGGCATATACTTATCCAGAACTGCAAGGCTATTTAAAAGCTGATACAGCTGTTGATGCCTACACTAAAATGAATTTTTTGATTGCCGAGCTCAAAAAGAAAACCACAACTAAAACCAACAAGCTGCTCTACCTGCGCATGCTGATCCATATTGTAGAGGATGTTCATCAGCCTTTGCATACCGGCCATTTAAGCGATAAAGGCGGTAACGATGTAAAAGTGCAATGGTTTGGTAAAGACAGTAACCTGCACTCGGTTTGGGATAGCCAACTGATCGACTTTCAGCAGTTGAGCTATACGGAGTATGCAACCATGATCAACCATACTACCGCTGCTCAGCGTACCAAACTGCAGGCGGCTCCGATAAGTGAATGGATCTACGAAAGCGACCAGATTGCCGACAAACTATACACCGATGTTAAGCCGGGCGAAAACCTGAGCTATAAATACAACTTTAAATACATTGGTTTACTAAACGACCAGATGGTAAAAGCCGGCGTTCGTTTGGCCGGGGTGTTAAATCAGATATTTGGATAATTTTTTGAGTGAGTGGTTTATTGGGTTGAATAAGTGAGTGGTTAAATGCCGGTCGATTTTCAACAAGAAAAACCACTCACCTAATCCAACTACTCACCCAATCAACTAAACAATGAAAATACTAATGGTATGCCTGGGCAATATCTGCCGTTCGCCGCTGGCGGAGGGTATCATGCAGCACCTGGCAGATGAAAACGGACTTGGCTGGGATGTTGATTCGGCAGGTACGGGGAGCTGGCATGTGGGTGAAGCCCCCGACAGACGCTCGGTTCGTGCTGCACGTAATCATGGTGTTGATATCAGTAAACAGGTTTGCCGCCAATTTAAACGTGCTGACTTTGACGAGTTCGACCATATTTTTGTGATGGACCGTAATAACCTGAGCGACGTACTTAACATGGCCCGCAACGAAGAACAGGCCGCTAAAGTGAAACTTCTTTTAGGCGATAAGGTTGTTCCCGATCCTTATTATGATGACAATCAATTTGAACCGGTATTTGAATTGATTGAAAACGGTTGTAAGGATATTATAAGGGATTTGAGATAAATTTAATAGTGATGTCATTGCGAGGAGCGAGCGGGAATGAGCCTTGGGGCGACGCGGCAATCTCGTAGCCATGCCAACCGCTGTGCATGTTTACCCTGTATGGCTACGAGATTGCCACGCTATCGCTCGCAATGACATATTTATATTTACTGCTTATTGATCACCCTAAAAAACGGTACATCTTCCCCATACCAAAACACAATCCCTTCACGCACGAAGCCGGCTTTGATCAGTACCCTTTGTGATGCTGCATTTTGAGGATGGGTAACGGCGCAAACCTCTTTTAATCCAACTTTATTCAAGCCGTAGTTAACTAAAGCTTCGGCAAGTTCTGTTGCAATGCCCTGGCCCCAGTATTTGAGGTGCAGGCGATAGCCCAGCTCAATTCGACTCCGGTCGTAATCACTGGGTTTGAGGGCGCAAACGCCTATAAAATCGTTATCGGCAATATTAAAAATTCCCCATCTGCCCAGCCCGGTTCCGTTCTTGTATTCCTTCAAGGTGTCTTTAAAAACCTGTTTACTCTCCTGCGGAGTACGCTTTTTTACATATTGGGTAAGGCGGTCATCAGCATCTATCAGGGTAGAAAGCTCTTCGTCTTCGGCAGTAAATTCGCGGATCAGCAGGCGTGGTGTTTGGGTGATAATATTCATAGGTATTCAAAAGTAAATTTTTGAATTGATTGGGAAGGTAAGATGAGTGTCATTAAAGAGTGCTATAGGTATATTTTGCAGGACAAGGTGCCTTGAAATGCAAAAGGAGGCACCTACGGAGCCTTGATATCTGTCGTGTATTTAGCTACAAACATGATACTCCTACGGAGTTCTATGCATGCGTGCTTTTTTAAACTCCATTAGGAGTATCATGTTTATAGAAAACGAAATGAAGCTTTTTGGCTCCGGAGGTGCCTCCTGTATTGGACAGGTGGTGAACCGATTAATTATTCTGGTCCTTTAACGGTAGCTGATTATGCTAAAACCCTCATTTACCGTTAAATTTTTTATACCTTGCATAATTTACTTATAAGATATAGTGACTTTCCAGGATTTTAATTTTAACGAGCAATTATTTGAAGGTGTAGAGAGTATGGGGTTCCTGAACCCTACGCCCATACAGGCCATGGCTATCCCAACCATTATGGAGGGGCGCGACCTGATTGCATGCGCTCAAACAGGTACCGGTAAAACCGGTGCTTACCTGCTGCCTGTTTTAAACAGCATCAGCAAAACCCATAAACACCATACCAGTGCCCTTATACTTGCCCCAACCCGCGAGCTTGCCCAGCAAATAGATCAGCAGGTTGAAGGCCTTGCCTATTTTACAGGCATCAGCTCCATCGCTGTTTTTGGTGGCGGCGACGGCATTGTTTATGAACAGCAACGCCGCGGCATTCAAAACAACGTAAATATCATTGTAGCTACTCCCGGCAGGCTTATCGCCCACCTTACATCAGGCATATTAAAACTCAATCACCTTACCCATTTGGTACTTGATGAGGCCGACCGCATGCTGGACATGGGTTTTTCGGACGATATCATGAAGATCATCAGCTACCTGCCAAAAGAAAGGCAAACGCTGCTGTTTTCTGCCACCATGCCCGGCCGTATCCGCTCTTTGGCCAAGGCCATTTTGAAAGAACCCGAGCAGATCAATATTGCCATTTCCCAGCCGGCTGTCGGTATCGATCAGCAGGTTTACCGCGTGCACGATCAGCAAAAAACGCCACTGGTGCAGCATATTCTCAAAGATTCTGCATTTACAAGCATCATCATCTTTGCCTCGCGTAAGGAAATTGTTAAAGCATTATATAAAGAACTTAAGGCTATCAAGATCAATGCTATGTCGTTCCACTCTGATCTGGAGCAGAAAGAACGCGAAGAGATCCTGCTTAAATTTAAAAATAAGCAATTACCGGTTATCATAGGTACCGATGCCCTTTCGCGCGGAATCGATGTGGAAGGGATCGACCTGGTGATCAACTATGATGTTCCCGGCGATCCGGAAGATTATATCCACCGCATTGGCCGTACAGCTCGTGCCGCCACCACCGGTACTGCTATTACTTTTGTTAATCACCGCGACGAACGGAAGCTCAAGAATATTGAAAAGCTGATAGAAAAGCCTATCAAGCTGATGGCTCTTCCCGATGAACTGGCTGCGATACAACCCCTTAAACCCGAACAACCGCAAGGTGATGCTAAAAGAAAACCTAACCGCCGCTGGGGTAAAAAGAAACCGAAACAACAGAATACCGGTAATTAAAAGATTTTCACGAATACTTTTAAGTTGAACACAATTTAATCGAATTACACGAATTTTTAATTAATTTAAGATTCGTGTAATTCGATTAATACGTAAAAATTAGTGTAAAAATTTTCATTTATAGTTTTCTGTCTGGATGTGGTTAAAAGCGATTTCCCTGTAGCTTACTGTTTTAATCCTGATAATATTAAATTCGTGTAATTCGCTTCAATTCGAATAAATTAGTGCACCATTACTAAAACGTTTTATCTATTTTAATATCTTAGACCAAAAATCTATTTCCCAATGATCATCCCTAAAAAGCTGGTTTTACTGGCAGCATTAGGTGTGGCGCTTACCACATCTGCAAACAAAGCATTAGCACAAGAGAAAAAGACATCCGGTAACCCTATTGTTGAAGGCTGGTATGCCGATCCGGAGGCTAAGATCTTTAATAAGCAATACTGGGTGTACCCAACCTACTCGGCCAAATATAACGACCAGGTATTTATGGATGCCTTTTCATCTCCCGACCTGATCAATTGGACTAAGCATCCGAGGATTATAGATACCGCTGCTGTAAAATGGGCAAAGCGCGCGATGTGGGCTCCTGCGGTGACTGAAAAAGATGGCAAATATTACATCTTTTTTGGCGCTAACGATATTCAGAATAATAACGAGGTTGGTGGTATAGGTGTTGCCGTTGGCGATAAACCTGAAGGTCCGTTTAAGGACCTGTTGGGCAAACCACTCATCGGACAGATCATCAATAAAGCTCAACCTATCGACCAGTTTGTTTTTAAAGACGATAATGGTCAGTACTACATGATCTACGGTGGCTGGGGCCAGTGTAACATTGTAAAACTGAAAAACGATTTTACCGGTGTTGAACCATTTGATAATGGCGAAACCTATAAACTGATCACTCCTAAAGATTATGTTGAAGGCCCGGTGATGTTTAAACGCAAAGGCAAATACTATTTTATGTGGAGCGAAGGTGGCTGGACCGGTCCGGATTATCGCGTAGCTTATGCCATTGGCGATTCGCCTTTTGGTCCGTTTAACCGTATAGGAACCATATTAAAGCAGGACGCCAGTATAGCCACAGGCGCAGGTCACCATTCGGTGATCCAGGTGCCGGGTAAGGATGAATGGTATATTGTTTACCACCGCCGCCCGCTAACCGAAACAGACGGCAATCACCGTGTTACCTGTATCGATAAAATGTACTTTGACAAGGATGGCAAGATCCTGCCGGTGAAGATCACCAATGAGGGTGTAACGGCGAGGAAGATTAAGTAGCCCAGAGCCCGTCTTCAATTCTACATCATGTCATTGCGAGCGATAGCGTGGCAATCTCGTAGCTATACAGGGCGGATCTGCTTTGTGGTAATGCAAGGCTACGAGATTGCCGCGTCACGCCCCCGGCTCATTCCCATCACGTTCCTCGCAATGACACTTATTTATTTTGCAAATCGTTCAATTCCCCCTAAAAGGGTGACCGTGATATCATCTGATATTTAGTATCTTAAACCGTTTTTTGACTGACATTATTCCTTTATCATTATGACGCGATCATTTTTTCGGGCATTAGTAGTTTTACTTGCCCTCACCGGCAGTAACCGCTGTTTAGGACAAGCCGCCGAAAACCTACCCTCTGATTATTTAAGCAAAGAATTTCATGCCGGAAGACGCCAGGCCCTGCGCGACCTGATGCCCGCCAATTCGGTAACGGTGATCTTTTCTTACCCCGAGCAGGTGTTTTCGAACGATGTTAATTATGTATACCATCCTAACCCCGATCTGTATTATTTTTCGGGATACAAGGAGCCAAATTCGGTATTATTAGTGTTTAAAGACACGCAGGCCGATGGCGATAGCAGCTATAACGAAGTTTTGTTTGTACGTCACCGCGATGCCGGTCGTGAGCAATGGACTGGCAGGCGTTTAGGCGTTGAAGGCGCTAAGTCGCAGCTTGGCTTTAAGCGGGCGTACAACAGCGAGGATTTTGCGAAATTCCCTGTTGATTTTAAAAAGTTTGCCAATGTATATTATGACGCGCTGCCCGAAGATGTTACCGGCGATGGATCGACAGGAGAACTTAAGAAGCTGATAGCTGCTTTTAAAACTAAAGCCGGTATAACGGAAACCAACAGGCAGGTTATGAGTGACCTTAATTTGATAGCAAGAATGGTTACCCCTCAAAATTTAGACCGTGTCATGACTTATTTTAAAGATAAGTTTGCAGATGAGGATCACAAGAATAATCCGCTTATACAACAATTGGTGGCCAAACCCGATTCTACGACACTTGCCGATGTTAAGGCAAAGATTGCAACAACTTACGGCGGTAACACCGGATATTCTGAATTTACTTCCAAACTTCGCGGTGTAAAAACACCGGAGGAAATAGCCGTATTGAAAAAGGCTGTTGAAATATCAAGCCTTGCCCACCTGGAAGTGATGAAATCAGTAAAGCCAAATATGAGCGAACGTGAGGTGGAAGGGATCATGACCTATGTACACAAAAGGTACGGAGCAGAAGATGAAGGCTATCCGCCAATTGTAGGCGCCGGAGCAAATGGTTGTATCCTGCACTATGAAGAAAACTCGGCTACAAAACTTAACAACCAGTTGCTGCTGATGGATGTTGGTGCCGAATATCATGGCTACTCTGCCGATGTTACCCGTACCGTACCGGCCAACGGCAAATTTACCGAAGAGCAAAAGGCTATTTACCAATTGGTGTATGATGCCCAGGAAGAAATTTTTAAGTTATGCAAAGCAGGCGTTCCGTATGCCAGCCTTGAACAGAAATCGGCCGAAGTTTTAGCGGCAGGGTTGATCAAGCTGGGTATTATTAAAAATGCTTCAGAAGTGCGTAAGTACTACCCGCATGGTTGCTCGCACCATTTAGGGCTTGATGTGCATGACAAAGGTGGTCGCGGTAATTTGGAAGAGAATTGGGTGATCACTGTTGAGCCGGGTATCTATATCCCTGCCGGCAGCCCCTGCGATAAAAAATGGTGGAATATTGGTGTACGCATTGAAGATGACGTACAGATAGGTAAAGACAAGGGTACAATCCTATCAATAGATGCACCACGCAAATGGCAGGATATTGAAAAAGCCGCAACCGAGAAAAGCATTTTTGAAGCGGCTAAATTTCCGGAGCTGAAATAAAAATAAAGTAAGATAAGAAAAAAAGCCGCCGCTCGCCTCCTGGCGAGTGGCAACTATTGTACAGGCCTCTGGCCTGCTTCGGCGGCGAGACGCCGCGAGATAGCTGACACCCAGCTGAAGCCGAGCGACGGCGTGGAAAATTAACTTTATGTCATTGCGAGGAGCAACACGGGGTTGTGCAATGGGGCGACGTGGCAATCTCGTCGTTATGCCTGTACTATATGCAAAGCCGCTGAGCATAGCTACGAGATTGCCACGCTATCGCTCGCAATGACATGGAGGTAATTAAACATAAAAGCCCTTCGGATCAAGTTCCGAAGGGCTTTTTGTTTAAGCAAACTATCTTTTACTTCTTAATCCTGCTTTTCAACTCAGCCGATGGCATGG
>NZ_DASVOB010000683.1:0-26746 GCF_036383575.1 Mucilaginibacter sp.
GATAACAGCTATTTCAAAAGCCACTTTAATGTATCGGCAGCTTATCTGATCGATAACGGCTCTGATTTCAAAGTTAAACCGGCATTCCTGGCGTACTATACCAAAAACCAGCCATTCACCGCCGATTTCTCGACAACCCTGTATATGAAGAATGTTATTGGTTTGGGTGCCGAGTATCGCACCGGCAAACAGATGTCCGGGATCCTCAGCATCAATTCCAGGAATGTGCGTATTGGCTATAGTTACCAGTTTGGCACAACCGGCTATAACCTGGGCGGAATTAACAACGCTGTTCATGAAGTGATATTGACCTATCGTTTTGGCAAACACCTGGACAATATATCGCTGCTGTAATACAATTGCCGGTAGCTTGAATTAGATTTGGTTGATGAAACCCTACTCATCAGTTCCTGTCAAATATTTGACGGGAACTTTTGTTTATAACGAATATTTTTTTTCGATTTCTATCATCAGAGTATATTACAGAATTTGGGCGTTTTTTATTCCCGCGATTGATTGTAATCCCCTTAACCCAATTGGCCTAACTGATTCAAGTTGTTTATTTGCCTGATACATTTTAAGATCCGCCTTCAACCGGCCAAAAAGTGATATAATAAATTTGATTTGGTTTAATCAAATTTATTCCTTTAGCTTTACCGCAACTTTAGGGGTGTCCTTTGATGGACTGAGATAATACCCTTTGAACCTGATCCAGGTAATGCTGGCGAAGGGAAAAGTGATAGCATCGCTACGCGCGCTGTTTTTTCTTTCCTTGTACGGGACATTCCTATAGTTAGTTTTTTTAAACGCAACACCATGGAAGTCTCCGTTAATCAACAAAATTATATTGTTCCTGATGACTGTAATGTGCAAACGCTGCTCGGCGATGTGCTGCAACAGCACCTGCAGGGCCTCGCTGTAGCTATCGATAAAATCATCATTCCCAAATCTCAATGGGAAACGCAGGTACTTAAATCAGGCGACAATATCATCATCATCAAAGCCACCCAGGGAGGGTAAAAAATCAAGCCATTATGAAAACAGAAAAAATTCCAACAGGACAGGTCATTACTACTACGCCTTTTCCTGGCTCGCGCAAAATTTACGTAGAAGGTCAATTGCATCCAATTAGCGTAGCGATGCGTGAAATTACCCTTAGCGACACCAGGCTGCATGGCCGTTTCGGTGAAACCGAGCCTAACGCCCCCGTGACCGTTTACGATACCAGCGGGCCGTACACTGATTCGACCATTGAGATCGATGTAAAAAAAGGCTTGCCCCGTCTCCGTGAAAGCTGGATCCAGGAACGCGGTGATGTAGAAAAACTGGATACCATATCATCCGATTACGGTCGCCAACGCCTTGCCGATGCCGGTCTGGATCATCTGCGCTTTGTTCATCAAAGCACACCGTATAAAGCAAAAGTGGGTATGAATGTATCGCAATTGCACTATGCTAAAAAAGGCATCATCACACCTGAAATGGAATACATCGCTATACGCGAAAACCAGCGTATCGATTCATTAAAGGAACAACTCAACGGTCAATATGCCCTTCTCGGCCAGCAACATGCGGGAAACAGTTTCGGTGCCAATACGCCGAAAGGGTTTATCACCCCGGAATTTGTTCGGCAGGAAGTAGCTGCCGGCAGGGCGGTTATCCCCTCCAACATCAACCACCCGGAGAGCGAACCGATGATCATTGGCCGCAATTTCCTCGTTAAGATCAATGCCAACATCGGGAACTCGGCAGTCACATCCAGTATTGAAGAAGAAGTTGAAAAAGCTGTATGGGCTTGCCGCTGGGGTGCTGATACCATTATGGATCTATCAACAGGTAAAAACATTCATGAAACGCGTGAATGGATCATTCGAAATTCGCCGGTGCCGATTGGTACGGTACCTATTTACCAGGCGCTGGAAAAGGTGAATGGCAAAGCTGAGGATTTGACCTGGGAACTGTTCAGGGATACGCTGATTGAGCAGGCAGAACAGGGCGTTGATTATTTCACCATCCATGCAGGCGTGCTGTTACGTTATGTTCCGTTAACTGCTAAACGGGTAACAGGTATCGTATCGCGCGGCGGTTCAATCATGGCTAAATGGTGTCTGGCTCATCATAAAGAAAACTTCCTGTATACCCACTTCGAGGAGATCTGCGAGATCATGAAAGCCTATGACGTTGCTTTCTCGCTGGGCGATGGCCTTCGTCCGGGCAGTATCGCCGATGCCAACGATGAAGCGCAGTTTTCCGAACTGGAAACGTTGGGCGAGCTCACCAAAATAGCATGGAAACATGATGTACAAACTATTATAGAAGGCCCCGGCCATATTCCCATGCATATGATCAAAGAGAATATGGATAAGCAATTAAAGCACTGCGCCGAAGCGCCGTTTTATACACTGGGACCACTTACTACCGATATAGCGCCGGGCTATGACCATATCACCTCGGCTATTGGCGCGGCCATGATAGGCTGGTTTGGCACGGCGATGCTTTGCTACGTAACCCCCAAAGAGCACCTGGGCCTGCCCAATAAAAAGGATGTTAAAGATGGTGTTATCACCTACAAAATTGCCGCTCATACCGCCGATCTGGCCAAGGGCCATCCGGGTGCGCAATACCGCGACAATGCATTAAGTAAAGCCCGGTTCGAATTTAGATGGGAAGACCAGTTTAACCTGGCGCTTGACCCGGATACGGCCAGAGAGTTTCATGATGAGACCTTACCTGCCGACGGCGCCAAGGTAGCTCACTTCTGTTCGATGTGCGGGCCCAACTTCTGCTCAATGAAAATTACGCAGGATGTACGTGATTATGCCAAAGACAAGGGCTTTGATGTACAAGGTGCATTGGTAAAGGGTATGGAAGAGAAATCGAAAGAATTTTCGGAAAAAGGAAGCGAATTATACCTGTAAAACATGGAACTGATTGTGATTTCGAGCGAACGGGCAATTGAGGGAGAAGCCGGCATTATAAACGATCTGTTCAGATCAGGCATGTGTCGTTTCCATCTGCGGAAACCCGGCAGCAGCATTGAGCAGGTTAGCAAATTGATCGACCATATCGATCCGGCTTTTTACCAACGAATTGCTTTGCATCAATATCACGAACTGGCAGCCACGTATAACATCACCAGGTTGCATTTTACAGAGCAGGCCCGACTGCAAACCTTTGCGGAAACACTGCAATCACAAAAAGAAAAAGGGATCAAGCTGAGTACTTCAACGCATGATGCGCAGCTGATCCCTTCTCTCTCCGTTTTTGAATACACATTTTTAAGTCCCGTGTTTGATAGTCTTTCCAAACCCGGATACACGAGCACCATAAAACCTGGTTTCAGGCTTGAAAATAAAGGCGGAAGCCCCAGGGTTATCGCTTTAGGTGGTATTGAAGCAGATCGACTGGAAATCATTAAAAAAATGGGATTTGACGGTGCAGCCGTATTAGGAGCGATCTGGAATCAACCGCAAATGGCCTTGCAAACATTTCACCGGCTGCAAGCCGGCATAACAAATTTAAATATCATCATATGATCAGTAAACTTCATTATATATCACAGCCGGCCGCCGATGGCTCGCATATTACAGCCATCCGAAATGCACTGGATGCCGGCTGCAAGTGGATACAACTAAGGGTAAAGGATGCACAGGAAGCGGAGGTGCTGACCTATGCCACAGAAGCCGTTGCACTTTGCAGGCCTTATGGCGCTAAACTCATCGTCAACGACTTTCCGGAAATTGCACTTAAAGCAGGTGCCGATGGCGTACATTTAGGATTAGAGGACATGCCTGTAAGTAAAGCCAGGGAAATTGTTGGCAATAACTTTATCATTGGCGGTACAGCCAATACAATAAGCCATGTATTGGCCCGGGTAGCCGAAGGTGTAGACTATATTGGCCTGGGGCCTTTCCGTTTCACAACCACCAAAAAGAAACTTAGCCCCGTTCTGGGTTTGGATGGCTATACAGCCATCATTAATGAAATTCAAACCTTGGGTTTTAAAACGCCTGTTATCGCTATAGGCGGTATCGAAACTGATGATATCCCGCACATCATGGGAACGGGCATTTATGGGGTTGCTATTTCAGGCGCGATCACTCATGCTGCTGACAGTTTCCTTGTGGTTAACAACATTCATGCATATCTCGATGGAGCTCAAATAACCTCAACTGCTAACCTTTAACCCTTTAAATTATGCTGAAGATTGCAGACACTATATTTAACTCCAGGTTATTTACAGGAACCGGGAAGTTCAGTTCATCTGCCCTCATGGAAGAAGCCTTAATAGCTTCGGGCTCCGAACTGGTAACCGTGGCCTTAAAACGGGTTGACGTCAATAATGATGACACGGATGACATTCTTAGACATTTGAAATTGCCGCATATTAACCTCTTGCCCAATACATCCGGGGTCCGCAATGCCCGCGAAGCTGTATTTGCCGCGCAACTGGCCCGCGAAGCGCTGGAGACCAACTGGATCAAACTGGAGATCCACCCTGATCCCAAATACCTGATGCCCGACCCTATTGAAACCCTGAAAGCAACAGAAGAATTGGCGAAATTGGGGTTTATCGTGTTGCCTTATATCCATGCAGATCCGGTGTTGTGCAAACGGTTGGAAAATGCGGGTACATCCGCTGTAATGCCGCTGGGTTCCCCTATCGGCAGTAATAAGGGGTTAAAAACCATCGATTTTCTGGAAATTATTATCGATCAGAGCAACGTGCCCGTGATAGTTGATGCCGGTATCGGTGCACCTTCAGACGCGGCCAAAGCCATGGAAATTGGGGCCGATGCGGTTTTGGTAAATACAGCCATAGCCGTATCCGGTAATCCGATACAAATGGCCATAGCTTTTAAACTTGCTGTAGAAGCCGGCCGGATGGCATACGAAGCCAAATTAGCAATGACAGTATCTCATGCGGTTGCCAGTAGCCCCTTAACTTCTTTCCTGGATGAATAGTTTTAACGACATTTTCCAGGCATACAACTGGGACGATACTAAACAAAGTATTTATGCCAAAACCAGCGATGATGTTTTGAAAGCGTTATCTGCAGGCAGGCGTACGCTGGAAGATTTCAAAGCGCTGGTATCCCCGGCTGCTGCTCCTTACCTGGAACAGATGGCGCAGATCAGCCAGCAGCTAACATTGAAACGCTTTGGTAAAACCATACAAATGTATGTGCCGCTTTACCTGTCGAACGAATGCAATAACATTTGTACCTACTGTGGTTTCAGCTACGATAATAAACTGCGGCGCAAAACACTTTCACCCATAGAGATCATGCAGGAAGTAGCCGTGATCAAGGACATGGGATATGACCATGTGTTACTGGTTACCGGCGAGGCCAACCAGACAGTACATGTAGATTACTTTAAAAAAGTGCTGGAACTCATCCGGCCCCACTTTGCACATGTATCCATGGAAGTACAGCCACTCGATCTGGATGATTATCTGGCCTTAACTCCTTATGGCTTAAATACAGTGCTCGTTTACCAGGAAACTTACCATCAGGATGATTACAAAAAACATCACCCCAAGGGAAAAAAATCCAATTTTCAATATAGACTGGAAACGCCTGACCGTTTAGGGCAGGCAGGTATTCACAAAATGGGTTTAGGCGTGCTCATTGGATTGGAAGACTGGCGTACCGACTGTTTCTTTACGGCCCTGCATCTCAATTACCTTGAAAAACAATATTGGCAGAGCAAGTACAGCCTATCCTTTCCGAGGCTGCGCCCATTCAGCGGCGGGCTGGAGCCTAAAGTGGAGATGAGCGACCGTGAATTGGTGCAGCTCATCTGTGCGTACCGGATATTTAATGAAGAGGTTGAGTTATCCATCTCTACCCGCGAGTCGCCTAATTTCAGGAATAATATCATCAAATTGGGTATAACTGCCATGAGCGCCGGCTCAAAGACCAATCCGGGCGGCTATGCGGTTGAACCGGAATCGTTGGAACAATTTGAAATATCAGATGACCGGAGCCCGGCAGAAATTGCGCGAACCATCCGGGCACAGGGCTATGAACCGGTTTGGAAGGATTGGGACCATTGTTTAACCCGTTAATTTAACAGCGATGCTTGAAAAGGAAGAATTAAAGCGCTACAACCGACAAATCATTCTCCCGGAATTAGGAATGGACGGACAGCAGAAGCTGAAACAAGCCCGCGTACTGATTGTTGGTGCGGGAGGCCTGGGATGCCCCATTTTACAGTACCTGGTTGCAGCCGGCATCGGTGTGATTGGTATAGTAGATGATGATTTGGTGGATATCAGTAACCTACACCGGCAAATATTGTACAATATAAATGACATTGGCTTTAACAAAGCTGATGTGGCAAAAGAAAAGCTACAACTGCTAAACCCGCACGTTCGGATAATCTCTCACCCGGAGCGTTTAACCGAAAACAATAGCTTTTTCATTTTCAGCGGGTATGACCTGGTGATCGATGGCTCAGATAATTTCCCTACCCGGTACCTGGTAAATGATACCTGTGTGGCCTTAAACAAACCGCTGGTATTTGGTTCTATTTTTAAGTTTGAAGGACAGGTTTCGGTCTTCAATTATCAAAGCGGTCCGAATTACCGCGACCTTTTCCCCGAAGCCCCGGCTGCCGGCGAAGCGCCAAATTGCGCGGATATCGGCGTAATTGGCGTGTTGCCCGGGATAGTGGGAACCTTTATGGCTAACGAAGCTATAAAAATCATATGCGGAATCGGTGATGTGTTATCGGGCAAGCTACTGACCATTAACGCGCTCGATGTTTCCGTTAGCTTGTTCAAATTCGGCAATGTCACAAATCCACCTCGTGCTAAAATAATCCCGCTCCATGTTAAGCCTTCCATCCAGGAGATTGATTTTACAGAATTAGAGCGATGGATTTCCTCAATCCCGGAACAAATAATATTGGTAGATGTACGTGAATTTTATGAGTTTGAGGATTTCAACATAGGCGGTATCAATATCCCCCTGTACGAACTTAGCGATAGGGCAGCGGAAATACCGGAAGACAAGAAAGTTATCTTTTGCTGTTCAACCGGCGTAAGAAGCAAACAGGCTATGGTGCTTTTCGGGCAACTGACAAACCGAGACAGTGTACACCTTAAAGATGGTTTTAAAAACTACGGAAACCATGCAAAACTATAAATACATTTCAGTACTCACCATTGCAGGTTCTGATAGCAGCGGCGGAGCCGGCATTCAGGCAGACCTGAAAACATTTTCGGCACTTGGCTGCTACGGCACCTCGGCAATCACTGCCGTCACCGCACAAAATACTTTAGGCGTAACTGTTATACACCCTGTTCCTCCCGAAGTAATCACTGCTCAAATTGTTGCGGTTATGGCCGATATTAAACCAAAAGCTATCAAAATTGGACTATTGCCTAACGCCGAAGCCGTTTTGGCAGTTGCAACTGCATTAAAACGATATGAAGATGTTCCGGTTATTGTTGACCCGGTGATGATCGCATCAACAGGCGGTTCACTGACCACAACCGGCACCCTGGCTGCGTTAAGAGATACATTATTTCCCATTGCGGAGTTGATCACACCCAATATTCCTGAAACAACCGCATTTACTGGCAGCCATATCACGGATGCCCAGTCCATGCAGAAAGCCATGCCCTTTTTATTGAAATATAACAGCTTTGCTGTTTTAATCAAGGGCGGGCATTTACCCGGAAGGGAGATTTGTCACTACTATGCAGATAAAAACGGTAACGAGAAAGAAATACGTTCATCGTTCATTGAAACAAGCAATACCCACGGAACCGGGTGCACACTATCAGCTGCAATTGCCGCATATATAGCCAGGGGCGAAAAATTATATGATGCCATATTATTGGCTGAGAAATTTGTAGGCAGGGCCTTGGCTGAAGGAAAAAATGTCAAAACAGGGCAAGGTTCCGGGCCGTTGAACCATTTTTTTAAACCCCGGAAATTGGCCAGAATAGAAAGCTGAGATACACTTCCATCTTTAGTTATTGATAGATAAAGCCATTCCCCTGACTTTATCTATCTTATTTGGCATTGACTGTTTTGGTATTGTATTTTCTGATTCTTGTTTTATCGCCCAATGGTTTTAAGATAACATGATATTTTAGGATCTCTATTTTTGATGCTTCCAAAACCTGCCTTTTCCTTCGGCTATCCATTCTAAAGCTTCATTTATTCTTTTTTGTCGTGTTTCGTCGGTTTTAGCATCAGTAATCCAGAGGATATATTCCTTGCGGAAAGAGTTGGATTTGCTTTCAAAAACTGCCTTTACACCAGGGTTAGCAACTAATGCTGCCAGAAGATAATCAGGCGTTTCCAGTACCTTGGGTTTATCAGCTTCTGGCTTCTCTCTTTTTATTTTGATGCCTTTTTCATTTAACTGCCGGGCTTCTTTAAGCATGGCTATAAATTCATCGTCAGGCGGCAGGTCTCCTATTTTATTGATCTTCCCTAAAAATCTTTGGATCGGCTTCAAGTCTTTGTTTGCCTTCAGGCGTGGGTCTGTCATCAGTTCCGCTTTCAGAAATGTGAAGGAGCAATGATTTTTATAGGATGCAGCTACACACATATGATCGCCTTTATAATCAAAATGAGGAAGGCTCCATTTTATCGTCTCTTCGGCATCCGGGCAATTTTCACGAACAAGCCGGCGCCAGTGCTCAAGAATGGGTTTTGCAAAGTCCTCCGAGTTAGCTATATAAGCATCCACAGCAGGGTTGTAGTTCATAAAGTTTAATTTTTAGATATTTACGATTGTGAGGGCTAACTCATTTAATTCAATGGAGCAAAGAAACTTAGCCAGACACAAAAGATTTGGTCGAAAACTTGGATAAACAGGTCAATTTAATTACTTGTGCCTTTTGCGGAACTCCGAAGGCGAGAGGCCAGCCTGTTTTTTAAAAAATTTGCCAAAATTGGCAGGGTCTGAAAAATTAAGCTGATAAGCAATTTCGGCTATCTCAAAATCGGTGTATTGGATAAGGGATCTTGCTTCGGAGGCTAAACGCCCGGTAATAAACGTGAGGGCATTTTTCCCCGACACCTGTTTAACAGATTGCGAGAGATAATTTGCGGTAACCGAGAGCATATCCGCGTATTCCTGCACTGTACGCTTATCAATGTAATGGTTATTTATTAACTGGATAAACTTACGCAGCAGTATGTGTTGGGTTGTGGCCAGGCGAATGTCCTTTTTCTTTTCCAGTGTAAAGTCTTCCAGATAGTAGAGCAAGCCGAGCAACTTTATCCTCGCTTCTATATGTTGTACTTTGGCCGACCTTTCATAAGCTGTAAATACAGCTTCAAAATGTGGCGCCAATTCATTAAACGCGGTGTGATCAAACTTAAACAAGTTGGTATGTAATACATCAAACAGTGGAAACTGCTGGTGAAAGTCTGGTCTGAAAAAGGAGAAGCATTCCGGCTTAAAATAAATGACATAGCCCTCCAGGGCATTATTATGGGCGAAGCTATACACAAGGTCAGGCGAATGGCAGACGAGATAGGAATCGGGATCATGAATGGTCTGATCGCCATAGTTAACTTCAACCTTACCGGAATTGAATAGTAGTGCGAAGAAATAAAATGAACGTTTAAAAGGGGGCCGGTATACCTGCAGGTCCTGGTCGAGCTGCTTTAACCGTAAACAGTAAAAGTTTGGATCAGTAGTTCGGCCCGGCCATGGAATAGAAGCAAGAAAATCGTTAATTTCTGTGTAATAAGGAAGCGTAGTTTTTGTTTTCTCCATAAAATACACCCCATAAGGGTTGATCCTAAAATAGGAAAAGAAAATCTCTTCGCCTACTGATCACAAAAGAATCACCATCCGGAACGCTAATATTACCATATGATTTTCACCCCTTTTCGCGCTATTAACAACATATCTTTGAAATAGATAAGGAAATTCAGAACGTGGCGATATCTTCTTTCTGCTTATGAAATAAGAAGAGGCCGTATCATAATTGAAATGATACAGCCTTTTTGCGGGGTTAAAGAGCGTAGGATTGAACACCTTTCTGCGATTTTGGCAATAATCAAAGAGATATTTTTCAATGACAAGAAATTGTAAATCATTTTCCGTCCATTCCCCTCATAACAATGATTAGGTGTTAATCACCTTTTTATATCTATTGCATTACGCATTTCCTCCATTTCTTTTTCAGAATAACCGAGGAGAACTACACACATTATTCCGGTTTTAATCGAGGTTCCATTTTCAACAACATATAACAGTTTGTTTGCAATAATTACTGCAATTTTTGGATGTAGAGGATTTCCCGTACCTTTTGCAAGGTCTTTTGTTCCGGTATCGTCAAATGTCATACACAGGTTTGTATATGCTCCCTGCTGGAGTTGTACTTTCTCAAATTTTACTTTGCTTATATTTTTGACAGAAGCAAATGGCAATGGAGAAATGGTATAAATATCATCTGATTTCTCTTCGCGCATGCTTATTCCCTTACCTTTTTCTGCAAGAAAATAAAAGCCGGTTGGCATATATGTGGTATCTACCGGTTTTTCGTGCGTGGCTTTAATCAATGCAAGTAATTTTGGCGGGGAGCCAGTAGTTGTGTCTGACGGTTTGCCGGCAATTTCAGTTTGATTTTCTGCATTTGATTTTATCTCCACATAATTTGCCCGATTATATTGGCCAACACATGTTAATAACACAAGCATAAAAACAACCGACAAAAAAGTTGACCACTTTGTTTTGCTATTAACCTTGAAGATACTGCTGATTTCTTGCTTCCAAAGGAAAATCAGGATGGGGATATCTAAGAAAATAGTTAACAGAGAATAGGTTAAGAGGCCAATTCCATGCTCTACGGGCCAATATTCGTTAAAATAAAATAATAGCGAAGGTTCAATTGTGAAAAGTTTTACGCCAAACAATGTTATCCACCCCCAACGTTTTCGTTTATAAAACATATAATACACAAAAGGCAAACACAATAAATCTATATACGACAGCACGTTTACCATTCTATACGGATAGTCATGACCATTAAGAAGACGGTTAAATACTATAGTGTCGGTGTATAACAAATGTAAATACTCAAATACTGCTATGGCAAGTATTACATTCAACCATTTTTCATGGTTATTGCTATTAACTTTAAAGATGTTTGCTAATAGCCCTTTCTTTGGGGCTGTAAGTTCATCTTCCGTAAGATGTCTTTCCGCATTATCTAAATCTGCCTGTGTTATCACCCTGGTTTTTAATATTTCTGTAACGTTCATGACGACACCATCTTGATATGATTCCGGGCGCAGTGTTATCTTCAACAGGTCGACTGTGGAGTGGTCTTTATATTGATCGTGAAAGTTAATATTCATATCCCCGAAGATACTGTTCGTTGAAATTATATTGCCGATGTGGCTGAAATAAATATGTAAAGGCACCGCGTTTGAAAAGCCCCCCGAAAAAGAATAAGACTCGATTTTCGCTCTTCCGGTTTTAAATTGGAAAGAGATTTGTCAGGCATTTATAGTGCCCAATTAAGGGGGGCTAAAATTCAGAAAGCCTTACTTTCGTGCAGATTTCAGTGAGCATTATGAGATTTAGAACACCAAATGATATGCTGTACTTATTTTAAACAGCAAAATCCGATTATCACCGGGTTTTGTTGTCTTGCGGAGAGGGAGGGATTCAAACCCCCGGTACCTGTTACAGTACACCTGATTTCGAATCAGGCACATTCGATCACTCTGACACCTCTCCGTATAAACTGAAATAAAACAAAAAATCCTGCTGGTGCAGGATATGTTTGTTTTATTGGCGGAGAGGGAGGGATTCGAACCCTCGGTACCGTTTCCAGTACGTCAGTTTAGCAAACTGATCCTTTCGGCCTCTCAGGCACCTCTCCATTTTTGTTTTTATAGTATTCTTAAAATCAGAACATCATAAAAACTGCAATCCAAAAAATAAAAAAAGCCCTTAGTTTGGGCTTTTTGCGGAGAGGGAGGGATTCGAACCCTCGGTACCGTTTCCAGTACGTCAGTTTAGCAAACTGATCCTTTCGGCCTCTCAGGCACCTCTCCGTTTTACTTTTAATTTATTGTCCCTTTTTTCAGGGACTGCAAATATAGTAATTCAAGCATCCCGTCAAAAAAAAAAATGATTTTCTAATAATCAATCCGCACGTGATAAATACTCATCAGCATCCGCTTAAAAATCGCCTTGATAGTTTCAATATCTTTTAAAGTTATATTACTGTCTTTCAACTGGTTTTGATCAAGCTTGTATTTCACAATGCGATCAACCAGTACACTGATCGATTCTTCATCGGGTTCCTTTAATGAGCGTGAAGCGGCCTCAACCGAGTCGGCAAGCATCAAAACTGCTCCTTCTTTGGTGAAAGGAATAGGTCCGGGGTAGCGAAAAATGTTCTCATTGATAAATTTTTCAGGAAAATTTTTCAATGACGACTGGTAAAAATAATCCACGCGGGTATTACCATGATGGGTACGGATAAAGTCGATCACCACTTCAGGCAAATTAGCCTTACGTGCCATTTCAATCCCCCTGCTCACATGGCGGATGATGATTTGGGCGCTTTCCTCATAAGGCAGCTTATCATGCGGATTAAAACCTGAGCTTTGGTTCTCAATAAAAAACAGCGGGTTCTCCATTTTACCTATATCATGATACAGCGCCCCTGCCCTAACCAATAGCGCATTGCCTCCAACGGCATAAATAGCATTTTCGGCCAGGTTAGCTACCTGTAGCGAGTGCTGAAAGGTACCGGGTGCATTAAAGGCCAGTTCACGCAGCAAAGGCGCGTTGGTATTGGTAAGCTCGATGAGCGTTATTTCGGATGTGATGGCGAATACCTTTTCAAACAGGTAAATGAGCGGATAAGCCAGCAGGGTAAGCAACACGCTAACCACAAAAGGCAAAAAGTCCATCCAGTCGATATTCAGGAAATCACCCTCGCGGATAAAGGTGATTCCCAAAAATGCCACGAAATAGGTAAAGATGATGATCACCGCCGAGATCAGGAATTGCTCGCGCCGTACCAGGTTTTTGATACTGTAAATAGATACCATGCCGGCCGTGATCTCGTAATAGGCAAACTCAAAGCTGTTGGGCACAAAAAAGCCGGCTATCAGCACTACCAGCAAATGGATGTTAAGCGCCAAACGGGTATCAAACAAGATACGGATGATGATAGGCACTATACAATAAGGGATATAGTACAAATTGGTAGGGAACTGCAATTTTATTGCCAGCGACAGGGTAGCCAGCATGGTGGTAATTACCAGCAATATCAAACTCACCAGCCTATTATCGGCATAAATATCTTTACGGAAAAGATACAAGAAGATCATGAGCAATGATATGGCTATAGCTACCAGAAAAAACTGCCCCAGCAGTACCAGGTTCCGGTTGCCGTTAACACGGGCGTTATCCTCAAAAGCTTTTTTAAACGATTCCAGCTTTTGAAACACATCATCATTAACTACCGAACCTTTGTAAACTATCACCTCCCCTTTTTGCACCATCCCACGTGTCACCGAAAGGCCGTCAATAACTTCCTTCTCCAGCCTTGAAGTTAGGTTATTATCATAAGCAAGGTTATTTTGCAGGCGGTTGCTGATCAGATCAAGAAGAAATGCCTTGTCCAGATCGGTATGTTTACTCAACACCTTATCAGAATATGCCTGCGCTTTTTCTTTGGTGAACAGTTCGTTGGTATTTTTATCGGTGGCAACGTTCTTATCCAGGATCCTGACAGGATAATTCTCTGAGCTCTGCTGATATTTAGCATTGGGCTTAAAAACGCCTATTTGATAAATTTCTGTAAGCAAATCGGTACCGGCAGTAATATATTTTGGTTTAAGCTTATCGTTAATACCGGCATTATGCCATTTGATTTCCAGGTCGGCTTTAAAACCATCTATTTGCTGGTTTTGCATGGCAGCGTCCAACTGGTAAATCGGCGTTATGCTTTCCAGTGCCGATTTCTGGTCGGCCATGATCTCCTGTGGTGTTTTTAAGATAGCGAAATTATAGGGCGATACCAAGTCCTTCTGGTTCCAGATCCTGCCTTTTTCATGCTCGTAGCTAAATTTTGCCTGCTTTGGTAAAAAGTAAACAATAAGCACGATACTGATCAGCATCATCAAAAACTTAACATTACGGGCGTATTTGCGCAGTAAAGCCTTTTGGCGCGAAGTGGATAGTTTTGCCATTTAAATGATTAACCTGCCAAAAATAATATAAGTTTCTGTTATATGCAGTTTTTCTTGTTTTTGTAAAAATAAATTTGATATCTTTATGATATCATTTTAAAATCAATCTAAATCATGAATCCTGAAAAAACTATCAACCCGCCATCCGGCTTTGCCGTACTTGGTGCATTCCTGGCATTATTGGTAATAGCTGCTCTTTGCTTCTGGGCAGGCGAAGAACCTATCGGCGCTATATTAGCCATCCTTGGTTTCGTTTTTCTGCTCCCGGGACTTATTGTCGTTAATCCTAACGAATCAAAAGTTCTTACACTTTTCGGTAAGTACCTGGGTAGCGTAAAAAAGGACGGCTTTTACTGGGTGAACCCTTTCACCTCAAAAAGAAAAGTCTCGTTAAGGGCTTTTAACCTAAACGGCCAGCAGCTGAAAGTAAATGACAGCATTGGTAACCCTATTGAAATTGCTGCCGTTATTGTATGGCAGATCAAGGATACGGCCGCCGCTGTGTTCGCGGTTGAAAATTATATCCAGTATGTAAACATCCAAAGCGAGGCGGCTGTAAGGCATTTGGCCAATTCTTTTCCTTATGATAACCTGGAGGATGAAACTGCTACCATCACCCTGCGCGGAGGCGCCGAGCAGGTGAGCATGTTGCTGGAGAAAGAACTGAACGAAAGGCTTGACCGTGCCGGCATTGAAGTTTTGGAAGCCCGCATTTCGCATTTGGCCTATGCCCCCGAAATTGCACATTCCATGCTTCAGGTACAGCAGGCATCGGCCATTATTGCTGCCCGTAGACTTATTGTTGAAGGTGCAGTTGGCATGGTTGAAATGGCGCTGAACAAGCTATCAGAGAAAAATATAGTTGAGCTCGATGAAGAGCGTAAAGCAGCCATGGTAAGTAACCTGCTGGTTGTGCTTTGCGGCGATAAAGCAGTTAACCCTGTTGTTAATACCGGTACTTTATACCATTAATACCATGGATCAATTCAGAAGTTTTGACCAACTCCGCGTAACAGAATTATCTGTGCTGAGGCACGGCTTTTGGCGACCGTGGTATGAGCTTACCGACGGCCAGTTCAGCTACGGCAAGCTTACTTATATTGGTGCTTTAAAACGTAACTGCACGCTCGAAACTGCCAATGGCAACTGGGTAGTAAAACGTAAAAGCTGGCTGGGCCGAAAATTTATAATTGAACAGCCCGACGGTATGGAGATAGGCCTGATAACCCCGCAGGTTTGGTGCCGCAAGGTAAACTTGGCAATGAATGACGGCCTTACGACTACTTTTTATAATAAAAAGATCCTATCGCACAATTACACTTGGGTAAGCGAACAATTAGGCGATATACTGAATGTACAAACCAAATTCTGGAGTTGGAAACAGCCTTTTATTGTAAAAATTGATCCGGACATGGTAAAAAAAGTACCAGAACTGCCTTTACTGGCGTTACTGGGCATAAATTTAGTTTTGTTAAAACAGGCCGAAGCAGCGGCCGCAAGTTGATATGGCCGAAAAGAAAGCATTTGTATTGCGCATTAACCCCGACATGCTGAAGGAGATTGAGAGCTGGGCTGCCGAAGAATTCCGGAGCACCAACGGCCAGATCGAATACCTCATGCAACAGGCCCTGCTTGCGCGTAAAAAGGGCGTGAAGAAGAAAAAGGAAGATCAGTAGGCAGTTTACAGTTGCCCGTTTGCAGTTACTATCGTGACATGAGCGGCAGCGACAACCAAATCCAATTCTATATAATCTAAGAACTGCCCACCGTAAACTAAAAACTGCCCACAGATCTAAGAACTGCCCACTGCAAACTAAAAACTGCAAACTAATTTTATTATGCATGCATAGTATTTTCTTTCATTCAAATCACTAAATTTGCCCACCAATTTTAATGAGGGACACATGAAAGAAGTAGTAATAGTAGCCGCCACACGTACACCTATAGGTAGTTTTGGAGGCAGCTTAGCCGCTATCAGCGCCACGCAACTGGGCGCTGCAGTGATCAAATCGGCGGTGGAAAAGGCGGGTTTACGGCCCGACCAGGTTCAGGAAGTTTATATGGGCAATGTAATGTCGGCCAATGTTGGGCAGGCACCGGCTACCCAGGCGGCTATATTTGCAGGGCTTCCCTATCTGCCTGCTACAACCGTTAATAAAGTTTGTGCATCGGGCATGAAAGCGATTATGCTGGCTGCTCAAAGTATTGCATTAGGCCAAAACGATATTATTGTTGCCGGCGGAATGGAAAGCATGAGCAATGTACCTTACTATTTGGATAAAGCCCGCAACGGCTACCGTTTAGGCAACGGTCAAATCATCGACGGCCTGGTTAAAGACGGGCTATGGGATGTTTACAACGATTATCACATGGGCTCGGCAGCCGAACTTTGCGCTACCGACTGTAATATCAGTCGTGAAGAACAGGATGCCTACGCCATATTATCATATCAACGCGCCCAAAAAGCGCAAGGAGACCGTAAATTTAAAGATGAGATAACTCCCGTTGGCCTTAAAGACAAAAAGGGAGATATCACCATGTTTGCCGAAGATGAGGAACCGCAGACAGTAAAGTTTGAAAAGATCCCCTCGCTGAAACCGGTATTTAAAAAGGATGGCACCGTTACAGCCGCCAATGCTTCAACACTAAATGATGGTGCTGCAGCTGTTGTACTCATGAGCCGAGAAAAGGCTGATGAGTTGGGCATAAAGCCGCTAGCCAAAGTTGTATCTTATGCTGATGCCCAGCAGGCTCCCGAATGGTTCACCACGGCACCATCAAAAGCTATACCGCTTGCACTGTACAGGGCCGGCCTGCAAAACTCCGATATCGACTTCTTTGAGATCAATGAAGCATTCTCAGTAGTATCAATAGCCAACAACCAGCTTTTGAACCTCGACCCCGAAAAAGTGAACGTTAATGGGGGCGCTGTTTCGTTAGGCCACCCACTTGGCGCTTCGGGTGCACGAATCATTGTTACCCTTTTACACGTATTAAAGCAAAATAACGGTAAATACGGTGCCGCGGGTATCTGCAATGGCGGCGGCGGCGCCAGTGCAATGGTTATTGAAAATTTACGTTAATACTTTTAAAACAACGTCATTGCAAGTAACCATCAGGGAGAGCTCTTAAAGAGATCTTGATGACGTGTAAAATATACTTTAGTGATGTTGCGCGTGGGGCGCGTTAGGGATTGCAGTGAAAAGCCCACAGCGTGTGTAGGGGTTGCGGGCAGGAAAAGCGAGGACTTGCAACGAAAAGCCCGGCCCGTTAGCTAACGGGAACGCCCATATTATAAAATAGATCACAAATATAGTTAATAATCAATAATTTACAATTACGCTATTAATAAAGAACCAAGACAACCGACTAACGGGAACTCATCAATACCTATAAAATCAAATTATAATTATTAATAATCTCATTCTATACAGAGAAACTTGCAAAGCCACCCCACAAATCGAGGATTGCTTCGTTCCTCTCAATGATAAAAGAAATAAGCTCAACTAATTAATTAAAAATCGTGACAAAAAAAGTTGCCCTAACTCTCCTTTCCATATTGCTTTGCCTGCAAACCTTTGCCCAATACTATGACGAAGGTACACGGATCAAGAAACTTGGCGAATACCAGGACAGTCTTAATCACCTCGGCAAAAAAATTGTAAATGATGAGAACGATATGGAGCGTAAAAATGCCAATTACCAGTTCATTAAAACACTGGTGCAGGCGTTAAAGATCAATAACTCCTTCCTTTTCCCGTTTGATTCGGTTAAGAGCATCAGTATTATCAACTCGCCCGATAACCGCTTCCGTATCCTGAGCTGGCATGTAATGAACCTTGATGGCAGTTACCGTTTTTACGGCACTGTACAAATAAATACCGGTGGTCCGCTTAAAATGTTTCCGCTTGAGGATTACTCACCATTATTGAAAAACCCGGAAGATTCGGTAACCGATAGCCATAAATGGTATGGTGCCCAGTATTACAAAATAGTACCGGTTTATGGCCCCAAGCCTTACTATTTATTGCTGGGATGGAAAGGCAACACGGTAAAATCGACAAAAAAAGTGATCGATGTAATTTCGTTTAACAACGGCGTTCCGCAATTTGGCATGCCGGTATTTAATGGCAACAGCAAAACCCGCGACAGGGTGATATTTGAATACTCCCGCCAGGTATCCATGCTGTTAAGGTATATTCCTGAGCAAAACCTCATTGTGTTTGACCATCTTTCGGCCCCCGATGGCAGAAGCAAAGACAAACCCGAAACCTTTGGCCCCGACCTGAGTTACGACGGCTATAAATTAAAAGAAGGCCGCTGGACCTATATAGAAAACCTGGACATGCGTAACATCGCCAGTGGCACAAACTCAGCCATTGACAATGAATATGTTGACCCGAAAAAACAGGCCGCTAAAGACCGCAGCCTTATACCCGTTAAACATTAAGAATAAAACCACGGAACGAAGTAGAAAACCCAAACATTTATTATATAACTTGTAACACTTTCGGTATTAAATTTCGAATTAATAGAAATATAGTACTTTAGCAAAAACTATTGATGATAATGCAAGAAATATCTGCAACCACCACAAAAAAATCAAGATTCCCCAGGAGTGTCCCTTATATTATCGGGAACGAGGCTGCCGAACGTTTTAGCTTTTATGGCATGCGTTCAATACTTACCCTTTTTTTGGTAAAACAATTCTTTAACCCTACAGGTAGCGCCGCGTTGGCTCAACAGGCTGATGCCCATGCCAATAAACTGAATCATTTATTTGTTATGGTGGCCTACGCTTTGCCATTTGTGGGCGGAATGGTGGCCGACTGGTTTACCGGTAAATACAAGCTTATCCTTTATATTTCCATAGTATATTGCTTCGGGCACCTGTTGCTGGCAATGTTTGATACAAGCCTTAGTGGTTTTGAGATAGGTATGCTTGTAGTCGCCATCGGTGCTGGTGGTATCAAATCATGTGTTTCGGCCAACGTGGGCGACCAGTTTGATGCCAGCAATCAGGATTTGCTCTCGAAAGTTTACGGCTGGTTTTACTTTAGCATCAATGCCGGCTCTATGCTGTCAACGGTAGCTATCCCTATTGTTTATAAATATTACGGCCCTAAATGGGCTTTTGGTATTCCCGGAATATTAATGGCTTTGGCAACTGTGATATTCTTTATGGGCCGCAAAAAGTATGTGAAAGTGCCTCCGCAAGGCGTAAACAGAAATAACCTGGTGTTTATTACCTGGTATGCACTTACCCACCTAAGTAAAAAGAAACCCGGCCAATCATTACTTGATATTGCTAAAGAAAATTATGATCCGGAACGCGTTGAAGGCGTTAAAGCTGTATACCGTGTAATTTCCGTATTCTTTTTTGCACTGGCGTTTTGGGCTGTTTGGGATCAGTGCCTTTCAGAATGGACGCTTTATGCTGCAAAAATGGATCGCAACATCAATCTTGGTTTTACTTCATTCCAGATAGAACCAGGTTCAATGTCTACATTTAATACCATTTTCCTCCTTTTATTCATACCACTTTTTAACTATGTGATTTATCCGGGTTTAGATAAGATCGGATTAAAAACAACACCTCTACGCAGGCTTGGTTTCGGTTTGATTTTAACGGCATTGTCGTTTGTAGTTATCGGTTTTACACATGTTAGTATTGATCATGGCGGCTCGCCATCAATGTGGTGGCAAGTGCTGGCCTTTTTAATATTATCAGCTGCAGAAGTGCTGGTATCAATTACCGGTTTAGAATATGCTTATACCCATTCTCCAAAATCAATGAAAAGTACCATGTCGGGAATTTGGTTCCTGGTTGTTTCCTTTGGCAATCTGATCACTGCCCTTGTTAATGGCCTTATTGAAGACGGCGGCTGGTGGGCTAAAAATCTTAAGGGTGCCAATTACGAATGGTTTTTTGTGGCTTTTATTTCCGTATTCATCATCGTATTCCTGATTGTTTCACCGCGACTTAAAGAAAGAAACTACATTACCGACCCCTACGTGGAAAACGAGGTCATTGCTGATACAAATAATCTGTAAAATATCACTTCGAAAAACAGGATCGCGCAAGCTTTCCTGTTTTTTTGTTTTGATGCTCTGTAAATTGATTATTTTCGCACCTTAAACATTCATTTCATTTTCAAAATACTGTTCAGTGCCCGATAGCGTCGTAATCATACCCACCTATAATGAGAAGGAAAATATCGAGCGGATGATCCGCAAAGTATTTTCTTTACCCCATGATTTTCACATACTTGTGATTGATGATGGATCACCCGATGGTACGCCTCAGATAGTAAAAAGCCTGCAGGCCGAATACGAGGGCAGCCTTTTTATAGAAGAGCGTGCAGGTAAACAGGGATTAGGTACCGCCTATATACATGGTTTTAAATGGTGTATAGCCCGCCATTACGATTATATTTTTGAGATGGATGCCGATTTTTCGCATAACCCGGATGATCTGTTAAAGCTGAGGCAAGCCTGTATTGATGGCGCCGATGCAGCCATAGGTTCACGCTACGTAACCGGTGTAAATGTGGTTAACTGGCCCATGAGCCGGGTGCTGATGAGCTATTTTGCTTCCGTTTATGTGCGTTTTATTACAGGTATGAGGGTACAGGATGCCACCGCCGGCTTTATGTGCTACAAACGCAGAGTACTTGAAACCGTGAGGTTGGATAAGATCAAGTTTGTTGGATATGCCTTCCAGATTGAGATGAAATACACCACCCTTAAACATGGCTTTAAGTTGGTGGAAGTCCCCATTATATTTACCGATCGCACAGCCGGCACCTCCAAAATGTCAACCCGCATTTTCCGCGAGGCATTTTTAGGCGTGATCCAAATGAAGATCAACAGCATCTTCAGGAAATACCCGGAGGGATAGATTTAGTGATTGGAGATTAGAGGTAAGAGATTAGGTTTTCAGCTATCTAACAGAAATTTTACCAACCTCTAATCTCCAACCTCTAATCTCTATTTCAAAAATAAATACTAATTTCGTTGGCAATGAATGAGCATCTTGACCCTGAACGCGAACGCCTCAGTCCTGCCGAACGTGATATTGAAAAAGTATTACGCCCGCAGCAGTTTGAGGACTTTACCGGTCAGCATAAAATATTAGCCAATTTAAGGATCTTTGTACAGGCCGCCCGCCAGCGTGGTGAAGCGCTTGACCATGTGCTGTTGCATGGCCCTCCGGGCTTGGGTAAAACTACCCTGTCGCATATTATCGCCAATGAAATGGGCGTTGGTATCAAAATCACCTCCGGCCCTGTTTTAGATAAACCCGGCGATTTGGCGGGTTTGCTTACCAACCTCGAAACCGGCGACATTCTTTTTATCGATGAGATCCACCGTTTAAGTCCGCTGGTTGAAGAGTATCTGTATTCGGCCATGGAGGATTTTAAGATAGATATTATGCTGGAGAGCGGCCCTAATGCCCGTTCGGTACAGATCTCGCTTAATCCATTCACACTGGTTGGAGCCACCACCCGCTCAGGCTTGCTTACTGCACCTTTAAGGGCCAGGTTTGGCATTAACTCACGGCTGGAATATTATGACGCCAAGCTGCTTACTACCATTGTATTGCGTTCTGCATCGATATTAAAAACGCCTATTACTGATGAGGGCGCTTATGAAATTGCCCGCCGTAGTCGTGGTACCCCGCGCATTGCTAATGCGTTGCTTCGCCGTACGCGCGATTTTGCCCAGATCAAAGGCAATGGCAAAATTGATACCGAGATCGCCCAATATGCGCTCAACGCTTTAAATGTGGATAGCCATGGTCTTGATGAAATGGATAACAAGATCCTGACTACTATAATTGATAAGTTTAAAGGTGGGCCAGTTGGATTAAAAACCGTTGCTACAGCGGTTGGTGAAGATGAGGGCACCATTGAAGAAGTTTACGAACCGTTTTTAATACAGGAAGGCTTTTTGATGCGTACCGCCCGCGGGCGTGAAGCTACCGAAGCTGCCTACAAACATTTAGGAAAGATAAAGCTGGGGGGAAATCCATCGTTATTTTGATATAAACCTACATACGTATCCATCACCACCAATTATGAAAGCCAAATTAAAACTACTGCTCACTACTACTGCGCTTATTTTTTGCGGTATAGCCATTGCATCGGCACAAACAACAACGCCGCCGCCGGCTACCCCGCCAGCTCCGGCAAATGCCGTTACCTTGCCTGCCGATTCAATTAACAAAGCAAAAAAAGATACTGTACCCGCTGTACATAAACCAGTACCTACGCTAAAAGTGGGCATCATGGGTTTAAACCATGATCACATCCACCTGATATTAAGCGAGTACCGTAAAGGCAACGTGAACATTGTAGGCATTGCCGAACCCAACAAAAAGCTTTGGGAAAAATTTGGCAAAGCCTATAACCTACCCGATTCCCTCTTTTTTGACGACCTGAAGAAAATGTGCACCACCCGCAAGCCGGCCATTGTATTAGGTTACAACGAGGTTGGTAAACATGTGGATATTGTAGAAACCTGCGCACCGCTGGGTATTTCGGTTATGGTTGAAAAACCTTTAGCTGCCACCCTTGAGCAGGCTAAGCGCATGGAGTTCCTTGCGCTTAAATATTACGTTAAAGTATTAACCAATTATGAAACTACCTGGTACCCATCGTTCCAGGATGCTTACAATACGGTTAAGCTGGATAGCGTAGGCATGATCCGTAAAATGGTGGTGCATGACGGGCACCAGGGCCCGCGCGAGATTGGCTGCAGCGAAGATTTCCTGAGCTGGCTTACCGACCCGGTATTGAACGGTGCCGGTGCCCTTAATGATTTTGGCTGCTATGGCGCCGACTTAATGACCTGGTTAATGAAAGGCCAGCGCCCGATAGCGGTAACAGCCATTGCAAGGCATTACAAACCCAATGTATACACTAAAGTTGAGGATGATGCTACCATCCTGGTTGAATACGCTAACGCCACCGGGCAGATAGAAGCTTCATGGAACTGGCCGTTCGGTATTAAGGATATGGAGATATTTGGCGCTAAGGGCTATATCCATGCATTTGACAAGGATAGCGTTGAAATAAAAGTTAACAATCGCGTAAGGGGCTATAAAGCAACACCGCTTGTTTCGCCCGCCGATGCTCCGGTAACTTATTTTACCGCTGCATTGCAAAACCCATTAAGAAACCCGGATGACCGTTCATCATTAAAATACAATATGATAGTAATGCAGATCCTCGATGCGGCTAAACGCTCCATAAAAGAAGGGAAACGAATAGTATTATAATTGAAAATTAGCACTTCAATTAAGTCCTGCAATATCTTTCTGTGAGGAAAATATATTGCAGGCTTTTTATTTTAAGCCATCTCAAGTGCTTCATGCCTTAAATTGATAATTAAATTTATTTACAATAAAAGATGGGCATGTTATATAATTATTAATTTAGCCGCCGTTTAAAATGATTGAAAAACCAACCTATAATATGATAAAACAAACGTTAGCCATGCTGGCCCTTTGTGCATTCGGCGCTGTTTCATGCCAGTCGAAGCCATCAGATAAAACAATCGCCGCTGCTCCGGCTGCTGCAACGCCGGCTACGGCCAATGCTGCCCCACAGGGTGATGCCGCTGCCATTCTGGCCCGCAAACAGGTACCAATTCTTTGCTATCACCAGATCCGTGACTGGAAACCAACAGATTCAAAAAACGCCAAAGATTATATAGTACAGATCGCCGCTTTTAAAGAACACATCAAAATGCTGGCCGACAGCGGTTACCATACTATACTGCCCGATCAGCTTTATGCTTACCTTACCAAAGGTGCACCGCTGCCTAAAAAGCCTATCATGCTTACGTTTGATGACACCGATCTTGATCAGTTCACCATCGCTAACCCTACCCTCAAAAAATATGGTTTTAAAGCGGTTTATTTCGTGATGACCGTATCATTGGGCCGTCCGCACTATATGACCAAAGAGCAGGTAAAACAACTATCTGATGAAGGTAATGTTGTTGCCAGCCACACCTGGGACCACCACCGTGTTGACCGTTACTCGCATACCTCTACCCTTAAGATCATTGGTAAGAATGGTAAAATAACCAACCGCCCGGTTGATGATTGGGTTACTCAAATTGAAAAACCAACCAAAACATTAGAAGAGATCACCGGTAAAAAAATGGATTACTTTGCTTACCCGTTTGGTATCTGGAACAAAGCCGCCTTGCCTGAGTTAAGGAAACGCGGTTTCAAAATGGCTTTTCAATTAGCTGACAAACGCGATCAAACTGATCCGCTGATGACCGTACGCCGTATTTTAGATAGCGGATATTGGAGCACCAAAACTTTAAGCAACAGTATCAGGAATAGCTTTTAGGCCTCGCCCCCCAGCCCCCTAAAGGGGGAGTTTAGGAAATACTTAAACAAGAAATGCCCGGCAACGCCGGGCATTTCTTGTTTATCGCCATATCATGATACAACATGTTGATCAAAAACTCCCCCTTTAGGGGCAGGGGGGCGAACTACAAGTTCTCCCCTGCCGGGCCCTGGCCTTTGTTTGATGACGGCATTTTGCTGATATCCTTTTCGTCGGGTTTTAAATGAACTATTTCGGCTATTATAGTATCGTCACCGGTATTTTCCCCCAACTCGTCGTTGTGCAGGTCTGAATAATCATTGTTCATCACTGCTGCTTTATCTATAGTTTCCATAATGGTACGTTTATTTAACCCCAGTTACCCATTTTACAGCTTCATCCAAGTTTTCCAACCTATAGCCGGCAAACTTGCCCGGTAAAATATATTTAAACAGGTGGCTAAACTCGCGTATGCCGTCCTGATCGGTTACAACGGCAACCTTGTTCCACCGGGTAAAATACTTAAGGCCCAGCCTGATGTTGCCGCACCAGGCACCTGCCGTAAAATTTTTAATATTTGTTTCCAGCACCAATAAAAAGTTTATCCGCCCGGTTTGTTTCACCTGCTGCTCAAGCAAAGGTCGTATGGCCTTCTCATAATCGCCAATGGTAACGTGGCCAACCGCATGTATCCCTAATACATGCGCAGGCAAATATCTTATATGCTCAAGCATGCCATAATTCCCTATTTTTTAATCAGATACAAAAACTGCACCAATAGTAGCTTTATAGCAAACTGGAGTAAATAATAATAACGGATAATGCCCATGTGCAAGTATATCATGCTTACTAAAACCCAATAGAGGGATATTGCCGTACATGCACCAATTTCAATTTATACTATCTTTGCATCAATGCAGCAAAACAAGGCCACATACAGTCAACTCATTAAAAGCGAAGCGCAAAAACTTGGCTTTTTGTTTTGCGGTATAGCCAAAGCAGATTTTTTAGAAGATGAAGCCCCTCGCCTTGAATCCTGGCTCAATAGAAACATGCATGGCGAAATGGCGTATATGGAAAACCATTTCGATAAGCGTCTTGATCCGCGGCTATTAGTTGACGGGGCTAAATCGGTTATTTCCTTAGGCATTAATTATTATACCGATCAGCGGCAAGACGATCCATCTGCCCCGAAAATATCCAAATACGCTTATGGTATTGATTATCATACGGTAATTAAAGATAAGCTGAAACAACTGCTACAAATTATCAATGAAGAGATAGGTGAAGTAGGCGGCCGGGCCTTTGTTGATTCGGCCCCGGTACTTGACAAAGCCTGGGCACGTAAAGCAGGCATGGGCTGGATAGGCAAAAACAGTAACCTCCTTAATAAAAAGGCCGGTTCATTCTTTTTCCTGGCCGAGCTGATCATCGACCTTGAGCTGGAATATGATATAGCCCCCACTATTGATCATTGTGGCACCTGCACCAATTGCATTGATGCCTGCCCTACTGATGCCATTGTTGGCCCTTACGTGGTTGACGGTAGCCGCTGCATTTCATACCTCACTATTGAACTCAAAAACGAGATTCCGCAGGAGTTTAAGGGCAAAATGGATAACTGGATGTTTGGTTGTGACGTTTGCCAGGATGTTTGTCCCTGGAACCGTTTTTCGGTGCTCAATACCGAACCTGCCTTTACCCCTCACCCCGAACTGTTGCATCTAAAAAAAGACGACTGGCAGGATATCACCCAGGATATTTTTCAAAAAGTATTTAAAAATTCGGCCGTTAAGCGCACGAAATTCAGCGGATTGCAACGGAATATCGATTTTTTAAAGGGAGTCTGAACCGTGCCTTTGAACTAAGCGATGTGAAGCTATTATAGCTCAGTAAAATAGTGTAATAACCGAAAACGTCATTGCGAGTAACCATCAGGGAAATCCTGAAAAAAAATGTGATGACGTGCTAAAAAATGCTATTGATAATCAATAACTTACAGCCACGTCATTATAAGGTACGAAGCAATCCCAAACTATACAGAGTGGCTCTGCTAATCGGGGATTGCTTCGTACCTTATAATGACGTGCATGTAAATCATTCATAATCAAGCTGCATTTTGGAGAGTAAGACCGAGTTTTTGAGCTTCTTTTTGCAGACGAGCAAGCTTTCTTGCCTTTTGTACTTCTGCATCCT
>NZ_DASVOB010000684.1:0-10994 GCF_036383575.1 Mucilaginibacter sp.
GGCTGTCCTTGTTGTCAGGGCCTTCAAGGCAATAAACAATAGGGCCGCGCTCGAAGGCAAATCTGCCCCTGTCGTCCTTAACCTGCGGGTTAGCCAGCACTTTTTCAGTTTCCATTGGTAATAAAAGGGAAACTTTATCGCCTTTTTTCCAGCTGCGTTTCAATACTGCATAACCTTTTTCGGTTTCAAATGATTTTGCCTGCCCGTTGATCATCAGCGTAAGCGGGAAGGATTTTTTATCCATAAAGGTGTACAGATCGCCCGGTACAGGTTGTTGCTTAGCCCAACCCGGAATGCGTACCCTCAAAGTAAATTCGCCGGCTTTATCTGGGTTAACGGTAATATCAACCCTGCCTTTCCATGGGTAATCCGTTTGCTGTACAATGTTCACGTTGCCCTCGGTAAGTTTGATATTACTTGAGTTGCTCATGAACAGGTTAATGTACAGGTCGTTATTATTTTTAGCATAAACGTAACCCGGCAATGAAGGTAAAAAGCGGGTCATGTTGCTGATACAGCAGGCACAGCTGATCCAGGCACTGCGCTGATGCTGGAACATGGAAGCCAGCGGGTTTGGGTAAAAGAACCTGTTACCGCTAAGCGATACGCCCGAGAGCAGGCCATTATAAAGTGTTCTTTCCAGCACGTCGATATACTTTGAATCGCCGTGCAGCAAAAACATCCTGTTGTTCCAGTAAACGTTGCCAATGGCTGCACAAGTTTCGGCATAGGCCGACATGTTAGGCAGCTGATACGCATCGCCAAAAGCTTCGCCGGCACCGGTTGCACCAATACCGCCGGTTATGTACAGTTTTTTAGTTACTACATCACTCCAGATATCATCAATAGCTGCCAGGTATTGGGTATTACCTGTCAGCGCGGCAATATCTGCCATGCCGGTGTACATATAAGCGGCGCGTACGGCGTGACCTTCGGCTTCATGCTGGTCAACTACTTTTTTGTCAGCCTGGTTGTAAGCATCGCCTTTAGGACCGCGAACATCTAAAAAGAATTTAGCCAGGTCAAGGTATTGCTTGTTGCCGGTAACCCGGTACATTTTTGACAGACCGATCTCCACTATCTGGTGACCCGGGTATTCTTCAATTTTACCCGGTCCGAAGGTTTTAACCAATAGGTCGGCATTTTTTATGGCGATGTTAAGCAGCGTGCGTTTACCGGTTGCCTGGAAGTGTGCAACGGCTGCTTCATACAGGTGGCCGCAATCGTATAACTCATGGCTCAATATTTCTTCGTTGACCCAGCGTTTGTCGCCTATCCATTCATGTGGTTTTTTAGCGTTAACCGTCCTGAAAGTATATAGGTAACCATCAGGCTCCTGGGCTGCACCGATAATCGTGATGAGGCTATCAATGGCTTTATCAAGCTGAGGGTTCTTTTTGTTTTGCATGGAATAAGATGCACCCTCAATTGCCTTGTATACATCGGTATCATCAAACGGAAACTCGCTTAATTTGTCGCCATCCAGTTTTTTTGCTGCACGTAAAAAGTTATCCATGCGGCCATTGGCTTTACATTGCGCCAGTACATACGGAATGGTAACTGTAGCATTTACCTCCATTTTAGGCTGCCAGAAGTTATCATTTACATGTACACTGGTAAATGCAACCGGCTGGATGGGATAATCCTTCTGTTGAGCCAATAATGGGCTTGTGAGCGCTGCCAACGACAGGGAAAGGAAACAGGCCGTTTTTTTTGTATTGATCATGATCTTTAATTTCTTTGTTGATTATTGCTTAGTTTTTAACCATCCGGCTGCCATAAACAGGGCCTGCACTATTCTCTTTTTGCGGCAGCAGTTTTACGGTAACTTTTTGTTTGCCTTTTGTTAGTTCGATAGGAAGGGTATAGCTGATATCATAAAAGCGGCTTTCCTTGTACTGGTTCAGATCTTCGGTAGCCAGTTTTACGCCATCAATCAGGATATCAAATTTTCTGCCGCGGTTATCCATGCCCCAATAGCTGTTGATGAGGGTATTTTGAGCATTGGCATCAACCTTCATTTCGTATTGCAGGTAGCCGCCGTTCTCTGTCGACCGCCATTTCTTTTGGTGGTCTTCGCCGGTAATAGCGTTTTCACCGCTGAAGTTATGGTCGCGTTCTGGTTGCATTTCACCTATCCGTAAAATATCCATGGTACGGGCTTCCAGCTCCTGTTGTTTTTTCTTTTGCTCGTCGTAAGCTTTTTGCTGTACAACCCAGGTCTGTGGTGTGAATACGTCCCAATAAACCGAATAGTATTCATTTTGGGTTTGATTGAAAGGGATCAAAGTAACTTCTTCAGGCTTTGAAATATTCACCGTGCGGAAGCTTAACTGTTTTTTATCAACCATCTGCAGCCACTGGTTAGGATCGGTTTCGCTGGTCACAAACACAGGAACACCTTTCAATGGATCAGGCTCGGTATTGCCCAACACGCCTGCAAGCAATACAGGGCCGTAAAATACGGCGCGCCTGTTGGCATTATCGGGCATAGCTTCGGTATAAAGCTTTTCGGGAGTTGTAAATTCAATTTTATCGTTGTTGCTCCATTTACGGTTTAAAACGATATAACCCTGGTCGTCGGTAGTTGCATTTTGAATTTTTCCGTTGATGCTGATGGTAGCGTTATTAGTCCATTTTGGTTTGCGGATGCGGATAGCCAGCGTAACCAGCTTTTTGGTGTTCACTGTAAATGAGATATGATCATCATTAGGGAAACTGCTTTCCTGCTTTACCGATAAACCTTTTGATGTCCAGTTAAGCACCGATGGAATGAATAGGTTAACATATAAGCTGCCGTCAGCACCTTTAAAATAGATGCTTTCGTTGTATTTAACGTGGTTTTCCATACCCGAGCCAACGCAGCAGGTAAAATCATCAAACGGTGTACTGTAATGTTTGGTTCCACCCATCCTTAGCGGTACAAAATAACACATCATGCCGTCAGCGTGATTTTGAGAGGCAAGGATATGGTTATACAATGCTTTTTCATAATAATCCATCAGCATCGCAGATGGCTCAACTGCAAACAAATGCCGGGTTAATTTCAGCATGTTGTAAGTGTTGCAGGTTTCGGTGGTGTTTTCGGTAAGCTTATCGTTCAGCTTGTCTGCATCGCTCAGGTATTCATAATTACTGTTACCGCCCGTAGCATAAGAATGGTGGTTAACTATGGTTTCCCAAAAGAAATCGGCAATGACTTTGTCCTTTTTATCGCCGGTAAGCTCATACCTGCGTGCACTCGCTATAATTTTAGGGATCTGGGTGTTGGAGTGTTTGCCCGGCAGTATATCCTGTTTTTGCGACAGCGGATCAAGGATCTTTTTATCATAAAATTTGTACGATAGCTCCAGGTATTTTTTATCGCCGTTTATGGAGTAAAGATTGACCAATGTTTCGGCCATGCCGCCGTATTCGCATAGCAACATTTTTTGCAGCTTTTCGTCATCAAGGTTTTTGATGGTTTCGCCTGTCCAGTCGGCCATGCCTTTACAGACTTTTAAGGCCTCTGCATTATTGCAATATAAATAAGCATCAAGCAAACCTGCCATAACCTTGTGCACCGTATACCATGGCGACCAGCCGCCGTTCAGGTCGAAACCGCGTGAACGGATATCGCCTTTGGCAACCTCGGCCCAAACGGTATCTTCTTTTGGGATGGCACCTACGTAACCGGTTTTACGGGCTACCTGGCATTCATCAAGTTCTTTAACTATATAGTTTACACGTTTTAAAAATTCAGGGTTACGGGTTGATGCATAGTGCATGGAAATGGCCGACAGGTAATGCCCCATGGTATGGCCGGCCAAACCTGATGATTCCCAGCCTTCATACATTTTACCTTTGGGTTTGAGGCCCGAATGTGAGCGGAAGGCCGAAAGTAACCTGTCGGGTTCTATAGATAATAAGTAAGAGGCATCAACCTCCATGGCTTTTTTAAAAGGGCTCGCCAATAATTGAACATCCTTTAAATTAAATGAATAAGCTTTAACCGGAACCACCGGTTTTATTTTTATACGGGTGTCGTTCCATTCGGGTACGTAGGATTGCGCCTGTATTGTTTGTGCCCCGGCTAAGCAGGCCACAAGGCATAAGTTCAATTTAAACCACTTTTTTATGAGCATGATAATAGTTGTGTAACTGTAAGAATAATTATCAACTAAATTAGTGTGCTTTACACAATTATTTTAAATGATATTTTGCAGTTGATAGCAGGATTTTATCCGTTTTTTTAACGCGTTGGCCTTTTAAAGTAAGTTTCTTAACGGTATTGTCAATTAACTGTCAATATATTAACGCTTTAACAGCTTTATACATAAATATAATATCAAATTAATGCTATTGTAACAGGAATGTTAAGATACGGGTAGTATTGGCAAATTTCATAAAAAAATAAGGGGCGGTGTGCGGATAGTTTTACGTGTCTGAAATACAGCGTGTAATAAATAGTCTTTAACCCCAAAATTTAATTTATGAAGTTTAAACAATTACTAAAGAGGTTCATTTTGCCTTTACTAAGTGTGTTTGTGTTTTGTTACAGCACTTACGCACAAACGGTAACACTAAAAGGAAAGGTAACCGACGAGAAGGGCGAGCCTATAGCCGGCGCTTCTGTTAGAATAAAAAATACAAGCACAGGCTCTGTTACCAATGCCGGTGGTTTGTTCAGCCTTAATTATACCGGGCAAGGAACATTAGTTGTAACTGCCATTGGGTTTACCGGGCATGAAGTTAAGTTAACTGGCCAAACGCAAGTTAATGTAGCTTTAGTTGAAGACAATAAGGTGCTTAACGAAGTTGTTGTTACCGCTTTGGGTATAAAACGCGACAAAAGGATACTAACTTACAGTACCCAGGAAATTAAAGGCGACGCGCTTGTGCAATCAAAGGAACCCAACCTGGTAAATGCCTTAGCTGGTAAAGTAGCCGGTGTGCAGGTAACAAGCTCATCGGGTACGCCGGGAAGTTCGGCAAGGATCGTAATCCGTGGTGGATCTTCAATTTACGGTACTAATGAGCCTTTAATGGTAATTGATGGTGTGCCGGTTGATAACGCAGAAACAGGTAATCTTAACTCAGGGCCGGGAACTAACCGTATTGCCGATATTGATCCATCTATTATAGCCAGTACCAACGTATTGAAGGGCGCAGCTGCTACCGCGCTTTATGGCTCAAAAGGAGCAAATGGCGTTATTATCATCACAACTAAAAGCGGTGGCCTGAATAAAAAGCCACTTATAACTTTTACATCTGATTTTTCTTTTGAAAATCCATTATTGCCGCAAATTCAAAGCAAGTATTCGCAAGGCACAAACGGTATTTACTATGATGGTGTAAATCAAAAAACAAGCACTTCATGGGGAGCCGAAATGGATACCCTGAAAATAAACGGGCAGCCTGCAAAAGTTTATAACCAGTCTGATCTGTTCTTTAAAACCGGGCATACTTATAACAATACTGTAAACATAGGCGGTGGCAATGACAATTCCGCTTACCTGGTTTCGTACTCTAATTTCAACCAGCAGGGTACAGTACCAACAACCAAATTTTTGCGTAATACATTCTTTGCGAAATATAGTGCGCAGGTGCTTAAAAACCTGAATACTACTTTTCAATTAAACTATTCCAATTCGCAAAATGACAGGTTGCCGGAAGGTTACGCGTTGGAAAGCCCGGTTTGGACTATTTTTACAGCGCCGGTCTCGTATAATTTGCAGCCTTATTTAAATGCCGATGGTACCCAGCGTTTATACCGTTTTTCCAGGAATAACCCATATTGGGTGTTGGATAACATCAAAAACCATTCGGGCGTTAACAGGTTTTTACCAACTTTTACTGCCGATTATAAACCCCTGTCATGGTTAACCATTACTGAAAGGTTTGGCGCCGATATTTACACTGAAATGGACAGGTACCATGAATCAACCCAATCGGTATCAAATCCTAATGGCAGGCTCGTTGATCAGAATATTAACTATCGTCAGTACAACAACGACCTGTTGATCAGCGCCAATAAGCAATTTGGTGATTTTAATGTAGATGTTGTATTGGGTAATAACCTGATCTCAAACTATAATGAATATACCTATGCAAACGGCGTTGGCCTCACTGTACCTGGTTTGTACAACATGGCTTCGGCATCAACTGTTACTTATAAAGAGAATTCTTCCTTACAACGCAAAGTCGGTTTTTACCTGCAATCAAATATCGAATATAAACGCTTCCTGCTATTATCGTTAACAGGAAGGTATGATGGCAACTCGGTACTATCAAAAGATCATAGCTTTTATCCGTATGGCTCTGCCGCTGGTAGCTTTATCTTCTCAGAATTTTTCAGCCCGGAATTTTCTAAAGTAATGAACCTGGGTAAAGTAAGGGTTTCATATGGTACTGTTGGTAATGATGGCAACATCGGTGCATACAGTTTATTAACACCATATAACAGCGCAACTATACGTAATATTATATTCCCTTATGCAGGACAGGCCGGCTTTTTGAAAAGTGATGTACTTGGTAACCCCAATCTGAAAAACGAACGTATCAACGAGTTTGAAGCAGGACTTGAAGCTGGTTTTTTTAATAATCGTATCAGCCTTGAAGCCTCATTCTACAGCAAAAAAACAATTGACGGCATTATTTCACAAGTGGCCCTTGCTCCGTCAACAGGTTATGCTTACACAAGTGTGAATTCGGCTATAATGCGTAACAGGGGTATCGAAATTTTGTTAAATGTTACGCCAGTAAAGAGCCGCGATTTTAACTGGGACCTTACCTTGAATTTTACTCGTAACAGGAACAAAGTACTTTATCTTGATAAAAACCTTTCAATGATTACCAATACCTTTACCAATGTTATTGTTGGGCAGCCTTATGGTGTTATATATGGTACCCGTTACGCCCGTAACGCGGCTGGTAAATTATTGATTGATGATTCTGGTTTACCGTATGCCGATGATACACAAGGCATAGTAGGTAATATTAATCCTAACTGGCTTGGTGGTATCAACAACAATTTCAGGTACAAACAATTTAACTTCAGTTTCTTTTTTGATATCAAACGCGGAGGCGATATCCAGAACAACGTTGATGGCTATGGCTATTTTTATGGTACACCAAAAGTTACCGAAAACCGTGGCTTAAGGGTGGTTGATGGCGTAAATGCTACTACCGGTCAGCCAAACACCATAGCTGTAAATGGACAGGCTTATTATCAGCGTGCAAACGGCGTTTTAGAATCTGTTGTTCAGGATGGCAGCTACGTAAAACTGCGTAACGTAAGTTTAGGCTATACTTTAAAACCATCATGGTTAAGCAAAAGCCCCTTTAAATCAGCAACATTTAGCGTAACCGGCCGTAACCTTTGGATCCACGCTCCGCATTTTACCGGCGGCGACCCCGAAGTTAGTTCGTTTGGCTCACAAAACGGGTCACAAGGGATCTATTCATTCTCGACCCCAACTTCAAGATCAGTTGATTTTAGCCTGAAAGTTACCCTGTAATTTAAATCATTAATAAGAAATTGTCATGAAAAATAAATATATAACGTTAATAACATGCGCGTTGGTAAGCTTTACGGGCTGTAAAAAATACATTGATGTAAACCAGGACCCCAACAGGCCTGTAGATGTGAAGGAAGCGCAGGTCCTTGCCCCGGTAGAAGCAGCCATATCACAAAACATTACCGCTGCCGGCGGTGGTAATCTTGCAATTGTATTACAACAGTACCTACAGGTCATAGCCTTAAACCAGGTACCGCCAAACTTTGGTACTTACCTCATGTATCACCAGGATATGGATGGCGACTGGTATAATTTTTATACGCAGGTAATGAACAACCTTGTTTTGCTAAACAAAAAAGCAGAGGCCGATGGCAACGCCAATTATGCAGGTATATCTAAGATCTTGCTTGCCTACACACTTGGCTCGGCAACCGATGCCTGGGGCGATGTGCCTTACTCAAAAGGCTTTCAAGGTATTGCTAATGTTGCCCCTACTTATGATAGCCAGGAATCTGTTTATGCGCAGATCCAAACCCTGCTGGATAATGCTATTGCTGATATTGCCAAAAACACAGTTGCAGTACCCACGGGGGATGATTTTTACTACACCGGCGATATGAAGAAATGGAAAAAGGCTGCTTATACATTAAAGGCGCGTTATTATATGCACTTGACCAAGGCTCCGGGGCATACAGCAGCAGCGCAGGCGCAACTGGCCCTTACTGCTCTTGAAAACGGTATGGCGAGTAATGATGATGATATGAAAATGCCTTTCAGCGGTGCAGCAGGTGCTGAAAACCCATGGCAGCAAAACTTTTTGCCGGGTTCAACGCTGGTACTGGCATCAACCTTTGTTGATGGTTTTGCAACCAGGAAAGATCCCCGCGTATCAAAAATGGTAGCTCCTGCAATTGAAGGTGGTTTATATACTGGAAGGGTGATCGGCTCGGACGATATTGGTAGTTTGGAATCATATTCATTAGGTGGTGCTTTTTATGCAAGTGCAAGCTCAAATAACTATATTGTTACTTACTCCGAAGCGTTATTTTTAAAAGCTGAAGCTACATTTGTAATATCCGGTGCTACTGCAGCGCAACCGGTTTATTTACTGGCGGTTAAATCACACATGTCGAAACTGGGTATTGCCGATGTTGATGTAACCAAGTATTTGGCTTCGAGGGGAACATTGACCAGTGCCAACGCCATGCAGCTGATCATTGAGGAAAAGGTTGTAGCTAACTTCCTTTCAATGGAAAACTATACCGATTGGAGGCGTACAGGCTATCCGGCGTTAACCAAGGTTAAAAATGCCTTGTCGGATATTCCGCGCAGGGTGTTGTATCCTCAGTCGGAGATGACTGCAAACCCGCAGCCGCAGCAAAGTGCTAAGCTTACCGACAGGGTTTGGTGGGATGCACAATAGGCGTTATTTAGCAGGCAACTTGTCCGTAAGTGGCATTATATGTTAAAATACGGTTAGTGTCTGCTAAATTGTTAAATAAACGATAATAAGTACTATTTTAATTTTGTGAAAAATAATATACAATGATAAATTTTGATTGGAAAGGCGTACTCCCTGCAGTAACTACTAAATTTACAGATAATGACGAGCTTGATTTTGATGCTTTTGATATAAACCTGAACGCCCAGCTTGAAGCCGGTGTTGACGGATTTATATTGGGCGGCTCATTAGGCGAAGCAAGCGTTTTAAGCGATGATGAGAAATTCGCTTTGCTTGCCCACACTGTTGAGTTTGTTGAAGGAAAAGTTCCTGTTATATTAAATATTGCCGAGCAAACTACCAAAGCGGCTGTTGCTTATGCTCAAAAAGCACTTGATAAAGGAGCCGACGGCCTGATGTTATTGCCACCGATGCGTTACAATAGCGAAGCCCGCGAAACCGTTGCTTACCTTACAACTATTGCAAAAAGTACCGAACTGCCAATCATGATCTACAATAATCCTGTTGATTATAAGATTGAAGTTACTTTAGATATGTTTGCCGAGCTTGCTGCTTATGATAATATCCAGGCAGTAAAAGAATCAACCCGTGATGTATCAAACGTTACCCGTATGATCAACCGTTTTGGCGACAGATACAAGATCTTTACCGGTGTTGATCCGCTGGCTATGGAAAGCCTTGTGATGGGTGCTGATGGCTGGGTTGCAGGTTTGGTTGATGCTTTCCCTAAAGAAACCGTTGCCATTTATCGTTTGGTTAAAGCAAAAAGGTATGATGAGGCTTTGACTATCTACCGTTGGTTTTTACCTGTACTTGAGCTGGATATTCATCCTAAACTGGTACAGTACATTAAACTGGCCGAAGTTGCAACCGGTATAGGTACCGAAAATGTGCGTGCGCCGCGTTTACCATTAATTGGTGCTGAGCGCGAAAAAGTTCAAAAAATTATAAATGATGCACTTGCTGTAAGGCCTGAATTGCCTGTAGGCAGCTGGGGTAAATTAACCGAAGTAGCGTTATAATAACATATGGCAAGTAAAACATTCTTTTGTGTTGACGCCCATACCTGTGGCAATCCTGTAAGGTTGGTGGCCGGCGGCGGTCCTACGCTTAAAGGGGATAACATGAGCCAAAAACGTCAGCACTTTTTAAAAGAGTACGACTGGATCAGGACAGGCTTAATGTTTGAACCCCGTGGCCATGATATGATGTCGGGCAGTATCTTGTATCCGCCTCATGATCCGGAAAATGATGTTGCTGTTTTGTTCATTGAAACCAGCGGCTGTTTACCCATGTGCGGTCACGGAACTATTGGCACCATCACCATAGCTATTGAGGAAGGGCTGATCCAGCCTAAAACCCCGGGTATAGTACGCATGGAAGCACCTGCCGGTCTTGTGCTTATTGAGTACAAGCAGGAGGGCAAAAAAGTAACCTCTGTAAAATTAAGGAACGTGGCAGCTTATCTTGCAGCGACTGATTTACAGGTTGAATGCCCTGATTTAGGTGCGCTTACCATTGATGTATCATACGGCGGTAACTACTATGCTATTGTTGATCCTCAGCCTAACTTTAAAGGCATTGAAGATTATACCGCAGGACAGCTGATAGCCTGGAGCCAGGTGCTGCGTAAACGCATCAACGAAAAATATCAGTTCGTGCATCCGCAGGATCCTACTATCAATACCTGTACTCATATCCTTTGGGCAGGTGCTACACTATCGGCAGATGCAACTGCCCGTAATGCGGTATTGTATGGCGATAAAGCTATCGACAGATCTCCTTGCGGAACCGGTACTTCGGCCCGTATGGCGCAATGGTTTGCCAAAGGTAAGTTGAAAGTGGGTGAGCCTTTTATTCACGAAAGTATCATCGGCAGTAAGTTTATTGGTAAGGTTGAGGATGTGGTTAAGATCAATGATTTTGATGCCATTATACCGAGTGTAGAAGGCTGGGCTAAAGTTTACGGATACAACACCATCAAGATAGATGATGATGATCCTTATGCGCATGGTTTCCAGGTGATATAACGT
>NZ_DASVOB010000685.1:0-5339 GCF_036383575.1 Mucilaginibacter sp.
GTTTTACACGCAGCTGAAAACCCGGGCAGACCGGTTTCAGAGCAATCATTGCTGCTTATAGTCGAAGACGATCCGGATTTTCGTTTTTTCCTGAAAGATAATCTAAAATCTGAATACCGAATTGCCGAAGCCGTTAATGGAAGGGACGGCTGGCAGCAAGCACTTTCGTTACATCCGGACATGATCATTTCTGACGTTAACATGCCGGTAATGGACGGTGTCGCGTTAAGTAAAAAATTGAAAAGCGATAAGCGGACATCGCATATCCCCTTAATACTGCTAACTGCCTCCAATGCCGAGGTTGACGAACTCATTGGCCTCGAATCCGAAGCCAATGACTTTATTACAAAACCATTTAATTTTGCGGTGCTGCTGATAAAAATCAGGAACCTTCTTGCTTTAAATGAAAAGCTTAAAGCCACCTACTCGCGATTATTGAAAATCACGTTGGATGAAATAGAAATAGAGTCGGAGGAAGAAAGATTTTTGAAAGCTGTTGTTTTATACATTGAAAAAAATCTTACAGACCCGCAACTTTCCGTAGATGCACTTAGCAGGGAACTTTGCATCAGCAGGGTTTCACTTTATAAAAAAATACTGGAGATCACGGGCCTGGCCCCCGTTGAATTTATTCGCTCAGTGAAACTCGAAAAAGCAGTGCAGCTTATGGAGAAAAGCGATATGAAGGTTGCTCAGATCGCCTATCATGTTGGTTTCTCCACGCCTAACTACTTTTCCAAATCGTTTAAGGAAAAATACCATATCTCCCCAACAGAATATATCCATAACAAACGGCATAAACAGGAAAAACACCTGTCGGGATAAAATAAAGCATCGGGACATACTACTGATCATGCGGAGCCGCAAAGAAAACCTATTCTTGTTTTGAAATCACAAATTGGATCCTTTTAAGGTCTCAGATGTTATGCCCTGGGGGAATCGAGCTGCCACAGAATTTTTACCGCGGATAGTTTTTCCGACTCTATTCGATCCCCGGCAAGAACGCTAAAGCCATTTTTTATATAAAATTGCAAAGGCGATTTATACTTGTTTCCGTCAGCCCGAAGAGCCCCTTCTTTATCGATCACCCAACCAGCGAGTTTGCTTTCGTGCCTCTTTATTTCATTTAACATACCCGTTCCATAACTCTTGCCGTGAATGTCACTGTTTAATATAACTGCAAACCATCTCTCGTTATCACGCAGGAACGTTGCTGACCAACCGACGATAATTTCCTGATCATCAATTAGCAGGAAGTGGGTTTTAGCATCTAATTTATTAAGGTATTCATTAAAATCTTCGATCTTATCATACCTTAATTTTTCCGGATATTCATTATTCCATAATCGGAAAGCGGCTTCAAGCTGTTCGGGGCTAAGGGAATCTTGAACTAAAATTTTCACACCTGGTCGTTTAATTAATATCAGCAATTCGGGTAAAGTGTTCATTTCTGTTGGTACAAATAAACATTTCCTAATAATGCCCGGACTACACCCTGAGTAATACTTCCGTTTTTCGGTTGCAGACACCTTAGGCCGCAAACCAGGTACACTACCTGGGTACCGCTCCGCAAACAATGATATGATCAATACTAAGCCGGAAGCGTGATTGGATTACCCAAAGCCCCATTGGCAACGTGTGACTCACGCTGTAGCCTCATTCAAATTATTCAGGAAGCTCCATAGAAAGAACAAAAATAAATTATGCTTTCTTCACAAATTCTGATTTTAATGCCATAGCACCAAAACCATCAATTTTGCAATCAATGTTATGATCGCTATCAACCAAACGGATGTTTTTTACTTTGGTCCCTGCTTTTATACTTTGAGAGGAACCTCGTACCGGCAGATTTTTTATTGTAACAACAGTATCTCCATTCTGAAGAATATTTCCATTGCAATCTTTCACTTCAAACAGATCTGAACCTACGATGTTATCTTCCGGATTCCATTCATGCCCGCATTCCGGGCATACAAGCAGGTTATCCATTTCATAAGTATAAGCCGATTTACATATCGGGCAAGGTGCAAGCTCACTCATCTTTATGGTATTGATTTTCGCTTGCGAAGATAAAATTTTTAAAAGATTTGCATTTGCTCATTTCTTATATACACTTCACATGGGCAAAATCTTTAGCAAAAGGCCTCCGGCTACTTATACCTTATACGCGTATTCAATATTTCTACTAAAACGATCCTATTTTAGAAATATAATATTTTATCCATAAAGCAGTTCAGATTCAACGCGCTATGACTTGTCCCCCCATCAAGGTTGTTTGATTTTAAATATTTAATGCCTTGATCAATAATTCCAGGGCCTTCAAAAAACGCGCCAGCATATCGCCCAGTGAATATGAAAAAACAGATGCACAAGGTTGGTTTTAATCATTGATCAATGAAGTATCGTAATGGCAGCGAAAATATAACTGGTCTTAAAAATCAAAGATCAGCATGGTCTGAAATAACCATTGCCAATGTTTTTATAAATACCAGGTCATAAACAATCAACATGCAATAGCTTATACAAGCCATCAGTTTTATTTCAACAATAACCAACACTAAATAAAACAGTTACAATCGGAACCAAAATATAAGCTTCGATTTAGCAACCTCGATTCTTTTCGACAAATCGTATTTTCTCTTGCGCAAAAAGTCGGTTTTATACAAAAAAAAGTCCCATTAGGTCAATTATTTAGCCATTATTTCAAAGAAATTTGGATGATTATCAATTATTGACCCGATAACGCGAATTGTTGATTAACCAATTATAGATAACCACTTATAGAAATTTATTTAAAGCTCTGGCTATTCATCCGTATGGCTGATCGGCATAGCTGTTTTTTCTAACCGTTAAAATAATTATGAAAAGAAGAACATTAATAAAAGGCTTAGCCACAGGATTCTCCTCCTTGTATCTGTCAAGGGCTTTGGGCAGTAGTTTGCTTCAATCAAATTTAAATGCAGGCATTGCCTCTGGTCCTTTTAAACCCGATTGGGATTCATTGGCTCAATACCAGGTACCTGATTGGTTTCGCGACGCCAAATTTGGCATATGGGCACACTGGGGCCCGCAATGCCAGCCCGAACGCGGCGACTGGTACGCCCGCGGTATGTACCAGGAAGGCAGCGATCAGTATAAATACCATGTTCAAAAATATGGCCACCCTTCAAAATTTGGTTTTAAAGATGTCATTAACGAATGGAAGGCCGAAAACTGGAACCCCGAGGAACTGGTAGGCTTGTACAAACAGGCGGGGGCCAAATATTTTATGGCGCTGGCCAATCACCATGATAATTTTGACCTTTATGACAGCAAATACCAAAGCTGGAACGCTACCAAATTGGGGCCAAAAAAAGACCTGATTGGCGGCTGGGCAAAAGCAGCTAAAGAACACGACCTGCCTTTCGGCGTAACGGTACATGCCTCTCACCCCTGGACATGGTATGAGGTTGCACAACGCGCAGATAAAAACGGACCGTATGCAGGCGTGCCTTATGATGGCAAACTCACCAAAGCAGATGGTGCCGGCAAATGGTGGAGCGGCTATGACCCGCAAGAACTATATGCACAAAATCATGCGCTAAGTAAGGATAGCCTCAACGATGGCAGCATGGGCGGTCATTGGGACTGGGGCAATGGCGCAAGTGTACCTAATAAAGCTTATTGCGATAAGTTTTTGAACCGTACTATAGAGCTGATTGATAAATACGGTCCCGAACTGATCTATTTTGACGATACTGCATTACCCCTTTGGCCGGTAAGCGATGCCGGCTTAAAAATAGCGGCCCATATGTATAATACCAGTATAAAAAAACATGGTAAACTACAGGCAGCACTGTTTGGTAAAGTATTGAATGAGCAACAACGCAAATGTATGATATGGGATATAGAACGCGGACAGAGCAACCAGATTGAGCCCTTGCCATGGCAAACGGATACCTGTATTGGCTCCTGGCACTATGATCGACGCATATTTGATAATAAAGGCTACAAAAGCGCCAAAACGGTAGTTCATACTCTGGTTGACATTGTAAGCAAAAACGGTAATCTACTCTTAAACATACCATTACGTGGCGATGGCACCCTTGATAGCGAAGAACGTGCGGTAGTTGACGATATAGGTGCCTGGATGCAGGTTAACAGCGAGGCAATTTACGGTACCCGGCCATGGACAGTATTTGGAGAAGGCCCGGCAACAGATTCGGCGGCACCTATTAATGCGCAGGGTTTTAATGAAGGCAAAGGTAAGCCATTCGGGGCCGAAGATATCCGGTTTACCACAAAAGGTAAAACCCTTTATGCTACTATGCTGGGTTGGCCTGCAGGGAACGAAGCGCTTGTTAAAAAGTTAGCAAAAGGCAATCAATTAGGTAACGTAAGCAGCGTAAGCCTGCTCGGAAACGATAAATTGAGTTTTGAGCAGACTGAAGCAGGTCTTAAAGTTAAAATGCCTGAAAATGCTCCGTGTAAAGATGCATTCGTTTTAAAAATTGAGGGAGTCGTTTAATCTATATCATGAACAAGAAAACTTTTTACGTACTGATCACTGCCGTTTCACTGTCAGCTCCTTCTTTAGCGCAAACTTTTAAGCTGGTATCGCCCGATAAAAAAAACGTTGTCGAGATAAACAATACCAACAGTCTTCAATATACCGTTGCCAGCAATGGCTTAACCATCATCCATCCTTCTTCGCTGGGTTTCGAGTTTAAGGATGAACCGGCTATGGGCACCAATATGGCCATAACCGGTCATGTGGAGCACTCCGTTAACCAAACCTGGGTACCGGTGGTAAAAACAAAGCACGGAACCGTAGTTGACAGTTACAATGAACTGGAGCTGTCACTGGTAGAAAAATCGGGCCCAATGCGCCGGATGAAGATCTGGTTCAGGGCTTATGACGATGGGATTGCCTTTCGCTACCAGTTATTCGGGGCTGATAACATCGGCGACCGGCAGATAGTAAGGGAACTGACCAGTTTCAATTTACCGGCAAAGGCAAAGACCTGGGTGGCAGACTATGGTAGTTATACCTCATCGCAGGAGACCGAATTTCAACAAAAAAACCTAAACCATATCACAGAAAAAACAATTGCCGGCTTACCCCTGCTGGTCGAGTTAGATCAGAGCCATTATACGGCAATTACAGAGGCTAACATTGACAATTATCCTGGATTTTACATAGGCTCTCTAAAAACAGACACCGGGGCAACTGATAAAATTGACCTTGTCACCAAATTATCCCCTCTGCCCGGCGAAAGTGAAAACGGCGTTAAGGCGCGTTTCGCTAATAACCTGCTCACACCCTGGCGTGTAGTAATGCTGGCAGCTTCACCGGGTAA
>NZ_DASVOB010000686.1:0-3962 GCF_036383575.1 Mucilaginibacter sp.
CCGCTAAGCGGGCAATAGTATGCGGCTTTGTGTATAACAGCGCGGATAGCATTCCGGATATCCCGGCATTGAAAGGCTGGGGTAATTACCAATGGAAAATTACCACCACATCAGATAGTGCACAGTTTTATTTTAACCAGGGCATAAGTATGTATTATGGTTTTCATTCTATCGAAGCAATTGCTTCGTTTATCAAAGCCACCCGTTTTGATCCCGACTGTGCGATGGCCTGGTATGGCAAATCGCTGGCTATGGGACCTACTATTAATTATCCCAACGGTTATGCCCCGCCAGCCGATGCCTATGAGGCATCGGAAAAAAGTAAACAGCTAAGTACCAATTGCACTCCGCTCGAAAAAGAACTTATTGCAGCTATGTTGCATCGCTATAGTAAGGACACCACCCTTACAGTAAAACAATTAAGAACTAATTATGCCGATGCTATGCAAACGGTATATTCAAAGTACCCTAAAAATGCCGAAGTACTAACACTTTATGCCGATGCATTGCTGCTACTTCACCCCTGGGACCTGTATACCCATGATTTTAAACCCAAACCATGGACACCCCAGATCCGCTCCCTGTTAGAACAGGCCATAGCCATTTACCCGAAACATCCTGGGGCTAATCATTTTTATATCCATACCATGGAAGCTTCTGCAACGCCGCAAATGGCTTTAAAGAGTGCTCATATACTGGATACCCTGATGCCTCTGGTATCGCACATAACACATATGCCCTCGCATATCTATATCCGTACCGGCAATTATGAGCAGGGCATTACAAATAACACAGCGGCTGTGGCAGGCTATGATACTTATCTGAAACAGTACAGCCCTGTAGCAAACGGAGATATCTTATATAAAATCCACAATATCCATTTAAAAGTAAACTGTGCACAAATGGCCGGCAATTACCAAACAGCCCTCGCCGCCGCCGATGATGCGAAGGCAGCGCTGCCACCCTATTACTTAGCAGCCAAAGGGGCCGATGGTAATTTTTTTCAATACGTTTATATGCAGCCGGTGTTAACAGCAGTGAGGTTTGGTAAATGGGCGGATATCATAGATCTCAAACCTGTTGATTCACTTGTTTATGCATCGGTATTGCTTCATTTTTCAAAAGGGCTGGCATGGTGCGGCAAAGGCAATACTACCAATGCAAGGCATGAGCTCAAATTGCTGGAAACTAAAATGCAGGATCCATCATTAAAGGCACCGCTTGATAACTTCAGCAGTGCCTATGAGTCGGCAGGTGTTGCCAGCCTTATATTACAGGGCAGTATTGCAGCAGCCGAAAAAAAGCACACCGAAGCCATTAATATTTTACAAAAAGCCGTTACTGCTGAGGATCACCTGATCTATAATGAACCCCGTGACTGGCCCCTGCCCGCAAGGCATTACCTTGGCAATGCTTTGTTGAAAGCAGGCAGGTACAATGAGGCCATAATAGTATTAAACAAAGATCTTGTAATTAACCCCAATAATGGCTGGGCATTAATCGGGCTTCAGCTGGCCTATCAAAGCACAAGCAATGCCACAGCCTTAAATAAAGTAAAGCAACAATTAAAAACTACCTGGAAAATAAAGGATGTGGAAATTGATAAGCCCGTGTTTTAACTGATAGCACGCCTCATTTACTAAGCACTATTTTAATGGAAAATCGACCAGTGCGGGGGAATGGCGCATATTTGACTCACCCGGTCTACGCTACGCTGGACCACCCTCTCTTCGCCTTTGGCGGAAAGAGGGTAAAGAAAAAATAAGGATAAAATGCCCTCTTTACGCTTGCGTAGAGAGGGGTGACAAGCGCAGTGATGTCGGGGTGAGTCGATACGGCGGTTAATTCTCTACTTAGACTATTACTTTCTCAAGAGGCGAACCGCACATTCTCCGCCGCTTTTTATCCATAAGTGACAGCCATAGTTTTTTAGCCAATAGCACAGGTATCCGCCAGGTCAAACCAATCATCATTTGATTAAAAATCAACCAATTACAAATTAATTAATCAATTAGTAAATACTAATATTTTTAGTATTATATTTGTCATTCCATTTCAACAGTAGCATTTTGAATATGGTTTATAGGTAAAAATGACATGTAATGCCGGGAGCTCAAAAAGATATCATCAGCCGTTTGCAAAAAGACATTTTGCTTTGGCAGGGCTTTACACCGCCTTTGGCCGGTAAGGCTAAAGGTATTGGTTTAGGTCCGCTGGAATCTGCTTTTCCTAATGGTGTTTTCCCTACCGGTACAATACATGAAATGTTATGTCCTACTCCCGAGCATGCTGCAGCAACCGGCGGGCTTATAGCAGGTTTGCTTACCCGCCTGATGAAGCAGGGAGGTGTATGTTTATGGGTGAGCATGCACAGGCAATTATTTCCCGCAGCACTGGCAAGCTATGATGTAGAACCCCACAGGGTTATATTTATTGATGTAAAGCGCGAAAAAGACCTGCTTTGGGCTATGGAAGAAGCCTTAAAATGTGAAGGCCTTGCCGCTGTAATAGCCGAAGTTAAGGAAATAAGCTTTGCACAATCGCGGCGTTTGCAGCTGGCAGTTGAAAACAGCAAAGTAACTGGTTTTTTGCTGCGCAATGATCCGCGTAAGCCAGGTTCAACAACCTGCGTAGCTCGCTGGCAAATAACGCCGCTGCCAAGTAAAACCTATGATGATTTACCGGGTGTTGGTTTTCCGCGCTGGCAAATTGACCTGCTCCGAGTGCGCAATGGTAATCCGGGCAGCTGGAAACTGGAATGGGCCGACGGGCGTTTTATCCCCGTGGAAGAAGAAAAAGCCGCACAAATAAATTTACAGGAAAGGATAGCCGGATAGTGAGGTATGATGAACAAGCGCTTTATTTCTTTATGGTTTCGTCATTTACTGACAGACTGGCTCACACTCCGTCGGCCCGAACTTAAAGCTGTGCCTTTTGTTTTTGCTTCGCCTGTTCGTGGCCGCGTTATGATTACGGCTGCCAATGCATTGGCCGAAACGCAGGGTGTAACCACCGGTATGACGGCAGCCGATGCAAAGGCTATTATAGTTAACCTTGAAGTTGTTGATGACATTCCGGGCCAGGCCGCTAAACTGCTCGGCGCTTTGGGCGAATGGTGTATCCGTTACTCGCCGCTCATCGCTACCGATTTACCCGATGGATTGCTATTTGATATTTCGGGCTGTGCCCATTTATGGGGAGGAGAACGGGCGTATTTAAAGGAGATTGTTACCCGTCTGAGAAGTAAGGGCTATGATGTTCGGGGCGCTATAGCAGATACGCCGGGTGCAGCATGGGCAGTAGCCCGTTTTGGGAAAATAAAACCAATTATCGCTCCCGGCGAACAGGTTGAAGCCTTGCTTCCCTTACCTCCTGTCGCCCTCCGGCTTGAGCCATTAATTATTGAAAGGCTGCAAAAACTTGGGTTTTATACCATTAAAACCTTCGTGGACATGGGGCGTTCTGTATTACGCCGCCGTTTCGGGCAGGAATTATTATTAAGGCTTGACCAGGCTTTGGGGAATGTGGATGAATCTTTACAATTATTACATCCTGTTGAACCCTATTCAGAAAGATTGCCTTGCCTGGAACCTATCCGTACCGCCACCGGAATCGAAATAGCCATTAAAACTCTGCTCGAAAAACTTTGCCTCCGCTTACAGGGCGAAGGCAAGGGATTACGAACCGCAGTTTTAAAATGTTACCGGGTAGATGGACAGGTGATCGGTGCGGATATCGGTACCAACCGCGCATCACACCATATTGGTCATTTGTTTAAGCTCTTTGAACTTAAAATCCCCACACTGGAACCTGCATTGGGGATTGAACTTTTCACGCTCGAAGCGCCTAAAGTCGACGATACAGAGCCCGAACAGGAAGTGCTATGGCAATCGGATAGCTGCGGGCTTGATGATCCCGACCTGGCAGAGTTACTGGACAGGTTAGCCAATAAAATTGGTACT
>NZ_DASVOB010000687.1:0-6652 GCF_036383575.1 Mucilaginibacter sp.
TAACCAGGCCGCAAGCCCCGTAGTAACCATCATCAATGCCGCCAAAACCGCAAAAGTAACGGTAACACCATTGCGTAAAAACATCAGTATGCTGGAGGGTTCGGGCGGCAATATTGCCGTATTGAATGGCCCACAGGGTAAATTAATGGTTGATGGTGGTATAGGTGTTTCTAAAGTCAATGTTCTGGAAGCTTTAAATTCAATCAGTGCAAACCCTATTAAGTTTTTGATCAATAGCCATTGGCACTTTGATCATACTTTTGGAAATGAGTGGCTTCATGGCGAAGGTGCCACCATCATAGCACAGGATGTAACGAAAAAGCATCTCGAAAATACGATAAGGGTTGATGACTGGAATTATACATTCCCTCCTCTTCCAGAAGCGGCCTTACCAACCGTGCTTTATAAAAGCGAACATAAAATAAGTTTTAATGGTGAAACCGTTCACATTAACACTTATAAACCGGCCCATACTGACGCCGATTCATCTATTCATTTTGCCAATGCTGATATTTTACATGTAGCGGATACCTTCTGGAATGGTTATTTTCCGTTCATTGACTATTCAACAGGCGGAAGCATTGATGGTATGATAGAAGCCTCGCGGCAAAATATCGCAAGGGCAGGTAAAGAAACCATCGTTATCCCAGGCCATGGCCCTATTGGTGATAAAACTCATCTTATGGAATTTCATGAAATGCTTGTAACCGTACGCGAAAAAGTAGCCAAACTAAAAAATGCAGGGAAATCATTAGATGAAATTATTGCAGCCCGGCCAACCGAAAAGTACGATGCAAAATATGGTGGCTTTGTTATATCGGGTAAGACATTTACCAATCTGGTATATAAGGGGCTATAAACAAGCGAAGATATCGATACCGGCATAAAAGTCATATATCGATATCAAGTCCATCGCAAAAACAGTGATTAACCAACCGACGGTAATCGGCAATACATATTGTAATCAAGCACTTACCAAAAGGGCATTCTGATGGCTCGATATGCTCCGAAAAGTTCACGTTTGAAGAACTGCAACATCGAGCAGCTAAAACGAGTGAGTTATTTAACTTTATATACTTGATTAACAGCAAAGGCAAAAAAAAGGGCAAGCGACCGTAAAACGTGCTTGCCCATTATTGCTCCTGAGGCTGGGCTCGAACCAGCGACCCTCTGATTAACAGTCAGATGCTCTAACCGGCTGAGCTACTCAGGAGTGTTTTCCGGTTTGGAGTTTGCAAAAGTATAATTTTCATTGATATTTCACAATTTTATTCCATTTGTGTTTGCATAATCCCTATCAAAATTAGCAATGCAGCGTATTCTTCCTTTTAACCAACTGCTGCAAAACAGTTAGGATCCCAGAGCATCAAATGCATAAACCCTAACAATTTACGTTCCCTACAACTTGTAATACGCTAATTAACAGCCCTGAAACGTAAAAACCGACGTAAAAACACGTAAAAACACGCTTGCATTAGCCATTAACGGCAATTACTTTTATAAAATTCTCATTATCAGAATACTAAATAATTGCTAATACTTTTTGACTGATTAGTCTTATATATTCTACCGACATCTTCTGGTTTAGTTCTGGTTCGACAAAAGTTTTTAACAACCTAAATTATGTTCAAATTCCCTGCGATAGGTAAAAACCAGATGGTTGCCATTGTAACCTTCCTTACATTGGTCATGTTAGGGGTAAGCTACTTTTACATCTACATACCATCCAACGAAAAAGTGGTACAGGAGCGCCGGTTTCGGTGCCTGCAAAACATCAACACCAATATCCACTCAAAAATTATAAACAGCACCTGGATGCTGAATAACTTCCTGAAAACATTTCCTTATGATGATCAGTTGCAGGATTACCTTGGCAATTATCCTAAAACCAATTTTACATTATTGCCGGTAGTATGCCGTTTTGAAGGTGCTAATATCAGGGAAAAGCTGCAACGGAGAAAGATCAACTGGGCCGATAGCGCTGTTACGATCAATACAAATATATCTGCTCAGCAACTAACCATTTATCTTAAAAGAACAATAGCTTTAAACGGGCCAAACGATACTTTAAGCATGTATATGGGCATCCGTTACAGCTTTGACCATTTTATAAGGCCACTGCTGGTACCCGATGTTTTTGCCAATTATATAATTTTTAACTGCAACACATCGGGCAATAGCAAAACTTACGACAATATCGTTTACGAAACCTTCCCTTCAGGTTTAAGCTACCAGTCAAAAGATTCATTATTAACCTTCAAAAATAAGATAAGCAGCCCCGGCTTACGCAATTTAAACATAGGCGGAAAAGACTACCGGGCATTTTCGCAACCTGTTAACCTTGATGGTAAAAATCAATTGATAGTTGTTGGTTTAGTACCCGAAAAAAGTTACAACCAGGAACGGAAGCGGTTGCCGCTTGTTGTCGTGCTGCTGATGTTAACCTTCGCCGTAGGTGCCATCATATCCTTACCCTGGATCAAACTTTATCATACGGGCAATAAGGATAAACTCACTGTATTCGACGGCATCGCGTCGGTATTGGTAGCGATACTGATGATGGCGCTAACTTTTTTTGTGTTTATGTATTTTATATTTTTCACAAACACACACGGCAAAATATCGGCCTCCTCGAGATCACTGGCAAATGGCATATCAGACGCCTTTTCTACAGAATTAGAAAACGCTTATCAAACACTCAAAAATTTCGATTCGCAATCACATCTCTATGCAAATGATGACATTGCCAATCTGGATAAACACAATCTAAAATTCAAATCAAAACCTTCACTGGATACAGGTTACTCAAAAAGCAGGGATAAATTAAACGCCATTGCCAAACCAACTGCTTTGGAAGAGGCCTTTTGGATCGATTCGACCGGGAAGGAACTCCTTAACTGGAGTATTGACAGCGCTTTCACTCCCCGAAGCAATTTAGGCTGGCGCGACTATTTCAAAAAGGTCCGCAGCAACAATACTTACAAATTCAATGGTCACGAATTATACCTTGATCAGATCTATTCTGTTACCAACGAAACCTTCCGGTCTGTAATTGCCATAAAATCCGCTGCAATGCTAAGCCAGCAGGCCGCTGTGGCAGCCATGACATTTACAATGAAAAGTTTAGATCATGTTATAATGCCCGATGGGTATCAATTTGCCATCATTAATAATAACGGCAAAATATTATACCATTCCATAGCCAACAGAAATTTAAATGAAAACCTGAAGAACGAATTTGCCGATAGTACCAACCTAGTAAGCTGTCTGGAGGCAAGATCTGATACCGGTTTTACAGCTACCTACTACGGGCGGGAATTGAATATAAAAATTAAACCTGTAAAGGGCCTCCCCTATTTTGTTGTGATATTTGAAAGCCAGGAATATAACGACAACAGGGATATGCAAGCCTATGCCTTTACCATAGCAATGCTCACATCCCTGTTACTTTTTCTCATCATCCAATTCGCTATTGTGTTTTTTGTATCGGCTAAACGGTCGTTTTTTAAAAAGCAACTTTTTGAAACTTCATGGATAGGGCCAAAGAGATGTTTTCACCGGCTATATAACCTGATCATCGCTATTAACCTGGTTATTATCTTCTGCATGCTTGTGACTATTGATCACAACTCTTTTCTGAAATCGCTTTACCTGATCCTGTTTTCCATAACGTTTATAGGCATTGTTCCTAACATTCTGTTTGCTATAGAATACAGGCGCATCAAAAGCTATAATTTCAACTTTAAGCTGTATGCCATTTTATGGTTGCTTCTGTTTGCTTTGCTTATTGATACCGTGGCTATAAAAACATTAACACCGCAGCATTTAACCACTCTGTTTTTATATGAGGGCGTAATAACGATGTTTGTTTTTATAGTAATCGCTGTTATATATATACAGGCATTCAGAGATTGGATAATAGATAAAACACACTTGTACAAATTGTTAACACTTATAAAATCATTAAGAAAAATCGACACCCCTTTCTGGACCTATACGCACAGCTTTGCCTTTATGGCAACCACACGCCTCGTTATCACAAGCGGAATCCCGGTAGCATTTTTCTTCATTTATTCGTCCAACTATGAACAAAATTTAGAAACCCGGTACAAACAATTTCATTTCGCTAAGGATTTGGTTCAAAAAACACCTAAAAACACAATTAAAAACAACCAACTCCCCAAGGGTGTATACCTTGACAGTTTGTTCATTAATGATCACCATATTATTTCTCAACCCCAAAAAATTGATAGTATTAAACGTAGCGGGCAGTATCTTAAAGAGGATTTCCTGACCGCGCAATTATTAAATGCTTTCAAGCTACAGTTAAAAGATATTGAGATTAAAAGCAACAACATGGTTTATGCATCTGTTGGTTCTGATATTTTTTTCAGCAAGCTTACAAATACTAATGATACTTCAACACGCACAATCTATAAGCTGGATACCGCGGCATACCTCAGCCTGGGCTCTGCAAGCCTTGGCTGGCATCCCACCATTGATGCTGTATTTCACCCGCAATATTTTATACCTGTATTTATACTGGCGCTGTTAGTTATCGGTTTCTTTTATATGCTCCACAATGTGATCAGGAAACTATTTGCACTGGGATTGCCCTTTCAGGATGGTTGGAGAGAGATGGACGAACAGATATTGCTTGATGATAAACTTAACTCACTATTGTTGATAGTAGGGCCTCCCGGTTCAGGAAAACTAAAGAATATCCAAAACAAAATAAAGAACAGGTTATTCAGGGACAAACGGGGCAAACCCTTGATGTATAGTGGAGGCATGCAGCCCGACGATAACGTTTACATAGCCGATATGATCAGGATCCCGACAGAAAATGGTGATACTGATGAGGATTGGAAAAAATGCAAAGCAGATGCCCTAAAAAAGAGCAACAAACTGGTTATTATAAACCACTTTGAATACAATATTAAAGACTCCCAAACCAATAGCATAAAGCTTAATTTCCTGGAGTCGCTGATGTTGCAGGGCAAAAGCAAGATCATGATCATTTCAACGGTCCACCCGCTCACTTTTCTTGATTCATTTACCGAAGAGCAAAGGAAAAATGCAGATAAACAGCAAAGCGCCACGAAGAGCGATTCGGCTGATACGACAAAACGGGCTGGCGATGTATCCGAAAGCGAGCTGGAAAGGTGGCATGTACTGTTAGGACATTTCCGTATCATTATCCAACCGCTGTTAGGAGTTGGCGAAAGGCTAAGGAAGAAAAAGAAAAATGCAATAATAAAGGTACCGTTCAAAGCCTCGGAACGGGAATGGCGTTTACATTATTCGCGCCGGATGAAATTAAAAGTTATGCCCCCGGCACCAGGCTTACCTAAAAATATCAACAATTTAAGGCACAGTATAACCGAAGAAACACGGTATACACACTATTTACGCGATATGAAAGAAAAGGCCATATCCACCTTGCCATTACTCAATGAAGAAGGCATTGGTATTGCAAGCGATACATTGATCTTTAAGATGCAGCTCAGCTCACATTATTTTTATACCTATATATGGCAGTCGCTTACTAAAGAAGAAAAGTTTCTGCTTTATGATTTGGCCGAAGACGGATTGGTTAACCCCTATGACGATTATAACCTGAGTATGCTGATATATAAAGGCCTGATCACAAGAACCGAAGGTACCCTGATGCTATTTAACAAAGGCTTCCGCAATTACATCTTAACAGCCATCGGTAACAGCGAGGTTGAACGTATTAAAGCCCAGGTAAAAGACACGGGGAACTGGAGCAGTTTGAAAGCACCTTTAAATCTTTGCATAATAGGTATATTGGTTTTCCTGATCATATCGCAACAGGAAGCTTATACACAAATATTAACCTATATTACAGCACTTGGTGCCGGGATACCTGCTGTTTTAAAGATCCTTTCGATGGTGGGCAGCAGTGGCAATACCCAAAAAACCGCATAGGTGACTATATTGGGTAACAGATGCAAATCGTGCTAATAATACAGGCAAATGGGCTGAATATAACTTAAATATCAACCCGATCATTCATTCCGCAAACTATTAACGGGGTTTGCCAGTGCAGCTTTTAAAGCCTTGTAACCTACCGTGAACCAGCCTATCAGTAACGAGGTTGTAATGGCTGCCGCGAAAATCCAAAGGCCTGGCGAAATACGATAGGCGAAAGTTTGCAGCCATCCGTTCATCAGGTACCAGGCAAGGGGCGCGCCAATTACAAATGCAACTACGATAAGCACTAAAAATTCTTTCGAAAACAGGTACACTATACTGCCTGTTGATGCGCCTAAGATCTTCCGGATCCCTACCTCTCTGGTACGTTGTACCGCCATAAACGATACCAGGCCATACAAGCCAAGGCAGGAGATAAAAATGGAGATAAGCGCGAATACTTTATAAATCAGCTCGAGTTGGTTTTCCTGCTCATAAAATTTGGCAATACTGTCATCAACAAAAAAGCCGGTGTAGGCATATTCGGGGTATTTCTTTTCCCAGGTACTTTGTACCAACGCTACCGTTTTGGTAAACTTTCGGCTGTCAATTTTCACCGCTATTTGCTGTTCCATTTTTTTTGAGGGGTACATCACCAGCGGCTTAATTTCCTCGCGCATAGAATTTGTTTTAAAATCAGCAACAACGCCTACGA
>NZ_DASVOB010000688.1:0-4380 GCF_036383575.1 Mucilaginibacter sp.
TTATGGTGGTGGCTTATATATCATCCCTGCTCAGCTGGTGCTGATAGAAGCTGTTATGGGTTTTTCAAAAGAAGGGTCATTACCTTATATATCTATCGGGTTTAGGTTTTAAAATAACTGCCGCGGGTTTAGCGCAGCATAACCCGTGGTTGGCATGCTCAAAGCTTTCGGCTTGAGCGTCTAAAACGCCCGTTCAAGTGTCCGCGCTTGAATGATTTTTTAGCAGGACGCTTAAACCTGCCGGATGGGCTCTGAAGGAGAAATGATCTTAAGCAAAGAGGGCCGGTCACCCTGAGCTTAGTCGAAGGGTCGCGCGCAAAGGCCCTGCCCACCATGCTTCGACCGGCTACCCATGACATGTTTAAAAAACGCTTGTCATTCTGAGCGATAGCGAAGAATCTTCTGCAAAATACATGGTCGCTATGTAGGGCGAAGAAGATCCTTCGTTCCTCAGGATGACAATAGTTTAATGTCATTTCACCTTCAGAATTCACCGGATTTAAACACTCAGCATGACACCCATTTTTGAACTTGTTTCAGCGCCCCACCTGTTAAGTTTACAGTTTGTTAAGCCAGCTGATAATCTGTCCTATAGAATTCCAAAACAAGTTCGGGATGACGATTGAGGCCAACAAGGAGGAAATCAAACACCTGCTTTTTTACAATTATATCATAAATTAATTTCCCTTTCCCGGCATGCGGGTTATCGGGTTTTATATATTTGCATATGAATCACCTCATAGCACCATCTATCTTAGCAGCCGATTTTGCCAATCTGCAACGCGATATTGAAATGATCAATAACAGCGAAGCAGACTGGATTCATGTTGATATTATGGATGGTATGTTTGTTCCTAATATCTCTTTTGGTTTCCCTGTTGTAAGCGCTGTAAAAAAACACGCCACCAAGCCGCTTGATGTTCACCTGATGATTGTCGACCCTGATCGTTACCTGAAAGCGTTTAAAGACGCGGGTGCCGATAGTATTACTGTGCACCAGGAGGCTTGCCCGCATTTGCACCGTACCGTACAGGTAATTAAACAATTAGGCTGTAAAGCTGCTGTTGCTATTAACCCTGCAACGCCCGTTTTCTTATTAGAGGATATTATTGCCGAATTGGATATGGTTTTGATCATGTCGGTTAATCCCGGCTTCGGCGGACAGCATTTTATTGACAACACTTATAAAAAGATCAAAGAACTCAGGACACTAAGTGCCGAAAAAAATCCCGACCTGTTAATTGAGATCGATGGTGGGGTGGATGCTAACAATATAGCAAAACTGATAGAAGCTGGTGCAAATGTGTTTGTTGCGGGTACTTCGGTATTCTCGTCGGCCAATCAGGTGGCCGCAATTTCAAAACTCAAACATCCCTAAAAGTATTATAATGATAATAATTACTATCAACCCTGTAGGGTTAGTTTAATTATTTGCAATCAAAGGCCCGTTTGTTGATTAATTGTATATTTTTTCAAAAAATGTAAATAATGTCTATATATTTTGTCAAATTAATTAACTTCGGCCCAACAAAATACAAACTTCCTAATAGTGTATTTAGAACCTACAATTCGTTAATTATATGAAACATAATTTTGGTGCCGGACCCGGCATTCTACCACACGAAGTTTTAAAGCAAGCTTCAGAAGCAGTTATTGATTTTAATGGTACTGGACTCTCTTTGCTTGAAATTTCACACCGATCAAAAGAGTTTGAAGCCGTTTTAGACGAAGCTGTAAGCCTGGTAAAAGAATTATTCAACGTTCCGGAAGGTTATTCGGTATTGTTTCTGCAAGGCGGTGCCAGCACCCAGTTTGCTTTGGCCCCTTACAACCTGCTACCTGAAGGTGGTAAAGTAGCTTATGTTGAAACTGGTGTTTGGGCCAATAAAGCTTTAAAAGAAGCTAAATATTTTGGCGAAGTTCAAGTTGTAGCTACTTCAAAAGAAGCCAACTTTACTTACATCCCTAAGGATTTTGAAATTCCTGCCGATGCCGCTTACATCCACATTACATCAAACAATACCATTTACGGTACGCAGTTACAGGAGTTCTTTAAATCGCCAATTCCTGTGGTTTGTGATATGTCGTCAGATATTTTCAGCCGCGTGGTTAACGTTGCCGATTTTGGTTTGATTTACGCCGGTGCTCAGAAAAATATGGGCCCTGCCGGTGTTACTTTGGTTATTGTTAAGGACGACCTGCTGGGTAAAACCGGTCGTAAGATCCCTGCAATGTTTAACTACCAAACTCAAATTGAAGGTGGTTCAATGTATAACACTCCACCGGTATTTGCTATCTACGTATCAATGCTTACCCTTAAATGGTTAAAAGCAAAAGGTGGCGTACCGGCTATTGAGCAGGAAAACATTACCAAGGCACGTGTACTTTATGAGGAAATTGACCGCAACCCATTGTTCAAAGCAGTGGCTGCCGTTGAAGACCGCTCAAAAATGAACGTTTGCTTCGTGATGGAAAATCCGGAATTGGAAAAACCATTCCTGAAACTTGCCGAAGAACGTGGTATAGTTGGCATTAAAGGCCACAGAAGTGTAGGCGGTTTCCGCGCTTCAATTTACAACGCATTGCCAATAAGCAGCATCTATGTGCTGATTGACGTAATGCAGGAGTTTGCTGAAAAGAATAAATAAGCCCCCTAATCCCCTAAAGGGGGAACAAAAGTTTATAATTACCCCCGGTTATCTTAAAGGGATCTTTACTCCCCTTTAGGGGGCCGGGGGGCTAAATACTAAAATAATGATCAAAATATTAGCTAACGACGGTATCGACCCGATAGGTAAAAAAATGCTGGAAGATGCCGGCTTTTTTGTTGATACCAACAATATCCCACAGGACGAGCTTCCTGAAAAATTGAAAAATTATGATGCTATCACCGTACGTAGTGCTACTAAAGTACGTAAAGCATTGATCGACGCTACGCCAAACCTGAAATTGATCGGTCGCGGTGGTGTAGGTGTTGATAATATCGATGTTGATTACGCCAAAGAAAAAGGCATTGGTGTATATAACACCCCGGCGTCTTCTTCTTTATCAGTTGCCGAACTGGTATTTGCCAGCTTATTTGGTTCTGTACGTTTTTTACCAGATAGCAACCGCAAAATGCCGGTTGATGGTGGTACTAAATTTAACGACCTGAAAAAAGCTTACGCTAAAGGTGTTGAGCTTCGCGGTAAAACTTTAGGTATCGTAGGTTTTGGCCGTATCGGCAGGGAAGTAGCTAAAATAGCTATTGGTGTTGGTATGGATGTTTTGGCTTATGACCTTTTTGATTTCAACCCTGAGCTGGATCTTGTTTTAGGTGGCGGTACTACTGTTAAAGTAGCTGTTAAAAAATCTACTCTTGACGAGATCACTACAACTGCTGATTTCATTACATTACATACTCCATTTATCGACAAAGCCCTTTTTGGTGCTGAAGAATTGGCTAAAACTAAAAAAGGTGTTGGCCTTGTAAATATTTCACGCGGTGGTTTGATTGACGAGCTTGCTTTGGTTGATGCCTTAAACAGCGGTCAGGTTTCATTTGCAGCGCTTGACGTGTTCGACAATGAGCCAACCCCTCGCGCTGAGATCTTAACCCATCCAAAAATTTCCCTGACCCCACACATTGGTGCTGCTACTAATGAGGCTCAGGAAAGGATTGGTGTTGAGCTTGCGAGCCTGATCATTGAGCATTTCAAAAACATATAACATGAATGTTTTCGAATTAAATCGAATTACACGAATTTGATTTCTATATAGAAGGCATGGATCGATATGATTCATGCCTTTTTCGTTTTGATGATTGTAATCTACTTGATGTTTGGAAAAGGAAAACGATAAGATATCGAAAATAGCCTTCCACTCACTTTTACTGCTTGTTTCTCTTTTAATAAGTTAGTGAGCTTTTTTAATTTATCAAGCTCTTTTTTGTCGATATAAACGCTATACAGGTCAACACTCCTTTTTACTGTATGCTTATCTTTTAAGTCCGGCCATCCTGCGGGCAAGTTCATTGGTTTTTCAGGTGAATAGCTATAGCTGGTTAACATAACTTCGATGCTATCAGGTAGCCATTCTTTCGCTTTTTTATCTTTAAAGTTTATAATCTTATCGAATACGTTCAAAAATGCCGATGGTGTTTTTTCTCTTGCCGGGCTTTTCTCATAACGAAGACTACCATATACATTTATTTGCGAACGGAAATCAAAATTTATTATCAATTCACTCGTTGGCTGGTCACTGGCATACGTTGCTGTTATGTTTGATGGTAATGTTTCAAGGCTATCTGTCACGCCAAGCTTCATGATTTCGCTCTGAACATCTTTTTTTGCTATTGCTGTTTTAAAATACCTAACCTTATTATCGATTGTTTTTTTATAA
>NZ_DASVOB010000689.1:0-3212 GCF_036383575.1 Mucilaginibacter sp.
AAGCGGGCTCTTAAAGGCCCCAAGGGTTATACGGGGTGTGTAATTTGCCCTGTTTATTCCGCTAATATCTTACTTCTCATCGCAGAGCACGTCATCTCATTTTTTTTCAGGAGAATCCTGATGGTTACTCGCAATGACGGGTGAAGAGTTTGTTTGGTGGCTTGACCGGCTAACCGGCTCTGTATAGTTCGCGATTGCTTCGTGCCTCGCAATGACGGGTGGAGAGGGCATGCTTTCCCGAAACAAATTCGGGAAAGGTTGTGCCTCGCAATGACGGGTGGAGAGTTTGTTTGGTGGCTTGATCAGCTAACCGGCTCTGTAAGTAGGGGATTATTAATAGTTATAATTTGATTTTATAGGTATTAATGAGCTCCCTGGGGTCGGTTGTCTTCGTGCCTCGCAATGACGGGTGGAGAGGGCATATTATGAACCTCAACCTCACATCAGCTCATTATCTTTTTTAACATGATAGGCCTTGTACGACAGGTAAAACAAGGCCAGCGCAGGCAGTGCGCCCAATATCACCCCGACAGCATTGGGCTTAGGGTAAGTAGCTACAATTTGCACAATAAACAATATGGTTGCAACTATGCCACCTATAAGGTAAAGATATTTGAATTTGGGGTTCATACGCTATACACATTTAACAACGCCATCCTGAGCTTGTTTCAGGACCTCACAAATGGCTAATACCCGCTATTTTACTAAGCGCATATCTTGCATGTGGGGTCCCGAAACAAGTTCGGGATGACGTATTTATTTTATCGGACCAGCTTACCTTTTCAACTCATATTTAGCCGGCACATCGGGTACCAGTTTAAATACAACAGCGGCAAGCGGCGGTATGGTAATTTTGATAGACTGGCCTTTACCATGCCAGCTTACCGGATCGCTGTTTACCGGCTCATAGTTGATGATACCACTGCCCCAGTATTTATTGTTATCCGAGTTGAAGACCTCCTTCCATTTACCGGCAGCAGGTACGCCTATGCGGTAATCCCTGCGGATAACCGGGGTCATGTTCAGGATGATCATCAGGTCGTTTTTACTGTCATGCCCCATACGGCGGTATACCAGTATGGAGTCATTGGCATTGCCGCCATCAACCCATTCAAAGCCCTGGTGCGAAAACGCTTTCTCGTACAAAGCAGGTTCCTCACGGTATAAATGGTTCAGCGCTTTAACCGTTTCGCTGATGCCCTGGTGATTTGGATACTGCAGCACGTGCCACTGTAACGACTGGCCAAAATTCCATTCGTCGCCCTGCCCAAACTCGCCGCCCATAAACAGCAGTTTTGAGCCCGGATGCGTAAACATATAGCCATACATTAACCTCAGGTTGGCAAATTGCCTCCACTCATCGCCGGGCATTTTGCGCAGCATGCTGCCTTTGCCGTAAACCACCTCATCGTGCGAGAAAGGCAGCATAAAGTTTTCGGTAAAGGCATATATGGTACTGAAAGTTATCTCATTATGGTGGTATTTACGGTGAATGGGATCTTCATGAAAATAATCGATAGTATCATGCATCCAGCCCATCATCCATTTCATACCAAAGCCTAAACCACCCAAATAAACCGGGCGACTAACACCTGTAAACGAGGTTGATTCCTCGGCTATGGTTTGTGCCGATGGGAAGTGGCTGTAAACGGCTTCGTTAAATTCTTTCAGGAAGGATATGGCTTCGAGGTTTTCGTTACCACCGTACATATTAGCTTCCCATTCGCCATGCTTGCGCGAATAATCAAGGTATAGCATCGAAGCTACCGCATCCACACGTAAACCGTCGGCATGGTACCTATCGAGCCAGAACAGCGCGTTACTGATCAGGAATGCCCTAACCTCGTTACGGCCGTAGTTAAAAATATATGATTTCCAGTCGGGGTGGAAGCCTTTACGGGCATCGGCATGCTCGTAAAGATGCGTTCCGTCAAACCTGTATAATGCATGGATATCGCCCGGAAAATGCGAAGGCACCCAATCCAGTATCACACCAATACCGGCTTTATGAAACTCCTCGATCAGGTACATCAATTGTTGCGGCGTACCGTAGCGTGATGCCGCAGCAAAATAACCGCTTACCTGGTAACCCCAGCTGGGGTAATATGGATGCTCCATGATCGGCATAAACTCTACATGCGTAAAGCCCATTTCCTTTACATAAGGCACCATCTTTTCGGCCAGCTGTGTGTAGGTCAAAAACTCATCCGGGCTTTCGGGGTTGCGCGCCCATGAGCCCAAATGCACTTCGTAAACCGAGTACGGCCTGTCAAGCGCGTTATGCTCATGACGGTTCTGCATCCAGTCCTGATCTTTCCACTCGTAAAAAGTATCGGCAACTATTGAGGCGGTACGTGGAGGCAGCTCCCAGCGCAGTGCAAAAGGATCACTTTTCTCCAGGTCTTCGCCTGTTGATGATTTGATATAGTATTTATAGGTTTCGCCAACACCAACGTTAGGTATAAACCCTTCCCAAATACCCGACGAATCCCAGCGGGCATTTAAGCTGTGCGAACCACGGTTCCAGCCGTTGAAATTACCTATTACTGCAACATACTGGGCATTTGGTGCCCAAACAGCAAAATAAGCACCAACAACACCCTGGTATTCCACCACATGCGAACCCAGCTTTTCATACAGCTTATAATGCTTGCCCGATTTAAATAAACTGATATCAAAATCGGTAAGGCGGCTATATGGTTCAACAGCTTTAAGCCTGATTGGCTGAGCAGGGGCAGTTTCAGCAGGTTTTTCGGCTTTTTCCACCTTAGCTTTAGCCGGCGTAGCTTTTTTAACAGCAGCAGGCTTTTCGGCAGCTACCGGGGCAGCTTTAGCCGGTACAGCTTTCTTTTCGGCGGCAGGCTTTTCGGCAGCTACTGCTTTTGTTTTAGCTGCTTTTTTAGGTTCCGGGGTTCCTGTTTCAGGCGTTACTTTATCGGCTTTGACCTTAGTGACGGCTTTTTTTTCCTTTACAGGCTTTGCTTCCGGTAAGGGATTTTCGGTTTTAGTTGTTTTTTTGGCCATGATATAGATAACCTGTTAGGGTGTTATTAGATAACCCAAATCACAGGAATGAGTTTGGTTTATATGTAATCAAATATAACAGGATTAATATATTATGCAGGGTTTTGAAGATTTATTTTTGGGGAAGGGGTTGTCTGAACTCGAATTTATTGAATTAAGGGAATTTATTGAATTTACTAAGCATTCTG
>NZ_DASVOB010000690.1:0-1822 GCF_036383575.1 Mucilaginibacter sp.
TTAAAGCAGTTTTTGGATAGTAAGTAATATCAATGGATTTAATAGCCCGGTACAAAGAGGTACGCCAACGTACAGAAAAAATTTGCTCGTATTTGCAAACCGAAGACTATGTGGTACAGCCTGTGGTGGACGTTAGTCCGCCTAAATGGCATATCGGGCACGTTACCTGGTTTTTTGAAACGTTTATCCTTAAGCCCTACTTCATGGGTTACAAGGAATATAATCCTGATTATAACTACGTTTTTAACAGTTACTACGAAACTGTTGGCACACGCGTGATCCGTACCGACCGCGGCAACCTGAGCCGCCCAACGGTTATTGAAATTTACAGTTACCGTAAATATGTTGACGAGGCCATGGAGGGCTTTTTATGCGGCGAAATAAGCGACGATGTTAAAGAACTCCTTATTCTCGGTTTTAACCACGAAGAGCAGCACCAGGAGCTTTTAATGACCGATATTAAATTTATACTGGGGCATAATCCGCTGTTTCCAGCCTATAATAAAAATTACACTGCCCCTCGTATTGATGGAGGGAAGGATGATGCTTTTATCAGCATGGATGAAGGTATTTATGAAATAGGCTTTACCGGCGATGGATTTTGTTTTGATAATGAGCTTAACCACCATAAAGTATATCTCAATGGATATCAAATAAGCCCTAAACTGGTAACCAATGCACAATACCTGGAGTTTATTAACAGCGGCGGCTACCACGATTTTCGACATTGGCACGCCGAAGGCTGGGATTGGGTAAAAACCAATAAGGTTGAAGTTCCTTTATATTGGCATCTGGTAGATAGTGAATGGCATAATTATACCTATCACGGTTTAGAGCCACTTCATTTGAAAGATCCGGTTACCCATATCAGCTATTTTGAAGCTTATGCTTACGCTTCGTGGAAAGGCTTGCGTTTGCCGACCGAATTTGAGTGGGAAGCTGCCTCTTCAAAATTTAACTGGGGGCGCCGCTGGGAATGGACTGAAAGTTCCTACCTGCCTTACCCGGGTTTTGCCAAAGCGCCGGGTGCCATAGGCGAATACAATGGCAAGTTTATGGTTAACCAGAAAGTGTTGCGCGGCGCGTCAGAAGTTACACCTCCGGGTCATAGTCGTGCAACTTATCGCAATTTTTTTCAGACAAATTTACGATGGCAATTTACTGGCATAAGACTTGCGAGGTAAATTGACACAAAACACCACCACATCTATGAACCAAGCCTTTACACCCACAGCCGTAAATTGTGACATAAGCGCCGAAAACAGGCAGTTTTATGCCGACGTTGTAGCAGGGCTGCAGGCAGAGCCAAAGCACCTCAATTCAAAGTATTTTTATGATGCCAATGGCGATAAGCTGTTCCAGGAGCTCATGAACTGCCCTGAATACTATCCGACTAACTGCGAACTGGAGATCTTTTCAGAAAAAACCGCTGAAATCTGCGATGCGCTAATTGCCGATGGAGATGCTTTTGACCTGATAGAACTTGGTGCTGGTGATGCCACAAAATCCTCTTACCTGCTTAAATATCTGCTGGATAAAAAGGCTGATTTTACCTATTTGCCTATTGATATCTCAGATAATGTAATATCATACCTCAATATAACCCTGCCCGTAACTTTGCCCGGCTTAAAGATCACCGGACTAAATGGCGAATATTTTGAGATGCTGAAAAAGGCCGCCGCTATTTCACCAAGGCGTAAAGTGGTGCTGTTTTTAGGTTCAAACATTGGCAATATGCCACTTGATGGGGCCATAGAGTTTTGCCGTGAGCTAAGAAATAACCTATCAGAAGGGGATATGGTGTTAATTGGCATGGACCTGA
>NZ_DASVOB010000691.1:0-22307 GCF_036383575.1 Mucilaginibacter sp.
TTTTAAAAGGGTTTTCCCGTTTCTCACGGATAACTACTTCTTTCAATACAATGGTATGATTGCCAATGCCGTACTTTACCTGCTCGTCATATAGTTTTTTACTATTCAGAAGATAGGCTGATGCCCCATCATTGATGTTCACCTGCAGATCGGGGGCGTTTTTATTAGGTCCAACAGGTTGCGGTGTTACATTATCAAGGGTAATGTCGAGGTTTTTGCGGTCTTTGGCCGTACGTGCCTGGATCACAAACTTGATGCTATCCCTGAAAACAAGATCTTTGAAAGTAAATTTACCATTGGCATCGGCAACGGTATCAATAATAAAAGTTCCTCCTGACGATGAAAACAAGGTGACTTTGCCGTTAGGCACAGGTTTACCGCCAAAAGTTTTGAGATGACCTGTTACTTCAAGTGATCTTTCGGGCTTGAAAACAATCGGCGTAAATTTATCAGCAAGCAGTTGTTTCCATTCAAAACGATGATAGCCCTGGGTAAGCATCAGTACATCGAGGTTGGCTTTGGTTTCATTACTTACGTTGGTAAAGTAATAGTTTGGCTTTTCAATATAGCCTTTCAGATCGGATGTAAGCAACAAGGTCGAAAATATAGAAATTTCGTTTACCTCATCTGTGGTAACCTTCGACTCGTCAATAACCGATGCTGAAAAGCTGCCTACAATAGGTTTATCCTCACTGGTTTTAGCATTGAGGTTGATGGTTACTTTTTCGCGTGGTTTATAGCTCTGTTTTTCTGTGGTAACTGCAAGCTTGAGTTGGTCGGGGTTTTGAACAAAAATCAGGCGCTCGTTCAAAGGTTCGCCGCTTGCCGAAAATAAGGTAAACTGAATTATGCCTGATGGGAATTTATTTTTATCGATGGCCGCAGAAAAGGATGTTGCCCCGTCCTTACTTTTACCTGCATAACAAATTTCGCCGCCTGCCTGCGCTATCAGCGTTAAGCCAGATAGAGAAAGGGTTCCGTTACCAGAGTTTTTGCCGGGGATGATAGATACATAAACCTTATCGTCGCGCATGCTGTTAACGCTTAATACGTAGCCATTATCAACCGCTTTGGGTAAATCAAAGATACCTTCCGAACCATCGGCATAAGTAATATGTGCCTTATATGTTTTGCCGCTTTCGGGTTCAAAATTTATGGTGCCCATACCAAAATGACTTTCGCCCAATGCTGAGATCTGGTTGTTTTGATCGTCGGCAATAAAGCCTTTAATATCTACCCCTAATCCATCGGCTCCAACAGCTTTGAAAGCTACTTTTTCAAAAATGCCGTTAATTAAATTTCCGCTCTCCGGGAAAAACTGAACATCAACCTTATTGGATAGCGTTTTTATAGGTATTGCTTTAGCAACGGTGCGTTTATCATCGAGTTTAAGTTCAGTATTGATATGCCCTGATATTATGGAAACCGGCAGGTTGTTAGTAAAGCTGGCTATGAGGTTACCCTTATCATCAGTTATGCCTTTTCCCCTTGAAATGGATTTACCATTTATTTCAACCTCATAACTAACAGGCTTATTAACATAAGCTATACCGTTAAGGTCGGTATAAGTAATAACAGCAGTTACTTTTTGTTTGCCGTTTAGTGTACTGTAGGTATAAGCTGTTTTGGTGAATACCGTGTTGCTGATGCCGTTTACCACGGTTATGGTTTTGTCGAAAAAGTAAGCTTCTCCTTCATTTCGCATCCAATTGGTATAGGCCCGGATCCGGTAGTTGCCCTCAGCCATACTATCTGCCAGGGCAAAATCGCCCGCTGCCAGACCTGCTGTTAGCGGAAGTTTGAGGCTGCGTTTTACCGAGTCGTTATCATCAATAAGGTCAACATTCAGGGTTTGGCTATAAGCCGAAAGCTTATGTTCGCTGCCGATGGTAACATAGGCTTTAAACCAGATGTCCTCGCCAATGGCATAATTGGGTTTATCAAAGTGAAGGTAAACTTTTTCCTGCGGATGCTCTGCACGCCATTTATCAAGCTGTGCAATGATTTTTGTTACCAGTTCATCGTCGGGTTTTATAAAAGCTAAGGTAGCACCAACAACAAGGGTGATAAGGATCCCAACAGATAGGCGTTTGAAGTTCATAGAAAGGTAAATCTTGAACTACCAAGGTACGCAAAAAGTATTTACGCTTTTATAACAAGTGTATTACTAAGTTTTAAGTCGGAAGTTTTAGGTCTAAAGTCACAAGTACCAAGCCTGAAGTCTGAAGTTAAAAGTCGATTGTCCTTTTTTCTACACTTAAAACTCAATACTTTCGACTTAAAACACTACCACTTATTCTTCCACATCATGCTTTCAACAGGGCGGGTGGTTGGGTTGTTGTATTTGGCGTTGGCTTTGCTGTTGTAAAGTGTTTCGATCTCGCCCTCAACTACAAAATAAATAAGCTGGCCGATGGGCATGCCCGGATAAATACGTACAGGTTGGGCGCATGAAATTTCAAGTGTCCAGGTATTGCAGAAACCAACGTCGCCCTTACCGGCTGTTGCGTGGATATCAATACCCAGGCGGCCTGTGCTTGATTTACCTTCCAAAAACGGTACATGGCGATGGGTTTCGGTGTACTCCATCGTTACCCCAAGGTAAAGCGTGTTAGGTTGTAATACAAAGCCATCCTTCGGGATTTCAAAGCCATCAATCTCATTATGAACTTTTGCATCAAGCACCCGGTTGCGGTAAGTAGCTAAATATTTGCCCAAATGCACATCGTATGAGTTGGTACCCAGATATTCGCGGTTAAATGGTTCAATAATTATATGGCCTTGTTCAATTTCTTCGAGGATGCGCTTATCAGATAGTATCATACGGGGCAGGTTATTGCTGGCGCTAAATTAGGAAAATTAGCCCAATTGCTGCCGGCTTTTATGAACAATATAGGCGGGCAAAATGCGTTCAGTTAGCGCGGAAACCATCGCTAAACCACATATATGTCAGCTGATTACCAATATGTAGCTGCATGTATACAATTTAATTTTTTTTGACATATGTTTGCAACCTATTTTGCAATTTTACTTTTATGGCGATAGCATACAGGCAGCGTATTGATGATGATACCGAGTTTGCGCTCTGGCGTATCGAGGAGGAGGCTGCCGACCTGTACGGCCAGTTACAATTGGATCAGGAGGAAAAGGATTTTGTTGAAAGCCTGAGCAACGGCAAGCGCCACCTGCATTGGCTGGGCACCCGTGTGCTGCTGCGCAAAATGCTCCGTACCGACGAATATATTGACTGCAAGGTTGATGAACACGGTAAACCTTACCTGGTTAACCTGCCTTACCATATCTCATTAAGCCACTCGTTTGATTATGCGGCTGTAATGATCAGCAAAACGCATAAGGTTGGGATAGATATTGAGCAGATCAAGCAAAAGGTTGAGCGGATTGCCAATAAGTTCATGCGTGATGAGGAACTGGCTTTCATAAGCGGTCCGCAAAAAATTGAGCAATTGTATGTTTGCTGGTGCGCCAAGGAGGCTGTTTATAAATGCAACGGACAAAAAGAGGTTTCATTTGCCGACAACATTTTTTTAGAGCCATTTCAGTTTGAGCACCATGGCGTGGTGAACGCGCAATTAAATAAAAAAGATACCTCCATTGATTATACTGTAGGCTATCTTCAGTATGAAAATTATATGATAGGCTACGTAAAGGGCGAGTGATGAAAAACAAAAAAGTATTTTTTCAGGATTGGGGCCTGATCGATTATCAGCAAGCCTGGGATAAGCAGGAAACCCTTTTCAGCGAAACGGTTAAAACTAAAATTGAAAACCGGAACCGGGAAACGGCTTATGAAACGGCAGCAAAAAGCGCCGGGACTACCGTAGCTTATGATACCATTGAAGCCGACGAAACTTTTAACTACCTTGTATTTTGCGAGCATCCGCATGTATATACCCTTGGTAAAAGCGGCAAACCCGAACATTTATTATTAGATGAGGAAGGCCTGAAAGAAAAGCATGCCGTTTATTATCCGATAAACAGGGGTGGGGATATTACCTATCATGGGCCGGGACAGATTGTGTCGTACCCGATACTTGACCTTGATAACTTTTTTACCGATATCCATTTGTACCTGCGTACGCTGGAAGAGGCGGTGATCCTGACCCTGGCTGATTTTGGACTGAAGGCCGGGCGCTATGAAGGTTATACCGGTGTTTGGTTTGATGCCGATAATGAAAAAGCCCGTAAAATATGCGCCATGGGCGTACGTTGTAGCCGCTGGGTAACTATGCACGGCCTCGCACTTAATGTAAATACCGATCTGAGCTATTTTAAAAACATAGTGCCTTGCGGTATTGATGATAAGGCTGTTACTTCCATACAGCAGGAGCTTGGCCAACAAGTTGATATTAATGAAGTTAAAAAAATCCTTAAACACCATATTTCCGTACTTTTTGGTATGGAGATATTATAATGAAGGGAATATTTTTAAGTTTACTAACAGCAGTTACATTATCGGCCTGTGCCGGCAAAAACATGCCGGCGCCGGTTAGCTATAATCCCCCATCAAAACCAGTTACTGTGATACAGGATACCCTAACATACCTTGCCCTCGGCGATTCATATACCATTGGCCAGTCTGTGCCTCCGGAACAGGCATTCCCTAATCAACTGGCTAACCAGTTGAGCGGATTTAAGGTAAATACGCCAACCATCATCGCCCGCACCGGCTGGACAACCGACCAGTTGATAGAGGCTATTGACAAAAGCGATATCAAAGGCAATACTTATGATGTGGTGACCCTCTTGATAGGTGTTAACGATCAATACGGCGGACTGAGCCAGGAAAATTACCGCACTAAGTTTGAGCAGGTTTTAAATACGGCCATCAAATTTGCAGGCGGCATCAGGGAACATGTATTTGTATTGTCCATCCCCGATTATGGTGTTACCCCGTATGCGCATGGTAATGATGCAGTAATTGGGCCTGAGATAGACCAGTTCAATAATATTAACCGTGAAATAAGCGCCAATGCCAAAGTTAATTATGTTGAAATTACAGTCATTTCCAAGTTGGCAGCAAATGACCTTACATTACTGGCGAGTGATGGTTTGCATCCCTCAGGTAAAATGTATGGAATGTGGGTTGATAAACTGAAAGTGGATGTAGGTGCTGTTTTTGCGAAGAAGTAGAGCTATAATGCATTGTTGCTTTAACTGGCCTTACCCTGGTCGAAGTTTAGCGATAGCGTAACTTCGTCCTAAAATAGTGGAAGCATCCTGCTTCCGGGATTATTCAAATAATCACCGATGAGGCTGTATCATAAATCAAATTGACCACCCTTGGTATTGTGTTACCTATGAATTGAAATTTAGCCGATAATATTTATACAAAAAGGGGTTAACATATTTTTTGAAAGAAAAGCACTCAATCAATTGATTGTTAATTATATAAGTAGATGTTGACCCTGAATTGTGTTAACCCTGTTAACCCCCATTTGTAAGTACGGTTGATCCAATCCAAAACTATCATCGCTTAAGTATCTGCATAAAAAAAGAGGCTGATTTATGATACAGCCTCATTCTGGGACGAAGTTACGCTATCGCGAAACGTCGTCCAGTAAACGGACGTTTTGGAGATATTGTCGCCTGGAAAAACTTAATTACTCAAGCCTAACACTCCGGCAAACTGATCGGAATATTGATCGCCAAGCCCCCATCACTTGTTTCCTTATATTTCGAGTTCATGTCGAGGGCCGTTTGCCACATGGTTTTTACCACGGCATCGAGGCTTACCTTAGCTTTTTCCGGGTTGCTTTGCAGTGCCAGCTGTGATGCTGTTATCGCCTTGATAGCTCCCATAGTGTTTCGCTCGATGCAGGGCACCTGTACCAGGCCGCCAATAGGGTCGCAGGTTAGGCCAAGGTGGTGTTCCATGGCAATTTCGGCTGCCATGAGTACCTGGCGCTGGGTGCCGCCCATACATTCGGTCAGTGCAGCCGCGGCCATGGCGGATGATACGCCAATTTCAGCCTGGCAACCACCCATCGCTGCTGAAATAGTAGCGCCTTTTTTAAAGATACTCCCGATCTCGCTTGCGGTAAACAAAAAGTTGATGATCTTTTGCTCTGTGTTTCCATCGCAAAAGGCAATGTAATACTGCAATACAGCAGGGATCACACCCGCTGCACCATTTGTTGGGGCAGTAACTACTCGGCCGAATGAAGCATTTTCTTCATTAACGGCTAAGGCAAAGCAACTTACCCAGTCTAAAGTGTTTTTAAAGCTATCGCCGGTATTCCTGATAGCTGCAACCCATTCCTCGTAATTGCTGTATTTATTATTGCCGATAAGCCTGGCGTTTAATTTGGCTGCCCGTCTTGCCACATTTAACCCGCCGGGTAACTGACCGGTTGTATGGCATCCCCGGTAAATGCACTCTTTTAGTGCCCTGAAGATGTTCAATGCACCTGTACGTGTTTCCTGCTCGCTGCGCCAGGCCAGCTCGTTTTCGGCCACAACTTCTGAAATTCGCAAACCCGTTTTGATGCACCAATGCAATAGGTCTGAAGCGGTATCGATAGGGAATGGCAGATCTACTTCTGCCTTGGACTGGCCAGAATCGCCTTCCTTCACTACAAAACCACCGCCTATCGAATAATAGGTTTCTGATATGGCCTTACCTGTATTTAAAAATGCCTGGAAGGTCACTGCATTTGGGTGATAAGGCAAGCTTTCATTAAACAGGAACATCAGGTCATCTTCAGCATAAAAACTTACTGGCAAAATGCCGCCAAGTATCAGTTGATGCGAACTTTTGATGTGTTCGATTTTAGGTGTTACCTGGTCTACCTCAAAAGTAACGGGGTCGTCGCCGCTTAAACCTAATAATATAGCTATATCCGTCCCGTGCCCATGCCCGGTTTTAGCTAATGATCCGTATAATAATATCTTAACCTGCTGTACCAGCGGCAAGGCCCCCTGTTGCTCAAGTGACTGTACAAACTGCTGAGCGGCACGCCATGGGCCAAGCGTATGCGAACTTGATGGGCCTATGCCTATCTTAAACATGTCAAAAACCGAAATCTGTTCTCTTTGCATCAGGTCAAAATTAATGATAAATTATAATTACAAGCGTTGTAATAAATACGTTGTTCTGTATTAAGTTTTATTTAAAAATTTTATATTTTGCAACAGCTTATAAACACAAAACCTCAACTTAAACACTTAAAATGGAAAATTATCCTTCTTCTGCACCAGCGTTCGGTATTGGTGCCATCTTGTTTTTTGTAGCTATATGGCTGGTTTGCATAGCCGGCGTATGGAAAGTATTTACAAAGGCTGGTAAACCTGGCTGGGCGGCTATTATTCCTATTTACAACGTAATTGTTTTACTGGAGATCGTTGGCAAACCAATTTGGTGGTTTCTGCTGATATTATTCCCTTGTACAAGTTTTATATTTGTTATCTGGACCTATAATTTGCTGGCTAAAAGTTTTGGAAAAAGTGAAGGTTTTACTGTAGGCCTTGTTTTACTGAACCCTATTTTTATGCTGATCCTTGGTTTTGGTGATGCCGTTTACCTGGGCCCATCAGCTAAAGAAGCTAATATAAATAACCGTTTTGGCTCAGACGATTATCAAAAGCCGTTTGATCCGCAAGCATAATTATTATGCATTGTTATAATTTATTTTGCAGCCATTTGATGTTTATTAAATGGCTGCAAAATCATTTAATCCCCTGTCCTTTTAAAAAACTTACCGGCTATGATTGCCCGGGTTGTGGTTTTCAGCGTTCTGTTATTGCATTATTAAAGGGCAATTTGCACGATAGCTTATTATTATATCCTGCTACTATCCCATTACTTATAACTTTTGCCTTCGTATTACTCGATGGCAAATTCAAGTTTGACCATAAGCATTATGCAAAAAAGACGCTTTACCTGATAACCGGCAATATCATTCTTTTTGCTTATCTGTATAAATTATATAATCTGTAAGGGTCAAACGCCCATTCGTGCTGCAACGTGGCTATAATCTTTAACTATGGTTAGTAAAAAATCATATTCGTTCATCTGAGGCGGAATGCTAACGTTAAGATGCTCTTTAACACGTATGGCCATATCGTAAATAAGCTGGCTGTTGCCGGTGCTTTTAAAATTGCTTATTACCTCATGTATCAGTGTAATGTCCGAATCCTTAAGCTCGGCTACATTACTAAATACAGGTTCGTATTCGTCGTTTTGGTAATCAAAAACAAGGTCGCTTAGTTGGGCTTTAGGCGTGGTTTTAATAACAGTTGTGCCCGCAACAAGATCACCAATGCGTTGTTTTTTTTCGGATACAGCTACAGATATTATCGCCCCAACCCCAAAGGTGACTACAAAGTCAATGAGTCTGAAAACCCAGCGGAGCAAAAATTGTCCAAATGATGGCCTTGTTCCGTTAATACTTACCACTTTTATTTTTAAAGCATATTTGCCAACGCTTTGACCGTTAAAAAATATTTCGGCAATAAGGTCATAAAAAACAATGATAAGCGAATATATCGACCCCAATATGATCAGGGCTATTGGTATACTATCTCCTTTAAAATTTTGCACTGTTGCTATAAAGAAGAAGATGATTATGAAGTACAACGCATAAGTTATTCCCATAAAAACGCCTATATCAACAATGCGCGCCAATACGCGTTCGCCCAAACCCGCTACTTCGTAATCAATTTCAATGTTTTGTGATGTGTGGATTTTTACAGTTTGCATGCAATAAATATAATTAACTATTTAATTCTTTATATCTCAACATCAAATATTGTTGTTATTTTAACAAAAAATTACTGAGCCTTTCACATGCGTGAGCCATTATTTATAAAACAGAACTCGGCCAAATGGAAAAGTTATGAAACTGAGCCGGCAAAGGATCCTGATGAACTTGCTGAACGTTTTATAACTATTACTGACGACCTGGCGTATTCCAAAACCTTTTACCCAAAGTCAAAAACCACTTTGTATTTAAATGGGCTGGCTGCGGGTTTTCACCAATCTATTTATCAAAATAAAAAAGAGAAGGCTAACCGGTTTGTATTTTTCTGGAAAACAGAATTGCCGTTATTGTTTAAACAGTATAAGAGACAAATACTGTACTCATTTATTTTTTTCATAACCTTTTTCCTGGTAGGCATATTATCGGCTAAATATGACCGTACTTTCATCAGGTTTGTCCTGTCTGACGAGTATGTAAATATGACAAACGAAAACATCAGTAAAGGCGATCCTTTTGGCGTATTTAAAAGTGAGAATGAATTTGTGATGTTTTGGATGATAGCGAAGAATAATCTCACGGTAACAGCTATTACTTTTGTATTGGGGATAACCTTATCGGCTGGAACAATAATCAATTTATTTAGGAATGGGCTCATGGTTGGTTGTTTTCAATACCTGTTCATAAGCAAAGGTTTAGGGATACAGTCGGTTTTAGTGATTTGGATCCACGGCACACTGGAAATCTCGACCATTATACTGGCCGGTGCCGCGGGGCTCATTCTCGGCAACAGTTTGCTGTTCCCTAACACTTTCAGCCGCTTGGTGTCATTAAAACGAGGGGCTCTTGACGGGCTTAAGATCATGCTCGGGATATCACCTATTGTGGTAACCGCGGCGGTTTTTGAAAGCTTCATTACACGCCATACTGAAATGCCGGTATGGCTCAGCAGCTCCATTTTGGGAGGTTCTTTTTTATTTATAATTTGGTACGTTGTAATTTACCCTATACACCTGTCACATCGTTTAAACATCGTTGAAACCACTAATGAAGGAAAATATTGAATTAAATAAAACGCGGGAGTTTGGTGATGTTATCAGTGATACCTTTGTCATTATCAGGCAAAATTTTAAACCGTTATTTAAAGCCTATATAGCAATATGTGGCCTGTTTTTATTAACAAGTACACTGCTGACTATAATGTCCAATTTTCAGCATACGGCAGAGGGAGAATATTCTGCGTTTTCATTTTGGGGAATAGCAAAGTTTCTTTTTCAGCAGGTTAATTATACGGCTTTGGTATTAACTGCAATAAGTTACATGGCAGTATACCAGCAAAAGCAGAACCAACCGCCTTCCACACTTGAGGTTTGGGCCTATTTTAAATATTACTTTTTCAGGGTATTAGGTACCCAGATCTTATTGAGTATTGCCCTGGTTATCGCATTTTTCTTTTGCTTTTTTCCTTCGGTATACCTTACCCCCATTTTTGGACTGGTTGCGCCTATAATGATCATAGAGAATGGTAGTGCCGAATACGCGATCAGGAAATCATTCAGCATTATTAAGGAAAACTGGTGGTTCACATTTGGAGTTATATTACTCATGTCCATCATTGTTTTAATGGCGGTATTAGCTTTATTTATTCCGGCAATGATATTTTATGGAGGCAGTCAATGGCTAACAGGTACGTATTATAACAATACATATGCTATTGTGGAGGCTATTATTGAACATGTTTGCCAGTTTTTATGGCTGTTGCCTGTTATATCAATTACACTGGTTTATTTCAGCTTAACCGAGCATAAGGAAGCAAACAACCTTGTAAACAGGATTAAATCATTCGGTAAAAATGATTCTGCTGCCGATCAGTTTTCGACGGAGCAATATTAACCCGGCTATGTTTAAACCATCAAACATCCTGCATAAAGCGAGCATTCCGGTTGTTAAACACAATCCGCCTGCCGTTAAAACCGTTTTGGTAAAAGTTCCTGCAACGCTGAAAGTTGATACTACTAATGTTCCTGTTAAACATTTTAATGAGGCGGCAATAGATAAATTTAAAAGTGATAAGGACTTTAATTATCATGTTATAAAAAAAGGAGTAAGCTGGTGGGACCTTTTTTGGAGTTGGATATGGCATTTGTGGGAAAGTTTCTGGAACTGGGTTGCCGAATTGTTCCAAAAGTTATTTGGAAGTGCCCATATGGGGAAAAATTCGGCTAATGTTATAAAGTACGTGATATTGGCTTTAGGCGCTTTTGCTATAGTTTATTGTATCCTGAAATTATTAGGTATCAGTTTTCCTCATCTTTTTAAAAAGCAGGCCAAAAGTGAATCTGTGCCTTATTCGGAGTCTGTTGAAAATATCCATGAGATAAGCTTTGATGAAGCCATAGAAGATGCCTTGTCAAATAAAAATTACCGCCTTGCTGTAAGGCTGCTTTATTTACGCAGTCTTAAACAATTGAGCGATCTTAACCTCATTAACTGGAAAATTGAAAAAACCAATACTGCTTATATTAACGAATTGACCAATGCAACCCAGCGCGAAAAATTTACAATTGTTACCCGGCAGTTTGAATATGTTTGGTATGGCGAGTTTCCGATAGATGGGCAATCATATCAACGGATAAATAACATTTTTCAGGAATTTAAACAAAGCCTGTCATGAAAAGTTTAAGGGTTTACCTTATAGCATTAGGCTGTTTAATGCTCATTTACCTGGTTGCGCAATATAACAGGCCAAAAGCTATTGACTGGAATGAAACGCTGGATATCAACGATAAGATCCCATTTGGTACTTATGTTTTGTACAGCCGCATTAATGATATATTTCCGGCAGCTAATGTTAATACGTACCGCGAGCCGCTGTATAATGTTATTAATGACCATGGCATAAAGCATGCAACTTATCTTATTATTTGTAACTCAATAAACCTGAACGAGTACGATTATATAAAGCTCAGAAAGTTTGTGAACGAAGGCCATGACGTTTTCATAGCGGCATCATACTTTGGCGAAGAGCTTGGTAAGGACCTTAAAATACAAACCCAGGTTGTTTTTGAGAATAAAGATGCGCTTGGTATCAGGTTCGCTAATCCTAAAATGGATACAACACAGCTTTACACTGCCGAAAGGGGGATGAATATAGGGTACTTCAGCAAACTTGACACCGCCAAAGCGCTTGTACTTGGGAAAAACACAAAGCACAAAGCTAATTTTATTAAGTATACCATTGGCAAGGGGCATATTTATTTAAATGCCAATCCGCTTATGTTTACCAACTATAGTTTATTGACTAACGGAGGTATGGATTATGCAGCAAAGGCGCTGTCTGTTGTAAAAAACGATTCCAATTTACTGTGGGATCAATATTATGCCCTCGGCCGGCCGGAAGATGAAACCAGTATGCGTGTGTTTTTACGCAATCCGGCTTTGCGGTGGGCTTTTTACCTGGCGTTTTTCAGCATGGCATTTTTTATTGTATACGAGGCAAAACGTCGTCAACGAATAATACCGGTAGTTGAACCACTAAAAAATACTACTGTTGATTTTGTTACTGTTGTGGGGCAGGTGTATTATGAAAAACGAGATAACTTTGATATCGCCCATAAAAAGGCCATTTATCTTTTAAGCTATATCCGGGATAAGTATTCGTTAAGAACTAATAACCTTGATGAAGAGTTTGTCGAAATGCTTACCAAAAAAAGCGGGGTCCCGGTTTCGTTGGCTGCAAACTTAACCACAGCTTTGAATTTCATTACTACTCATGAAGATATCAGTGATCATGAGCTGATTAAACTGAACCAACTTATTGAACAATTTTATATCCAATCCAGGTAAAACATGGAAAACGAACTTTTTGAACAACGTACCGATCTGGGCAAGCTACATGCTGCGGTTGAACAAATAAAAGCAACGCTCGCCAAAATCGTAGTAGGTCAGCAGGAATCTATCGATTTATTGATAGCTGGTGTGCTTGCGGATGGTCATATCCTTATTGAGGGTGTGCCGGGTGTTGCCAAAACCCTTACTGCAAAGCTTATTGCCAAAGCTATTGATGCCCGCTATTCCCGCATTCAGTTTACGCCCGATCTGATGCCTTCAGATATATTAGGCACTTCTGTATTTAACCCTAAAACAACTGAGTTTGAATTTAAGAAGGGGCCAATATTCGGCAATATTATCCTTATTGATGAGATAAACAGGGCACCAGCCAAAACACAGTCGGCATTGTTTGAGGTGATGGAAGAACGCCAGCTTACAATTGACGGGCATAGCTATAAAATGGATGAGCCATTTACGGTTTTAGCCACTCAAAATCCCGTTGAACAGGAGGGAACCTACCGTTTGCCTGAAGCCCAGCTGGACAGGTTTTTATTTAAGGTGGAGATCAAATATCCAACACTTGAAGAAGAGATAGCCATTGTAACCCAGCAACACCAGCAAAAAACAGCCGATCAGCTAAATCAGATCAGTGCGGTATTGTCAGCTACTGATATTACCGAGATCAGGCAACAGGTACGGGCTTTGCACGTTGAACCTAAGCTGCTGGAGTTTGCAGCCAAAATAATTCATGAAAGCCGCAATAGTAAATCGGTACAGCTTGGTGGCTCGCCCCGGGCTTCCCTTGCTATTATAAATGCTGCAAAAGCGCTGGCTGCCATTAAGGGGCGTGACTTTGTAACCCCCGAAGATATCATATATGTGGCAGCACCTGTTTTACGACACCGCATTATGCTTACTCCTGATAAAGAAATGGAAGGTGTAACCCCTGATGAGGTCATTGCTCAAATAATACAAAAAATTGAAATACCCCGCTAATACCCTGCTGTGAAAAAGCTGATCGAATTGTTTTATAAAAATCTTTTTTTAAATAACAGGCTCTTCGCCTGCCTTACAGGTAGTGTAGTACTGTTTATATTCGGTTTCTTTTTTCCATGGCTTGGTATTATTCCATGGCTGGTGTTTTGGACTGTTACGTTGTTGGTTGTACTTGACCTGTTAATGCTTTATAAAACAGCAAACGGCGTGTTTGCAAAGCGGATTGCTCCCGAAAGGTTAAGCAATGGTGATGAAAACGAGTTGAGTATTTATATCGAGAGCTTTTATCCTTTTAATATGGATATCGGCATAATAGACGAGATCCCTGAACAGTTTCAGAAACGCGATGTTTGGTTTAAAACAACCATGAAGCCCCGTGAGCACAAGCAGATCCTGTACAAGTTAAGACCTACCCGCCGCGGCGAGTATGAGTTTGGTTTTATCAGGGTGTTTGTAAAATCGCCGCTGGGGTTAATCTCACGCAGATACAATTTTGAGCAGACTGAAATACTCCCGGTTTACCCTTCATTTTTGCAAATGCGCAAATATGAGTTGATGGCTATCTCGAACCGTTTAACTGATATCGGCATAAAAAAGATCAGGCGGATTGGTCATAGTCTTGAATTTGAACAGGTGAAGAATTATGTGGCGGGAGATGATTACCGCACTATTAACTGGAAAGCCACTGCCCGACGCGGCGACCTGATGGTGAACTCATATGTTGATGAGAAATCGCAGCATGTGTACTGTATAGTTGATAAGTCGCGCTCAATGAAGATGCCCTTTGAAGGATTGAGCCTGCTTGATTATGCTATAAATGCCAGTTTGGTATTGTCAAACGTGGCGCTGCTAAAAGAAGATAAGGCCGGGTTGATCACAGTATCTGAAAAAATAGGTGCTGTTATACCTGCGGATAGCAGATACACGCAGCTCAATAAAATACTGGAGGTTTTATACAAAGAGAAAACCCGTTACCTTGAAACCAATATGGAGGCGCTTTATACTACCGTGCGCAGGGTAATAAAGCAAAGGAGCCTTGTGGTTTTTTTCACCAATTATGAAAGCCTGCCTGCATTACAACGGCAATTACCATTTTTAAAGCGAATAGCCAAATTTCACTTGCTATTAGTGGTTTTCTTTGAAAATACCGAGCTGAAAACTCTGAGTGAGCAACCGGCCAAAGATGTTGAAGGCATCTACATAAAAACCATTGCCGAAAAATTTGCTTACGACAAAAAGCTGATGGTAAAAGAATTGGCCAGCCATGGGATCCAATCGATATTAACAGCCCCGCAAAATCTTACTATCAATACGGTAAACCGCTACCTGGAGATAAAGGCAAAGCAGAAGATATAGTTGTTTAAGAGTCAAGAGATCAGGAGGCAAGAACCAAGAAAAGAAAAAGAATAAACAAGAAAGCCCCAAAATATAACTCTGTTGGGGCTTTCTTGCTTATTGACTCTTGATTTCCTGCTTCTATTCTTTCTTGTCTCTTGAGTCTTGATTTCTTGACTCTCACCTAAAATCCCGGCTTAGGGAAATTAACACCGCCTGCTGCAAGCTCTTTCAGCATTTGTTCCTGCAGATTGATTTTTGCATTTAAGAAATTGGCCGGGTCAACCCAAACGTTAATGGTAAACCTAACACAATCGTTATCAAGGCTGATAACGCCTACGCGTGCGGCCGGATCATGCAGGATATCTTTATTGGCGTTTACCACCTTTGTCATGATGGCCTTTGCTTTTTCCATGTCATTGTTGTAACCCACACGCATTTCAAAATCAAGACGACGGCGCCCCTCGCGGGTTATGTTTACAATAACCTCGTTAAACAGCTTTCCGTTAGGAATGATGACGGTTTTGTTATCGGCAGTAATAAGCACGGTATAAAACATCTGTATTGATACAACGCGGCCATCCTGGCCCTGTGCTACAATGCTGTCATCAAGTTCAAATGGTTTTAATAAGAGGATCAATACACCACCTGCAAAGTTTTGAAAGGTACCAGATAAAGCTAAACCCGCTGCCACCGAAAATGCACCGATTATGGTGGTGAAAATGGTCATTTCCCAGCCTATGATGTTCATTACCCATATCACCAGTAGTACATACATAGCGGTAATGGTAAGACTTAAAAAGAAGGGTTGCAGCGATGAGTGTATCCCGCGCCTGACCATACGCGTACGCAAACGGTTACGCAGCCATTTAATAAACCAAATACCAATAAAAAATATGATTACTCCACCTAAATAATTGGGCCCGCGGTTAATGACCCAATGATGGAACTCGGTGTAAAATTCGTCCAGTTTCATAACTGGGCGCAAAGGTAACAATTATCTGTTAACTGTACAGGGAAACGAAGAGCTCGGGGCCCTTGAATAGCATCCATTCAACCAGGGTGCTTTGTATTTGTTTAGTTTTTTGAGATATACGTTTCATGACCTGCATTATTCAAATCCTGTGCCTGTTTGGCGCTGTATCAGATTTGTTATGCAAAATTACAGATTAACATATGCCTTATATTCAAAAATTAATCAAATGATTAACAAATGACTGTTGATTTACCTTAGCATGACCATAACAACCTCTTTTAAAGCACAAAACCCTGTATGCTTTTGCATACAGGGTTTTGAATAGTATATATTTCCATACACCCCCTTTAGGGGGCCAGGGGGCTATTACATCATACCGCCCATGCCGCCACCCATTGGTGGGCCACCAGCTGGAGCATCTTCAGGATCATCAGCCAATACAACTTCTGTTGTTAACAACATAGCTGCAATTGAAGCTGCGTTTTCTAAAGCTACACGACCTACTTTAGTTGGGTCGATAACACCTGCAGCAATCAGGTTTTCATATTTATCGGTACGTGCGTTGTAACCAAAGTCGGCAGTGCCTTCTTTAACTTTTTGCACAACGATTGAACCCTCAATACCAGCGTTTTCGCAGATCTGACGTAAAGGCTCTTCGATAGCACGACGGATGATCTGGATACCAGTGTTTTCGTCTTCGTTATCGCCTTTAAGGTCAGCTAAAGCAGCAACCGCACGGATGAAAGCAACACCACCACCAGCTACAATGCCTTCTTCAACAGCGGCACGTGTAGCGTGTAAAGCGTCGTCAACACGGTCTTTTTTCTCTTTCATTTCAACTTCGGTAGCAGCACCAACGTAAAGTACAGCAACACCGCCAGATAATTTGGCTAAACGCTCTTGTAATTTTTCGCGGTCGTAATCAGAAGTTGTTGATTCGATTTGTGATTTGATCTGGCTAACACGGCCTTTGATCTCTTCGGCAGAACCGGCACCATTGATGATGGTAGTGTTATCTTTGTCGATAACGATCTTTTCAGCAGTACCTAAGTAGCTAAGGTCAGCGTTCTCTAATTTGTAACCTCTTTCTTCAGAGATCAAAGTACCACCAGTAAGGATAGCGATATCCTCTAACATAGCTTTACGACGATCACCAAAGCCCGGAGCTTTAACAGCAGCAACTTTCAGTGAACCGCGGATCTTGTTAACTACCAAAGTAGCTAAAGCTTCGCCGTCAAGGTCTTCAGCAATGATCAATAATGGTTTGCCTGTTTGTACTTGTTTTTCAAGGATCGGAAGCAATTCTTTCATCGAAGAGATCTTCTTATCGTAGATCAGGATGTAAGGATTTTCTAACTCAACTTCCATTTTATCAGCGTTAGTTACGAAGTATGGAGAAAGGTAACCACGGTCAAACTGCATACCTTCAACAGTTTTAACTTCAGTTTCAGTACCTTTTGCTTCTTCAACAGTGATCACACCGTCTTTACCAACTTTAGCCATAGCTTCAGCGATCAATGAACCGATAACCTCGTCATTGTTAGCAGAAATAGAAGCTACTTGTTTAATTTTGTTATTGTCTTCACCTACAGTTTGTGACTGAGCTTTTAAGTTCTCAACAACAACTATAACAGCTTTGTCAATACCGCGTTTTAAATCCATTGGGTTTGCACCGGCAGCTACGTTTTTAATACCTGCGGTTACAATAGCTTGTGCTAAAACGGTAGCAGTAGTAGTACCATCACCTGCAATATCGGCAGTTTTTGAAGCTACTTCTTTAACCATTTGTGCACCCATGTTTTCAAGGGCGTCTTTTAATTCAATTTCTTTAGCTACAGTAACACCGTCTTTAGTGATGGCTGGTGAGCCAAATTTTTTGTCGATGATTACGTTACGGCCTTTAGGACCTAAGGTTACTTTAACTGCGTTAGCAAGGATATCCACACCGCGTTTTAAAGCGTCGCGTGCTTCAACATTGTATTTAACTTGTTTTGCCATGATTTTTAATTATTGAACTATTGAATTAGCGAATGAGTGATTGATTTCGCATCCAATAATCTATTTTTTCGATTTTTTTGGTTTTGAACAGGTGGTTTTGAACAGGGATAAATCACTAATTCAATAACTCACTAATTCACTAATTGATTAAAGAACCGCGTAAATGTCAGTTTCGCGCATAATTAAGTACTCTTTACCTTCGTAGGAAATTTCAGTACCGGCATATTTACCATATAAAACCTGGTCACCAACCTTTACGGTTAAAGGCTCATCAACTTTTCCCTGTCCTACAGCAACGATAGTTCCACGCTGAGGTTTTTCTTTTGCAGTATCAGGAATAAAGATACCTGAAGCAGTCTTCTCTTCGGCAGCTGCAGCTTCCACCACAACCCTGTCGCCGATAGGTTTAATGTTTAATGACATAGTTATAACTGTTTATTTTTATTAAGTTTTCAGCCCGATACGCAACATCAATTATGCCAAGTGATCATTATGGCAAGTATTGACAGGTTAAACTGTTTTAATGTCAGCAAAAGGTTATTTGAGTTTTGCGGCTTAACAATTTTTTAACCCGATGATGTCAGGATGTCAGTATGACTTAAGGATGACGAATGAGTAGTTTATGTAGAGACGCATAATTGCGTCTCCTTTAGGACATGTAAAAAAAGGATAGGATGTGCATGCGGCAGACGCAATTATGCGTCTCTACAGCGAAAAACTTCTTTTAAGCCGTTTTCTTCACAGCCGATAGCTTCTTCAACTCATCCTTAGCCTTCGAAAACCATACCCTATTGCTTTTACGTTCAACAGGGCTCAGATGTGCTTGCTCATTAAGCATGTCGGTAAAAATTTGCCATGCTTCCTCGTCACGACCCGCGCGGGTAAGGAATAAGCCGTATTCATAACGGGGCTCAAAGTAGGAGTAGCGGCCCTTCATTAATTTAAATTCATTTTCGGCCTGCTCTGCCTGGTAAGTATACTCAAGCGACTTGGCATAAAGGATATGCGCTTTTGAGCGGGCAAACTGGGGCAGCTTATACAGTTTTTTAGCAATGGGGATCACCTCGTTATACTGGCCTTTTTCAAAGTAGGCCACTATTAACTGTGCCATTACATGTTCATTTTCGGCAAAGGCACCGGTAAGGCTGTTTTTATAGATCTCGAGTGCTTTATCTGTAAGACCGGCTTCAAGATAGGCATCTGCCAATTTTACACGGTTGGCAAAGGTATCTGTAAACCTTACTTCCTCTTCAAGGCGTTTGATTTTGGCTCCGGGGTTTATTACTGCTTCTACATTGATCTTAGGTGCACGGATACCACGGTTGGAAAGCATCTCGCTGTAGATATAATACAGGCTGCCAAATACCGGTAATACAAAAATTATCCAAAGCCATCTTTGCTGCGTGCCACGCCTTATAGAATGTATCGCACAAATTGCATCTAAAATAAAGACGATATAATAATAATTGCCGCCGCCGAAGTACATGCCTGTTTATGATATAAGATTTAGTAATATTCAAAAATAAAGAAAATGCAGCTTTAAACAATGCCGTTTATAGCTGTAAAATGATTTTTTTGCTAATACATTGAGTATAGGATAGAGGAGTACTAATGTTTTGTTCTTTTCACTAAATGAAAAAGCCACCGTAACATTGCTGCCGGTGGCTTTGTATTAAAACAGTCCTAACTGTCCCTGATCGTCAATATCTATATCATCAGGGTTGGTGATCTCAAAATCTATTTTTTTCGGGGGAGGGTTCACCGGTTGAACCGGCGATTCCGCTGATTTTGATGCAGGTTCTGCGGAGGCCTCATCCTGGGATTTTGCGAGCTGATCTTCGTTAATTTCCGAAGGTTCTGAAGCCTCTTCTTCAACCGGATTGGTTTCCACTTCATCCGCGCCGGCACCGTCACTGATCAGCTCAACTGATTTTATAGGATGTTGTGACAGGCGGTTGCCCATTGCTTTCATGCCTTTAACATCAATCACTTCGGCCAGGTTAAGTTCAATAGTTTCAGGAGTTTGATCCTTGCCTTTAAGCTGCAACACGCTAACCACCGGAGCGGTATGGGCCATCAGTACCAGTTTTGAACCCGGCTCATCGCTGATGATGCTTACCTGCTTGCCAAGCGCTATGTTTTCAAACGTAAAACGCTTAACCATATAGTTTTTCGATTTGCCATCGATGTGGATAACCGAATAAACTTTTTGTGCGTTGTACTTCTCAATCAGGATCATCTTATCATCAAAGTGATTGTTGAGATCAAAACTGGTTAGCTCATAAATACCGTTGCTCAGCACGTTCAGGATGCGGTCGTCGCCATCAAACTCGCCCAGGTATTTGCCCCTGCCATCGGCATTAAGGCGTTTTAAAATATCATCATACCAGATTTTACGACCGGCCAGCGTTGATACGCCTTTGCTTTTCAGCATGATTTTTTTAACCGGGTATTTGGTAATAATGTTACCCATGGATCCGCGGCCTTTAATGGCTATGGATGCAAAATCTTCATCAAACTGCAGTTTTTTAAGTTTGGCATGTGGCTTAAGGGCTACATTCACTACCTCGGCCTCGCCGTTAGGGTTGGCTGTAAAGTATAGCACTTTTGAACCCTTGGTGCCTTTGGTGAGGTCATATTCTTTGTCGCGGGTAACGCCTACCACCGAAAAACGTTTGATATAACTGATGCCGCTTTCGCCGTCTTTATATATCATATTGTAAACGGTGCGCTCATCGTTCTTTTTAAATACAGCAACGTGGATGACATCTTTACCCACAAAAACTTTATCCTGCACTTTGGTGATCATGCAGCGCCCATCGCCCCTGAAAACAATGATCTCGTCAATATCCGAGCAGTCACCAACATATTCAACCGACTCATCTTTCTTCAGGCCTGATCCAATAAAGCCATCGGCCCTGTTAACATATAGTTTGATGTTAGCCAACGCCACCTGTGCAGCTTCAACCTTATCAAAGGTGCGCAGTTCAGTTTTGCGTCCTCTGTCCTTACCGTATTTTTCCTTCAGTTTTTCAAACCAGGCAATGGTGTATTCGGTAAGATGTTTTAGGTGATGCTTAACCTGTTTGATCTCATTTTCAAGCGCCTTCATCTGCTCATCCGCTTTTTTAACATCAAAGCGGGTGATGCTGCTCATAGGTTTATCTATCAGCTTTTTATAATCCTCGGGTAGGATGGTACGGTAAAACTGCGGGAAGAAAGGCTCAAACAAACGGTTCAGCACTTCCAGTACCACTTCAAAATTACCCGAGTTTTCGTATTCGGGGTTTTTATACATCCCCTCCTGTATGAAGATCTTAAGCAGCGAGCTGAAGAAAATTTTCTCCATCAAGTCTTTCAGCTTGATCTCCAGCTCCTGTTTTAACAGATCTTTAGTGAAGAATGTGCTTTCGGTAAGCATATCGTTCACACTCATGAAGCGCGGCTTGTCATCCTGTATCACGCAGGTATTTGGTGATATGGATACCTCGCAATCGGTAAAAGCGTAAAGCGCATCGATCGTTACATCGGGCGATATCCCCGGTGCAAGGTGGATGATGATCTCTACATCCCTGGCAGTATTGTCTTCAATCTTTTTGATCTTGATCTTGCCCTTGTCATTGGCCGAGATCACACTGTCTATGAGGCTGCCGGTAGTGGTAGTAAAAGGAATTTCGGTAATGGCGAGCGTTTTTTTATCTCGTTCAATAATTTTAGCCCTTACCCGCACTTTACCGCCGCGCTGCCCTTCATTATACAAAGAAGCATCGGCCATACCACCTGTCGGGAAATCTGGCAGGAGGTTAGGGCGTTCGCCTTTTAATACAGCGATTGAGGCATCAATCAGTTCAATAAAGTTGTGCGGCAATATTTTGGTAGCCAAACCTACCGCAATGCCTTCGGCACCCTGTGCAAGCAGCAAGGGGAATTTTACCGGCAGCGTAATAGGCTCTTTGTTACGGCCGTCATAGCTGGCCTGCCAAATGGTGGTATCAGCATTGAAAACAACATCGAGCGCAAATTTTGACAAACGTGCTTCAATATAACGGGGAGCTGCTGCCGAGTCGCCGGTTACCGGATCGCCCCAGTTACCCTGACAATCGATCAGCAGGTTTTTTTGGCCTATCTGCACCATGGCATCCCCAATGGAAGCATCACCATGGGGGTGATATTTCATGGTATTACCAATCACGTTGGCTGCTTTATTAAAGCGCCCGTCGTCCATTTCCTTCAACGAATGCAGGATACGGCGTTGTACCGGCTTTAAACCATCATTAATATGCGGAACGGCCCGGTCAAGAATTACATACGACGCATAATCAAGAAACCAGTTTTCATATAACCCATCGAGTGAGGTAACAGTATGTAGTTTTTCTTCATTAGGGTTTGGTGTATCGTTTTGATGCAGATCTTCACTCATTATTCAATAAAAACTTTTGGATTGGTAAAGATAC
>NZ_DASVOB010000692.1:0-36243 GCF_036383575.1 Mucilaginibacter sp.
AGCCACGCTCATTAATGCATGTTCTACCTCTTCACCTATTACTTGCTCTCCAAAGGCTGAAATATAATGCTTGATACGACCTGTAACAATAATGCGGTAGGGATCTTTGGAGACAAATTTAATTGTATCGCCTATACTATATCCCCATAGCCCGGCGCTGGTGTTCATGATCAGGACATAGTTTCTATCCAATTCCACATTTTTAATGTTGATGCGGGTTGGGTTTTCGTTAAAGTATTCATCAGATGGAATGAACTCGTAAAAGATCCCCGAATCAACTAAAAGAAGCAGACCTTTTTCCTTTTGCGAATCCTGGAAGGCAATAAAGCCTTCGGAAGCCGGATAAGTCTCGATCGAATCGATCTTAAAACCGATACTTTCTTCCATACGGGCACGGTATGGTTCATAGTTTACCCCGCCATAAACATAAAGGCTAAAATTTGGAAAAATGTCTTTTACCTTTTTACCGCCGGCTTTGGCCGAAAGCCTGTCGAAATACATCTGGCACCAGGGTGGGATCCCGCTGATGAGGCGCATATCTTCATTGAAAGTTTCCTCTACAATGGCATCAACCTTTTGTTCCCAATCTTCAATGCAATTGGTTTCATAACTTGGCAACCTGTTTTTTTGCAGATAGGCAGGAACGTGATGGGCAACTATACCCGAAAGCCTGCCTGTTGACACGCCATATTTTTCGGCTAAGGTCGGGCTGCCCTGCAGGAATATCATTTTGCCATCCACAAAGTCGGCTTTACCGGTTTCGTGGATGTAGCTTAGTAAGGCGTTACGTGCTGCTTTGATATGCTCAGGCATGCTCTCTTTGGAAATAGGGATATATTTTACTCCCGACGTTGTACCCGATGTTTTAGCCAGGTAAGCAGGTTTGCCGGGCCAAAGCACATTTTCCTCGCCGTTAACTACACGATCAATATAAGGGCGGAGGTCTTCGTAATCATGTACAGGAACGAGGCGCTTAAAATCCTCGTAATTATTAATCTGTTCAAACTGATGATCTTTACCGAAGCTGGTGTTTTTGGCTGCATGAACCAGATCTGTAAAAACTTTTTGCTGTAACGAGACAGCGTTTTTACGCACCTTATTTAGCTCGCGGTTAACGAAAGCGGCGAATACCTTACTTAATGCAGATTTAAGTCCCATTTTAATTGGTTTCGGATAGGTCGTCGTCTACATCCTGGTGGCTGTAAACCAGTTTGCGATAAGTAACCATAATTATCACTTGTGTAAAGGGAAATACAATTACAAACCAAAAATAAAATGCAAACCTGAAAACCAGCCCTTCTTTATTTTCATCAAAACCAAGTAAGCTTATAAAGGCTATTACGGGAATAAGTACAATAGCCATTATGAATATAATAAAGGCAAATACCCCCAGGGTTTTAAAGAAATTATCTTTGGTGATCTCAAAACTTTGACGCAGCGATTCGATTGGCGAGGAATCGTCATCCACAATAAAACAGATACAAAAAATACTGCGTAAGCTGATGTAGAGCACAAGGAGCAGCTCTATTGCCTCAATAAGACTATCGAAACCAATAGTCCGTTTACCCAAAACATAAAAGAAAACGAGAATGGCCACCAAAATGCCTGTTAAAAAGCCTATGATCACAAAATTGAGCGTCATTTTAAAGGATGGCAGGATATCCTTAAATTCAAATTCGTAATACTCCTTGTCCATTAGCGTCAGGATCAGTTTATAAAAACTTAGTCCTATAAAACACTGTACGATCATCTGCAACATCAAAAAAATGAATTGGGTGAGCATATCATCTGAGAAGAAGATGAACGTTTTTAAAAACTCAAGAAATTCATTTACGAATAGTGATATAGCTGAATAAACCACCAACGGCACAAAATTCTTCTTTAAAATATTCCATGCGGTTTTGATGGTTTCCGCTACAGAAAAAGGGTGGTACATATTGCTTATGATCTACTTAAAACTTTCCGCTTCCAAAAATCCTGTATAAATCCTAACCCGTAGGCAATAAGTTGTGTGAAGGCAGCTATAATGCTCAAAAATGCGATTTTTAACGATTTATTTTTCCACCAGGCATGGAAAAATATTAACAAAGTGAAAATCAGCAGTATAAAATTACCTACAGGTGCTAATACAGAACCAAACAGGTTTAGAATAACAGTCAGGATAACGCCCACTGTAAAAGCAGCCGGAAAAAAATGAACCAGCTTTAATTCCTGCGGAAAAAACTTGGATATGTTGATGCGCGCCCTGCCAAAAAAGTGCAGCTGCTTATAAAACTGGTAAAAGTTAGTACGTCGCTTATGGAAAACAATGGCATCGGGGATGAGCCCAATTTTAAAACCCAGCGAATGGATGCGGATGCTGTATTCTATATCTTCGCCCAGGCGGGTAATGATAAAACCACCTGCTTTTTCCCAGGCTTGCCTGGAAACACCCATGTTAAAGCTACGCGGATGAAACTGACCGATTCCCTTTTTATTACCGCGGATGCCGCCCGTAGTAAAGGGAGAGGTCATGGAATAACTGATGGCTTTTTGGGTAGGTGTAAAAGAGTCGTGTGCACCATCTGGCCCGCCATAGGCATCAAGATAATTTGCAGCCAGCGAGTTATTTACAGTCTCCAAATAGGCAGGAGGGATCAAACAATCCGAATCGAAAATTACAAAATAGTCGCCTTTAGCACGCTCAAAACCAAAGTTGCGGGTAAAGCCCTGGCCTTCGTTCTGCTTTTTAAAATAGCGCAGGTTAAGCTTATCGGCGAATGTATTTACTATGGCTTCAGCATCATTTACAGAACCATCCTCAATAACCAGCACCTCAAAATCCCTGTACGTTTGCAGGGTTAAGGTTTCCAGCAGTTCTTTGATCTCCTGCGGGCGGTTATATAAAGGGATAATGATGGAAAAAAACATGTTTTGTAGATAGATGTGCAAATTTCAAATGTGCAAATGAGCAGATTGTTTTAACAATGCCAGATGATTTCTATTGTTTTCATCTGCACATCCGAAATCTGCATATCTGCACATTCAATTAAATTGTTTCCTCAATTTGGTAATGGTTGCGTTCGCTTGCGCTGCGCGATACCAATTCGGCGACAAAGCCGGTCAAAAATAATTGGGAACCTAATATAATGGCAACCAACGCTATGTAAAACAGCGGGTTTGTAGTTACATCCCTATATTTTAGGTTATGTGCTATATTATATAGTTTTTCGCTGATGATCCAAATGGTTATAAAAAAACCTGTAAAAAAGCTCAATGTGCCCAGCAAGCCAAAAAAGTGCATAGGGCGCTTGCCAAATTTACCCACAAAAAATATCGAAAGCAGGTCGAGAAAACCATTGATGAACCTGCTTAAGCCAAACTTGGTTTTTCCGTATTTACGGGGACGATGCTCTACAACCTGTTCGCCAATTTTGGTGAAACCTGCCCATTTGGCCAGGACCGGGATATAACGGTGCATTTCGCCATAAATTTCAATGTTTTTAACCACTACGCCGCGATAGGCTTTTAAACCGCAATTAAAGTCGTGCAGGTTATTTATTCCACTCATTTTGCGGGTAGCGGCGTTGAATAGCTTGGTTGGAATAGTTTTGCTTAGCGGGTCGTGCCTTTTAGCTTTCCATCCCGAAACGAGGTCGTATTTTTCTTCGGTTATGCGGCGATAAAGTTCTGGGATCTCATCAGGGCTATCCTGCAGGTCGGCATCCATGGTGATCACCACGTTACCTTTAGCCGCAATAAAGCCGGTATTTAAGGCTGCAGATTTACCGTAATTACGCCTGAACTTAATGCCTTTAATAAAAGGATTCCCCGTTTGCAGCTTTCTGATCATTTCCCATGATCCATCCTTGCTGCCATCGTCAACCAAAATTATTTCGTATGTAAAACGGTTTTCGTCCATTACCCGGCTAATCCATGAGGTTAATTCGGGTAACGATTCTACTTCATCGTAAAGAGGTACTACAACTGATATATCCATTTATCGGGAATGCGATCAACGGCTGTACATGCCGCAAATCATCCGCAAAAATATAAAAAATAGGGAATGGTTTGCAACAATGTATCGATGTGAGGTTAGCCAAACAGTTTATTCATTATTGCTATAAAAAAAGCGACGGATACTACGTAACCAAGCAATTACGTTTCAACTCAAATATATTTTAATATCTTTCCCTCACAATTAAAGCACAATTAATGAAATTCTACAAAGCCGCATTGTTATTGGTTTTAGGCTTTTATGCCGGTGAAGTAAATGCACAAAATGCAGATCAGCCAGCCCCTAAGTATGATCAGCACAAAGTATTTAACCCCATGTTTTATCCTGAAAGAGGAGGCGAGTTCAGGTCGGCCAGTGGCGCGCCAGGCGCAAAATACTGGCAAAACCGTGCCGATTATAAGCTTGATGTTACGCTTGATACCGTTAAACACAGGGTGGAAGGCAGTACTTTAATTACTTACACCAATAACAGTCCGGACGCATTAGGCTTTTTGTGGCTCCAGGTTGATCAGAATATATACAAGGAAGATTCACGGGCCGAAGCTACAAGCAATGTTTCGGGTGGCAGGTTCGCAAATAAATCTTATACAAAAGGGGCGGAAATTAAATCGGTTTATATTATCAATAAAGGCAAAACCATTAAAGCCGATTACCTGATAACCGATACCCGGATGCAGATCAAGCTGAAAGATTCGTTACGCGCGGCCGGGAGTAAATTGCAGATCAGGATAGATTACGGTTTCGACGTTCCTGAATATGGTACCGACAGGATGGGGCGCCAGCACACCAAAAACGGCTGGATCTATGAAATTGCGCAGTGGTACCCGCGCATGGAAGTTTATGACGATGTAACCGGATGGAACACGATACCATACCTCGGCGCAAGCGAGTTTTACCTGGAGTATGGTAATTTTGATTATACCATTACCGCACCCGCAAGTTTAGTTGTGGCAGGATCCGGCGAGTTGCTTAATCCTGTCGAAGTGTTATCGACAACTACAATAAACCGTTTGGCCGAAGCTCGTAAAAGCGATAAAACAGTTACCATTAAGGATTCAACGGATATTTTAAAAAATAATGATTACCCGAAGAAGCCAACCCTTACCTGGCATTTCTTTTGCAAAAATGCCCGTGACGTGGCCTGGGCTGCCTCAAAAGCATTTATCTGGGATGCAGCAAGGATCAATTTGCCAAGCGGTAAAAAAGCGCTGGCACAATCTGTTTACCCGGTGGAAGCAAAAGGTAATAACTCTTATGGCCGCTCAACCGAGTATGTTAAGGCCGCTATTGAATTGTATAGCGATAAATGGTTTGAGTACACTTACCCGGTTGCTACTAATGTGGCAGGCATAGTGGGAGGGATGGAATACCCGGGGATCGTATTTTGCGGTTCAAATAATCAAAACGGAGGCTTGTGGGAGGTTACTAACCATGAGTTTGGCCATAACTGGTTCCCGATGATTGTTGGCTCAAACGAGCGTAAATACGCCTGGATGGATGAGGGCTTTAATACGTTCCTGAATAATGTTGATACCAAGGTATTTAACAAAGGCGAATATTATGAAAAGCCTGATCAACAAAAAAGTGCCGGCTATTTATTTGCCCCAGGTGCAGAAGCGATTATGAACGTGCCTGATGTGATACAAGAGGATTTTTTAGCCGTTGCTGCTTATGAAAAACCGGCTTTAGGATTAACTATTTTACGCGAACAGATCTTAGGCGAAGAGCGTTTTGATTACGCTTTTAAAACTTACATCAAACGCTGGGCTTTTAAACACCCAACTCCGTGGGACTTTTTTCATACAATGGATAATGCTGCAGGAGAGGACCTGAGTTGGTTTTGGAACGAATGGTTTTTTACCACCTGGAAACTTGACCAGGGCATAAAGGATATTTCATACACTGACAACGATGCTTCCAAAGGAGCTATGATCACCATTGAAAACCTGGAAGAAATGGCGCTGCCGGTAACTATATCCATCAAGGAAGAGAATGGGAAGACCGGCACCGTAAAACTTCCGGCAGAGATCTGGCAAAGGGGCGATACCTGGACATTCCCATACAAATCAACTTCGAAAATAGCTTATGCGACTATCGATCCTGATCATACCCTGCCTGATATTAATCCCGAAAATAATTCATACAGCGGATTACCGATACCGCAGGGCACAACTGCAGGCAGTGTTATCAAAGCATATTTAGATGCTATTGGCGGGGCTGATAAGCTAAAGAACGTTCGTGACCTGCAAACATCGGCAACAGGTAATATACAAGGCGCTGAAGTGCAGTTGGTAACCCGGTACAAAATGCCTGATAAGTATTACCAGGAAGCAGTGGTGCCTTCATACAATAACCTGGTGGTATCTCACGTAACCCTCAATGGCGATAGTATAAAGGCCAAGCAGGTTAACAGGGATGTACAGCTTGATGATGCCGCTAAAAAAATGATCCGGCTGAAAAGCCGCCCGTTCCCTGAGCTTGATTATGAGCGGATAAACCAAAATATGACCTTACAGCCGATATTACGTGTTGTAAACGGAGATCTCGCTTACCAGGTTGATGTTAATATAGGAAGCGAAATTCATGTCCATAATTATTACAGCCAAAAAACAGGATTAAAGCTTAAACAAACTATTGAGGGGGCAAATGACCTGTCTGTTGAATTTGGTAACTATGAAGGCATAAACGGAGGTATAAAAATTCCGTTCTCTATAAAAACTACGCTTGTTGGGCAGCCAATTGAGTTTAAGGTTAAGGAAACCTCGGTTAATTCGAACCCATCAAACGAAGCCTTTAAATAGGCTTAGTTAGCATAAGCAAAACGGGGTATTCTTATTTCCGCATAAATTGGAAATAAGAATACCCCGATTTTGTTTTCGACGCGTCAATTCCTTAATAAATCATCGAATAAAATTTTGAAAATGCTATGATGCTAAATGCTATTTAAAATTCTATTTTTGTACCCACAAAATGAGGGTCACTTTGTAGGTGACCGTTTAAACGTAATTTTATTAAACTTTAAATCATAGTTGTAGATGATTAACATTACACTTCCTGATGGATCCGTTCGTCAGTATGACAAAGGGATCTCTTCGATGCAAATCGCCCAGTCGATTTCAGAAGGTTTAGCCCGTAACGTATTAGCGGCCGAAGTTGACGGCCAGGTTTGGGATGCAAGCCGCCCTATTGAGCAGGACGCCCACGTTAAATTATTAACTTGGAACGATGCCGACGGCAAATCAACTTTCTGGCATTCATCAGCCCACTTAATGGCCGAGGCTTTGGAAGCCCTTTATCCGGGTACTAAATTTGGTATCGGTCCGGCAATTGAAACCGGTTTTTATTACGATGTTGACTTTGGCGACAAGGTTTTATCTTCTGACGAGTTTAAGCAGATCGAGGATAAAATGATCGAGCTTGCTAAAACCAAAGAGGAATACATCCGTAAACCCGTGAGCAAGGCCGATGCTATTGAATATTTTACTGAAAAAGGTGACGAGTATAAGCTGGACCTGATTAAGGACCTGCCTGATGGTGCTATTACTTTCTATTCGCAAGGAAATTTTACTGATCTGTGCCGCGGACCTCATATCCCTAACACAGGTTTTATAAAAGCGGTTAAGCTCATGAGCCTTGCCGGTGCATACTGGCGCGGTGACGAAACACGCAAGCAATTAACCCGTATATACGGTGTTACTTTCCCTAAAGCCAGCGAGCTTACTGAGTACCTGCACATAATCGAAGAAGCTAAAAAGCGCGATCACCGCAAATTGGGTAAGGAGTTGGAGTTGTTTGCTTTTTCTGAAAAAGTAGGTATGGGTTTGCCATTGTGGTTGCCTAAAGGAACTGCTTTGCGCGAGCGCCTCGTGAACTTTTTGCAAAAGGCACAAGTTAAAGCCGGATACGAGCAGGTGATTACTCCGCATATCGGTCATAAAAACCTTTATGTAACATCAGGCCATTATGAAAAATATGGTGCCGACTCGTTCCAGCCGATAAAAACACCGCAGGAAGGTGAGGAGTTTTTCCTGAAACCGATGAACTGCCCGCATCACTGCGAGATCTATAAAACAAAACCACGTTCGTACAAAGACCTGCCGGTACGTTTTGCTGAATTTGGTACTGTGTACCGTTATGAGCAAAGCGGTGAATTACATGGTTTAACACGGGTACGTGGCTTTACTCAGGATGATGCCCACTTATTTTGCCGCCCGGATCAGGTGAAAGATGAATTTAAAAAAGTGATTGACCTGGTGCTGTATGTGTTTAAAGCTTTGGGCTTTGAAAATTATACTGCGCAGGTGTCATTACGTGATCCTGAAAACAAGGCAAAATACATCGGTACAGATGAAAACTGGGCATTAGCCGAAAGCGCGATCATTGAGGCTGCTGCCGAAAAAGGATTGACTACCGTTGTAGAATTAGGCGAGGCTGCGTTTTACGGCCCTAAGCTTGACTTTATGGTGAAAGATGCCCTTGGCCGTAAATGGCAATTAGGTACTATCCAGGTAGATTATAACCTGCCTGAGCGTTTTGAACTGGAATACACTGGCAGCGATAATCAAAAGCACCGTCCGGTAATGATCCATAGGGCACCGTTTGGTTCGATGGAGCGCTTTATTGCGGTATTAATTGAGCATTGTGCAGGTAATTTCCCGCTGTGGTTATCACCCGAACAGTTCATTATACTGCCCATATCAGAAAAATACGAAGAATATGCAAAAAAAGTTTCTGATATATTAAAAGATTCCGATATTTGCGGGCTAATCGACTTCAGGGACGAGAAAATAGGCAGAAAGATACGAGATGCTGAAGTCAAAAAAATCCCTTACATGCTGGTTGTGGGTGAGAAAGAGGCTGCCGAAGGGTTGGTTTCTGTACGTAAGCACGGTACCGGTGATTTGGGAAGTATGAGCATTGAAGATTTTAAAGAACAGATAACTAAAGAAATAACAGTATAACTTGGCATTAAACAAACCTTTCAATAGAGGACCAAGGCTTCCTTTTAAGAAAAAAGAAGCCGAACACAACATAAACCAATTCATTAGGGCTCAGGAAGTTCGCCTTGTAGGTGACAACGTTGAGCAGGGAGTTTACTCATTAAGAGATGCCCTTGCCATTGCGCAGGAGCAGGAACTGGATCTGGTTGAAATATCTCCAAACGCCGTACCGCCGGTTTGTAAAGTAACTGACTATAATAAGTTTATTTACGAGCAGAAGAAAAAGCTTAAAGAGATAAAAAGCAATGCCAAGCAAACGGTTATTAAAGAGATCCGTTTCGGACCGAACACTGATGACCATGACTTTGAGTTTAAATTAAAGCATGCTATTAAGTTTTTGGAAGCCGGCGAAAAGGTAAGGGCTTACGTACACTTTAAAGGTCGTGCCATTGTTTACAAAGAACAAGGTGAGATTTTATTACTTCGTTTTGCGCAGGCATTAGAAGAAGTAGGTAAAGTGGAGCAATTACCTAAGCTTGAAGGAAAAAGGATGTTTTTAACCCTTGCACCAAAGGCAGCTAAGAAATAATGAAAATGTGCAGATGTGCAAATTAAAAATGTGCAGATGCTGAAAATAAAACGTTGAGAAACGTTAATATCTAACACAAATAAATAGAGTTATGCCAAAAATGAAAACCAATTCCAGTGCTAAAAAGCGCTTCAAGCTTACTGGAACAGGTAAAATCGCAAGAAAGAACGCATACAAAAGCCACATCTTAACCAAGATGTCGACAAAACGTAAGCGTGCCCTTGGTCAAACCAGCTTAGTATCTGATGCCGACATGGGTAACGTAAAACGTATGCTTTGTATCGGAAAGTAATTCACAAATTTTAAAACCAGGTATTAGAGTTTTAAGTCCGGCACACGAGATGCAGGCACTCACTACCAAAAATCAAACAAGATGCCACGTTCAGTTAACGCAGTAGCGTCGAGAAGACGCAGGAAAAGGATCATGAACCTCGCCAAAGGTTATTGGGGTTCACGTAGCAAGGTTTACACCATTGCAAAAAACACAGTTGAAAAAGGTTTACAGTACGCTTACCGTGACCGTAAAACCAAAAAGAGAGAGTTCAGAGCTTTATGGATCCAACGTATCAACGCTGGTGCCCGTCAGCACGGAATTTCTTACTCTCAGTTAATGGGTAAATTAGCCGCTAAAGAAATTGGCTTAAACCGTAAGGTATTAGCTGATTTAGCGATGAACAACCCAGATGCTTTCAAAGCAGTTGTTGATGCAGTAAAATAATATCGCATTATAAATGCAAGAAAAAGGCCGCAATTTGCGGCCTTTTTTTGTTTTAATAGCATAAGGTAGTTAAATTGCATACTGTTTTATTACATGACTACATCAAACCAGGAGCCTCAACCTATCTTATCCAATTTGCTGCGCAACAATTATTATTACTCTTTAAATGGGTTTCGCGGTATTTCGATTATCCTGGTAATATTTTATCACCTTCAGCTATCTGATAATTATTTTTATACTACAATATTTAACGGCGGGTTAGGGGTAAATATCTTTTTTGTAATTAGTGGCTTTTTAATTACAAGTTTATGCCTAAAGGAAAAAGAAACAACAGGAAATTTATCGCTAAAAAGTTTTTATATAAGGCGTTTTCTGCGGATTTTTCCTTTGGCTTATCTATATATTGGAGTTGTATTTTTATTAAACCATTTCTATAACTTAAATATTTCATGGATTCAATTTGCAGGTTCCGCATTGTATCTAATGAACCTTAGCTATTTCAGAAGTCATGATTTTACTTATTACTTCAGTCATTATTGGTCGTTATCAGTTGAGGAGCAATTTTATCTTCTCTTTCCTTTTGTTTTAAAGATTAACAGAACTGTATTTTATTACATTATAATATGTATTGTAGTTGCACTGCCTTTGTTATGTACAGTGCAACAATTTGTGCCGGCATTAAATAGTGGCACCATCTATGGGTTTACTCATTATTTCATTAAGTTTCAATCAATAGCAGTCGGGTGCCTTTTTTCGTTGATGGGCAATAACGGAAGTTTGGACCGAAATTGGCTCAAACAAAGAAAAATAGCAGGCAATATTTCAGCTATAGCGTTGATGTTTTTGTTAAGGTTCGACGAATTTTACACATTAAGGTCGTTGTATGTAAATTTGCTCATTTCGTTAATTACGGGTTACTTAATCATAAGTAATATTATACCTGCCAACGACTGGATTTTTAAATTATTGAATAATAAATTACTATCATTTATCGGCATACTATCATATGGAATATACATATGGCAGCAATTATTTACAGGACATGATCCTAAAATGCCATTAAATATCTTCCCTTACAATGTTTGGTGTTTAATCATTATTCCTTTGTTATCGTATTACTTTTATGAGCGATATTTTCTTAAGCTGAAATCAAAGTTTAAAAAAACAGATGAGGTATAAAAGCTTTTACGGGATTGTAAACACCTACAATTGATATTTTTTGATGATTATTTAATTATAATCACCTCGGTAAATTCATCAGCGTCATTATTGATATCCATATACTGCTTAAAATTCAGGATGTCTTTATCAACCATATTTTTGAATACAGGGTTTAGTATTTTAGCTATGCCTGCGCCAACACCGCCTGCCGGTGGCTGATAGCTGATCACCACATCAACAATGGTACCTTCCCCGTCAACAGTATCCTGAAAGCGTACTTTACCGGCATTATTGATCATGGAATCAGACAGTGAGCTCCAGCCAATCATTTCATTAGGTTCGTCATGAACAATTTCGGCATGCCAGCTAACCGTAGCTACATTTTTAGGCAGCTTTAATACCCAATGCGAATATTTTGAGTCGATGACCTCCACGCTTTCCAGGTGTTTCATAAACAACGGTAGATTATCCAGCTTACGCCAAAACTCATATACTTTTTCCCTCGGTTTGTTTACAATGAACGACGAGCGGATATTTACATTTATGGGATTGGTTGATAGCTTGCCAATGCGTTTGTAAAGTTCACAATGCCCGGTGATGCCCCGGTTTAACAGGTAACCACCGGCACCTATTTTTACGATGCTTGCAAAGGGGTTTTTAAAAATATTTTTAAAGCCCGAAAAACCGAGTTTCATACCACCAGCAATGGAGCTAAAGCGCTCGGGCCAATTCAAGTTTATGCGGTCATCACCATAAAGTACAGGGAAGTTGTCGGTATATTTTACTATTGTAGTTGCCATAGGTTTTTAAATAGTTGTCGATTTTAAAACACCTTTATGGCTACTAAGTTTTCCTGAAGTGAATTTTATTGCTTTTTGCTATAGGTGAATTTAAATTTAGTTAAATCTGGCAGGCTTTTTTTAGGGCGATTTAATTCATATTGATATATCATCCGGCCAAGGCTTTTCAGGAATGGCAGACATACAGTAGCATATTCATATTTATTATCGTTCAGTATCCCATCTTCATTTGATTGCACAACGGCGCTGAGTATAAACTCCACTTTGTTTTTGAAATCTACGATATAGGCATTGTCGATATCGTAACCATAACTGTCACCAACTTTATTAAAGATCCTGATATCGGGATTAATAACTGCAGTACTGTCTCCACCATAAAATAAGAATTTGCAATAAGCCGGGAAATATTCTGGCCGGTTATAAGTAGGTTTAGTGTTTTCGGTAGGGAAGGTGCTCATGTAACGGTAAATGAAGCGATAGTCATCCTGCTTTAAATTAAAGCGCTGTGCTTTCGGGAAAGTTTCGGGGAACAGCAATCGTTTAAGCACCATTTGCTGATCGGCAAGGGAATAAACGTTCTTTTCCGAAAAGTCAAGCGGTTTGTTAACCAGGCGGTCGCTGCTATCTAAATAAGCTTTGCCTTGCAGCATATTCCCCAGGTGCATAGGATAATTCAAAGCATCGTACAACTCTGGTTTATGGTAAACCAGTTTGTCATCCTCATAAAAATCGGCAGGATTGGTGTGCCTTGTACTCTCACCAGCATCGCCGATGGCTAACCTGCCTACAATGCGGGTATTATTAAGATGGTATTTCTTAAGCTTTTGATTGATCTCCGCCCGGCCTACAAATTCATATAGCCGGTTATAGGCATCGTTATCGCTTACCAGCAGGATCTTTTTGATATAGTTTTCGATACTTGGCAATCCTGTTGCAGATGATGTATCTGTCCTGACTTTAGTTTGACCGGCAAATGCGCTGTCGGTAATCATAACCGATTTTCGGCTTAAGCCTTTTGCCTTTAGCTCGTTTAGTTTTTCAAGCGCGAATATGGCTGTAGGAAGCTTTACGGTACTTGCAGGATAAAAATAATGATTAGCATTAAGGCGATAACTGTATGAAGTAAAATGGGGAATATTGTTTTTATCCCTGTCTATCCGGGTATATAAAATTTGAACTTCGTTTTGTGTGGGATGCTTCAGAATACCCGAAAATAGTTCCGGATGGTTATTTAGTAGCCCTTTAAGAAAACCAGTGTCCGGCTGCTGCGCAAATCCGCAAAAGGCACTCATCATCAATAATAAAATGCAAAAATGTTTCATCCTGATAAATATAGCTATGTAGTTTGAGGTTAACGGATACTTATTGTACTTTTGCAGCGCTTTAGGTTTCATTAAAATTGTTTAATGAATTAAAAGGGAATACGGTGTAAATCCGTAACTGTCCCGCAGCTGTAAGCTCCGTAACCGTTGCCAAATCTATAAAGTCACTTTCTGTAAACAGGAGGGAAGGCCAGGCAAAAGGGGAGTAAGTCAGAAGACCTGCCAAGGCATTATATGTTATTCATAGCTTTCGGGGATTGAAGCTTGAATGTGAATGCTCTTCAATTGGCGTGTTTTCATTTTACTCATTTCCGTGTATGCTATTCAGGCTGCATTATTATTTTACACATATCAATCATACATGGAAAAAAAGTACGCTAAAATTACTTTGGGTTTCGGCTTGTTAGCAGTTGGTTTATCGGCCAATGCAGCATATGCACAGGATACCACACGCACATTAAATACGGTGGTAGTAACTGCAAGCCGTTCGCCTAAAAAACTGTCAGATATTGGTCGCGTTGTTACTATCATCTCTGCCGATGAGATCAATAAATCGCAGGGTAAATCATTGCCTCAATTATTAAATAATGTTGCAGGCATAACATTTTCAGGAGCAAACAATGCGCCGGGCATCAGTACTTCGGTTTTCCTACGCGGGGCGTCATCGGGCAATACCCTTATCCTTGTTGATGGCTTCCCGGTAAACAATGCATCCGGCATTGATGGCAGTTATGATCTGAATGCCTTTTCGGTAGATTTGATAGATCATATCGAAATTTTAAAAGGAAGCGGTTCAACACTGTATGGTTCTGACGCTGTAGCCGGTGTTATCAACATCATCACCAAAAAAGCTAAAGAGCAGGGATTGACAGGTGGTTTGCAGCTAATGGGCGGCAGCTACAATACGTTTAAAGAATCGGCTTCATTAATTGGGCAGGTAAAAAATACAGGCGTAGCCATTAACCTGTCAAATACCGATTCAAAAGGTTTTTCAGCAGCTACGGATACCACAGGCAAAGGCGGTTTTAAGAAAGATGGATTTCATCAACGCTCTGCCAGTGTAAACCTGAGCCAAAACATATCATCTAAATTTATCCTGAACGGAAATTTACAGGTAAGCCATAATACCGGCGATCTGCCATATGCTGCTTATATAAGTGATAATGATTACACTTATAAAAATACATTTTTATTTGGCGGTGTAGGTGCAAAATGGATCTTGCCCAAAGGTAACCTCAACGTAAACCTATCACAAAATACAGTTCAAAATGATTTCAATAACCTAACATCAGATAATGATGGAACACACCAGGTTACAAAAAACACCGGCCGTATAACCAATGCCGAAGCTGTGTTTTACTATGAATTGAATAAGTATTTGGATATCACCAGTGGCGCAGGCTTTAAATACAGCAATACAAGTCAATACAGCCTGTATGAGTCAACAGCTTATCCGGGAGTGCCGAGCATTATCAAAGCGGGTGATGCTGCTAATAACATATTTAGCGCTTATACTTCGCTGTTTTTTAAATACGATATCTTCCATATGGAGTTAGGCGGCAGGTATAACAACCATAGCAAATATGGCGACAAGTTTACCTACACTATCAACCCTTCACTGTTCCTTGCTGATCAGTTTAAAGTCTTTGGTACAATAGCTTCAGCATTCAGGTCACCTTCGTTGTATCAATTGTTTTCAGAATATGGCAATCCTAAATTAAACCCCGAGATCACCACATCATACGAAGCTGGTTTTGATTGGGAAATTGTTAAAAATACGTTATCGTTTAACACACAATTCTTTAAACGCAATGCCAAAGATGTTATCTACTTTAAAAACCTGTCTGCCCCACCTTATGGCCAGTATACAAACGGTCAACAGCAAAAAGATAAAGGCTTTGAAACTGAGTTGAAATATCACAACAATAAAATACACGCGTCTGCTTATTATGCTTATGTAACAGGTAAGCTTACTGATGAAACCGGTCTACAAACCAACAACCTTTATCGCAGGCCTAAGAGCACTTTAGGTGCTAATATTAGCTACAATGTTTTGAACGATTTTCAGGTAGGCGTCAACTATAAGTATACAGGAAACCGTACTGATCTGGCTTTTATAAACTTTAAATCAAGTGTGGTTACGTTGAAACATTATAACCTGGTAGATTTGCATTTGGAATACAAAGCAACCAAAAACTTAAATGTTTTTGGCGACCTTAACAATGTTTTGGATACTAAGTACGTAGACTGGTTGGGATATAACACACGCGGTATCAACTTCATGCTCGGTGCCAGGTATCAATTTAAATAGCGTTTGCTTATTGTTCGGATTATTAAGTAATTTTACGCCATATATAAAATCATGACCGCAAAAGATAATACCAATCGCAACCTGTTCCTGATCCTGATGATCCTGGTTGCTGCCGCTTTCAGGCTTTTAGCATTTAAGTATAAAGAGCTGAGTAATTTCAACCCGGTAGGTGCTATTGCATTGTTTGGCGGTGCTTATTTTACATCAAAATGGAAGGGTTATGCAACAGTATTGCTTACGCTGTTCACAACTGATATCGTAATCAATTACCTGTATACTTCAAAGCTAACTTTATGGTACGGCGGTGCCGCATGGGTGTACTTATGTTTTGCTTTGATGGTACTGGTGGGCAATTTACTTGAGAAGGTAAATGTTGTCAACGTACTTTCAGGCTCAATTGCAGCTGTTTTAATTCACTGGTTAATTACAGATCTGCCATGGTTATATGGTACGCTTTACCCACATACACTGGCAGGTTATGGCGAATCGCTGGTTAAAGCTATTCCTTTTGAGCGTAATATGGCGTTGGGTACATTGGTATTCAGTGCGATACTTTTTGGCGGCTTTGAGCTGGCGAAGAGCAAGTACACTTTTCTGCAGGATAAAAAGCAATTGGCTTTATAAGATAAATGAACTTAAATTTAAAGCGGATTGTTGAAAAACAGTCCGCTTTTTTTATGGCCTAACCAGCCGTCTACTTAAATCAATATGAAAAATATAGTAATACTAACCGGAGCCGGGATCAGCGCCGAAAGCGGCTTAAAAACATTCAGGGACAGCGATGGACTTTGGGAGGGGTATAATATTGAAGACGTTGCCACCCCCGAAGCCTGGGAACATAACCCGGTTATGGTACAGCAGTTTTATAACGAGCGCCGTAAATCTGTATTGGAGGCAAAACCCAATGCTGCTCACTACGCACTTGCCGCGCTCGAAGAAAAATATAAAGTGACCATCGTTACCCAAAATATCGACGACCTTCACGAAAGAGCTGGCTCAACTAACGTGGTACACCTGCACGGGATCATCACCCGGTCGCAATCAAGTATTAAACCCGAGCTCACTTATCCAATCGATGGCTGGGAAATAAAAATGGGAGAGAAATGCGAATTGGGTTCGCAATTGCGCGCGCATGTTGTTTGGTTCGGCGAACCTGTGCCGATGATAGAACATGCTGCCATGATCTGCGCCGATGCCGATTTATTTATCCTCGTTGGATCCTCGCTGGCAGTTTACCCGGCAGCCGGGCTGATCGGCTACGTTGACCGCGAGGTGCCGAAATATATTATCGACCCTAATATTCCTTCGGTAAATGTGAGGGGGACTGTAATTAAGATCCAGAAAAAGGCTACAGTTGGCGTACCTGCATTAGTAAATGAATTGCTGAAAGATTAAATCACTAATTCGTTAAATCACTAATTAAATATGAAGTGCATCTTCAACTGGAGCGGCGGTAAAGACAGCGCCCTTGCTTTATATTATTGCCTGCAAAACCCGGAGATTGAGATCGCCTATCTTGTGACCACCATTAATGATGCGGCCGACAGAATTTCGATGCATGGTGTAAGAACAGAGTTATTGATCAAACAGGCCGAAGCTATCAGTATTCCTTTATACCAGATCCGCCTGCCCGAAATGCCTGGGATGAAAGAGTATGACGAGGTGATGCGTTATCATTTAACCTGTTTTAAAAATGAAGGCATAACTCATTCAATTTTTGGAGATATCTTTCTACAGGACCTTAAAGATTACCGCGATGCAAGGTTAAGTGAAGTCGGTCTTAAAGGGATTTACCCGTTATGGAAACGGGATACATCTCAATTGATAAATGAATTTTTAAATCTCGGTTTCGGAACAGTGATAGCCTGTACACAGCAGCGTTTGGAAAGGATAGTTGGAAAAGAAATCAGCCGCGAACTGATCGATGCTTTACCCGAGGATGTTGATGTATGCGGCGAGAACGGGGAGTTCCACACCTTCGCTTTTAAAGGGCCAATCTTTGCCCACGAGATAGAATACAAAACTGGAGTAAAGATTTTCAAGGAATATGCCGCGCCCAAAAACACTGATGATTCCTGTGTTTCTGCTGCTGACTCAAAACCTTCCGGATTTTGGCATTGCGACCTTTTATTGGCTTAACTTATCATTTATTTTGCCAAATTCAACGCAGAATTAAATTTTGTTTTGTATTATAAGTATATTAATTGCCAGATCTTTAACTTAAAACATCTTACTTTTTTATTTAAATAAGACCAAAGGATAAAACAATTACTGCCCGAAAGACAATTAATTTACCAAATTAAATTCTGTACTGGGCTTTTGTTATTTATAAGTATTTAGTTTTTAGTTAATTGCAATGATTTTCTTAATAATTATATCTGAAATAGGCGTCCTTATAATCCGTACGCATATCATTGAACCGGGCTGCTATTTTCTTTAAAAATTCTTCGTCAAGTAATTCGAAAACACTGTTAACACCATCGGTTAAATCCATCTCCGGAATCTTGTAACTTTGCTCAAGGGAGCCCTGCTCTATCTTCACAATAAATTTATTGTTCATATTCAGGATAGAGATCTTGAAATCGGGGTGCGGGAGTTCTGCAATAATTCTCATGTCTTTTTTATTTATCCAGTAATCCGTTTAACGGGTCTTTTCCATTGATGGTGCCGAAGCTGGCTATCGGTTTAAACCGGGCGAAGAGTTCTTCACTATACCAGCCTTCGCTTCTTGTCTTTTTTATTACCTCGGCATGTTCGGGGCTTTTATAGGCAAAAGCCTTTGCATGATCCAGGTTTTCCCAAACAGAAAATGTAGCCTGTCGGTACACCGGCGCTTCGCCAACGCCGAATGAATTTATATACCCGGGAGCGGATGTCATCATATTTGCAACTGTATCTACATTAGCCCAGAAATTCTTTAGCCTGCTAAATTTGATAGTTGCGCGTGTAAGTACCGCAACAGGGCCGCTAATATCGCTTACTTCCGGCTTGCCAAAAGGCTCTTTACCATCCCAGCTTCCATGGCTTTGTATCGGGGCACAAAGTATCGTCCAGCTTTCGGTGCCTAACAGCCTCCACCAGGAAGAAATAAACGAACGGTTATAGAATATATCAAAATCATCGCGATTGTCCCAGCAGGCCAATAAGCCCCATTGTTGCCAATCGGGTTCAAGGTCAAAGGTTCCGTTTTTGCCCGAGCCCAGAAGCTTGTAAAAGCTGCATCCTCTTTGCATCAGTAGGGGGAGGCGATGAATTGCCATAGCCAATAGAGCAAAAGGAACAAACAGCTTGCGGTAGCGAATTATAGTGAGGCTAACGATCATGCAAATGCTAAATAAAAGATTAAATATGATATTTGCCTTATTTACTTTCAACACTACATCCTTACTTTTGTACCATGGCAGAGGATTTAACAATTACCGCATCAACCGATAAAACCGAACAGTATACCACGCTTATTCCTCAAATTGAAGCGTTGCTTTATGGCGAGCCTGATCTGGTCGCCAACATGGCCAATGTTTCAGCGGCTTTAAAAGAGCAGTTTAAATGGTTTTGGGTAGGCTTTTACCTGGTTAAAGAAAACGAGTTGGTGTTAGGCCCATTTCAAGGTCCCGTAGCATGTACCCGTATTGGCTTGGGAAAAGGTGTTTGCGGCGCTGCATGGCAGCAGGCAAAAACATTGGTTGTGCCCGATGTTGAGGCATTTCCAGGGCACATTGCCTGCAGCTCACTTTCGCGCTCGGAGATCGTAGTGCCGGTATTTAAAGACGATAAAGTAGTGGCGGTACTTGATGTGGATAGTGAATTGCTGGATCAGTTCAACGAAACCGACGCACAGTATCTTGAGCAAATAGTAAAGCTTGTTAATTTTTAATGAGCAGGATCTATCTGATCGCCGGTCTCGGTGCCGACACCCGCGTCTATAATAATATCAATCTACATGATGAGCATGAAGTAATTACGGTAGATTGGGTTGAACCTGATTTGAAAGATACTTTACCTGCTTATGCGCAAAGGCTTATTTATCAATATAATATCAAGCCTAACTCAGTGCTTATTGGCAATTCATTAGGTGGCATTATCGCTGTTGAAATGGCAAAGTTCATGCCTGTAGAAAAGGTTATCCTGATCTCCAGTATTAAAACCAGCAATGAGGCCCCATGGTATTTTAAGCTTTTCCGCACGCTGCCTGTTTACAAAATGATTCCGGGTAAAATATTCAATTCGATGGGTGGCATGGTTAAACCTTTATTTGGCCACATGAGCCAGGAGGATGCATGGTTATTCAGCGATATGCTCAAAAAATCATCGCCGGTATTTATGAAATGGGCCATGTATGCCATTTTGCATTGGAGAAATGAAATTATCCCGCCAAATCTCTATCACATTACCGGTGATAAAGATCTGGTGTTTGATTATAAAAGAATAAAAGGTGCTACCATTGTAAAGGGCGGCACACATATCATGATCTTCGATAAGGCAAAAGAGATCAATAAATTATTGAAGGGGATCCTGAAAAAATGAAGCTACCTGAAAGTTATTACCTGGGCAATGATGTGGTAAGTATCAGTAAAGATCTGTTAGGCAAGTATTTGTTTACTTGTATTGATGGTGCAGTTGCTGGTGGATATATTGTTGAAACAGAGGCTTATAATGGAATTACAGATAGAGCTTCCCATGCTTTTGGCAATCGCGTTACACCGCGAACTAAAACCATGTTCATGAAGGGTGGCATCGCTTACGTTTACCTCTGTTATGGCATTCATGAAATGTTTAATATCGTAACCTCGAGTGAAGGGCATCCGCAGGCAATCCTTATCAGGGCCATCCAACCCACTGATGGTATCGAGGCTATGCAAGTACGTCGCAATATGCCGGTGCTTAAGCCCAATATTACTGCGGGGCCTGGCTCGGTAGCTAAGGCTTTAGGGATTTCGCGCAATATAAACGCTTTTAGCCTGCAAAGTGATACTATTTGGCTTGAAGATCGTGGTTTAACTTTTCCTGATGAGCAGATAAAAGCCGGTCCGAGGATAGGGGTAGCCTACGCTGCCGAAGATGCCTTGTTGCCTTATCGTTTCTATGTAAAGGGCAATATTTACGTAAGCAAGCCCAACAAATAAGCTTCCTATTTTGTAATATTGGCGGATGAACTATCAAAACGATCTGGCATTTGCCCGGCAGCAGGATGAGCAGGATCCGCTTAAAGATTTCAGAAGCCGCTTCTTAATCCCAAAGCACAACGGTGAAGATGCAGTTTACCTTTGCGGTAATTCACTTGGGTTGCAGCCTGCATCGGCACAGCAATATCTTGCCGATCAATTGGATGCCTGGAAAAACCTTGCTGTTGAAGGTTGGTTTCAGGGAGATGATCCCTGGCTTGACTATCATAAATCGATTACCAGCTCCATTGCCCGCATTGTTGGCGCGCAGGAAAATGAAGTTACTGTAATGAACTCACTTACAGTAAATCTTCATTTATTGATGGTAAGTTTTTATAAACCAGATAATAAACGTTTTAAAATCATCATGGAAGGAGGGGCTTTCCCTTCGGATCAATATGCTATGGAGAGCCAGGTAAACTTCCATGGCCTTGATCCTAAAGACGCAATAATTGAGATTTTTCCGCGGGAGGGTGAGGTTACATTACGGACTGAAGACATCATCCAAACGATCGATCAACATAAAAATGAGCTGGCTTTAGTTCTGTTTGGCGGAATCAATTATTACACCGGGCAATTCTTTGATCTGAAAGCGATAACCGATGCTGCTCACGCGGCAGGGGCCTATGCCGGTTTCGATTTGGCTCATGCTGCGGGCAATGTACCTGTGCAGCTGCACCACTGGGGTGCAGACTTCGCCTGCTGGTGCTCGTACAAGTACATTAACTCCGGGCCTGGTGGGATAAGCGGCATTTTTGTCCACGAAAAACATTTTGCCGATAAAGAACTAAACAGGTTTGCCGGCTGGTGGGGTTATCGCCGGGATAAACAATTCCTGATGGCTCCGGGCTTCGATCCTGAGATCGGCGCTGCCGGCTGGCAGGTAAGTACAAGCCCAATATTGCTTCTCGCTTTATTTAAAGCCTCTATGGCTATTTTTGATGATGCGGGCGGATTAGATATCCTTCGGGAGAAAAGCGTTCGCTTAACGGGTTATTTGGAGTTTTTAATTCGAGAGATCAATCAAGAACAGGGCGAGGAGGTTTACAGGATCATTACACCGGCCGATCCGGTTACCCGTGGATGCCAGCTTTCGGTAGTTAGCAAGCGGAATGCACGGCCAATTTTTAACTATCTGGCACAAAACGGCGTTATAGGCGACTGGCGCGAACCCGATGTGATCCGTTTGAGTCCTGTGCCGCTTTACAATACGTTTGAGGATGTTTACAAGACAGCCAAACTGATGGCTGATGCACTAAAAGCAGTTTAAATTTTCAAGAGATATGGTTTATTACAATCCCAAAGAGTGGTTTTCATTCATCTTTAAAATAAACAAAGCCGAAACACTGCGTGAGTTATTTCCGCTTATGCTTGCGGTAGGCGCGTATGCCGGCGTTGTTACTTATTTCCTGATAGATTTTTGGCAGTTGCCCGATACCAGCATACTCAGGAAAGTGATCTTTATTCATCAAACAATAGGTTTCGTATTCTCCTTATTGCTTGCATTTCGTATCAACTCGGCTTATGACCGCTGGTGGGAAGGGCGCAAGATCTGGGGGAGTTTAGTTAACAATAGCCGCAACCTCGCTATCAAACTAAAGCATCTAATCGGTGAAGAGGATATTGCCTTTTTCAATTATGCGATCCCTCGTTATGCGAGGGCTCTGCGTGATCATCTGCGCGACGAATACGTTCCCGAAGAACAGCCGTTTATCAGTATTGATGCCCTAAAACATGTGCCTAACCAGGTTGCTTCTGAAATGATCAAAAATATTTACCGGTTAAATAAAGAAGGGGTAATTAATCCGGAGCAATTATTTAGCATAACTGCCGAAATTACTTCTTTTACAGATATTTGTGGGGCTTGCGAACGCATCAAGAAAACACCTATCCCGTTTTCATACAACGTGTTTATCAAGAAATTTATCTTCACTTATATCATGACCCTGCCGTTTACCTGGGCTTTTGATCTGAAGTATTTTATCATCCCGATCATCTGCTTTGTACTTTTTGTTTTTGCAAGTATTGAGCTACTGGCCGAAGAAATTGAGGATCCGTTTGGCCGTGACGCCAATGATTTGCCACTGGATAGCATTTGCGATAATATCCAAAAACATGTAGGGGAGTTGATAGGATAGAAGGCATGCTCAAAATATCTTACGATCCGATATACGCTCATCCGCTGCCCGAAGGCCACCGCTTTCCGATGCTGAAGTACGAGCTGATCCCCGCACAGCTATTGCATGAAGGCGTGATAAGCAAAGATAACCTGTTTTCTCCGGATCTACTGGCAGAAGGTACTATCATCCGTACACATGATGAAAATTACTGGCATCAGCTCCGCGATCTCACATTGCCTCCAAAAGAACAACGTCGGACGGGCTTTCCTTTATCCGCCCGGTTGGTGGAGCGGGAAATAATGATTGCAAAAGGTACAATTGATGGTTGCAGGTATGCTTTCGAAGGCGGAGTTGCTTTCAATGTAGCCGGAGGGACTCATCACGCAGGCAGTAATTGGGGTGAAGGTTTTTGTCTATTGAACGATCAGGCAATAGCTGCTAATTATTTATTGGATAGCGAGTTATCTAAATCTATTTTAATAATCGATTTAGATGTGCACCAGGGCAATGGCACTGCCCAGATCTTTGAAAACGAGCCAAGGGTATTCACCTTCTCTATGCATGGGGCCAATAATTTCCCTTACAGAAAGGAGCAGTCTGATTTGGATATTCCCTTACAGGACGGTGTTGGTGATGATGAGTTTCTTGAAATTCTTAAAACAACGCTGCCGCGATTAATTAAACAACAGAAACCTAATTTTATCTTTTACCTTTCGGGGGTGGATATTTTGGCTACTGATAAACTGGGTAAGCTTGCGTTAAGCAAAGAGGCCTGCAAAGCCCGCGATCAGTTTGTTTTTGAACAATGCATTAAATACAATATACCGGTACAGGTAAGTATGGGAGGTGGCTATTCACCGCAAATAAAAGATATTGTTGAGGCGCATTGCAATACCTTTAAAGCAGCTATTGATCTTTATTTTTGATCTTTAGCTACTATTGGTATTGCCGGTTTGATCTTGTGACTTTTACTAAGCACATTGAAACGTGCAAACAACAGTACCGACGCCGTACCCAAACCTAACACAAGGCCATACCAAACCCCATAAACACCCAGGTTAAATTTAATACCAAGCAGGTAACCAACAGGCAAACCAATTACCCAGTAAGCCAGAAAAGTAATAACGGTTGGAACGTTTACGTCGCCCATTCCTCTTAGCACACCAAGCCCAACAACTTGTGCCCCATCAAACAACTGGAAAAATGCTGCAATGATAAGTAGCTGTGATGCAATTGTTATCACCTCTTCATCAGAAGTAATTATCCAGGGTAAAAGATGTCTGCCTAACGCAAATATTACAGCGGTAAAGCTCATGAACAGCAATACGATGTGGTAATTGGAAATAGCTGCAAGCCTTAAATTGCGGTGATCGCTTACACCAAAATAGTTACCTGATTTAATAGCTGCAGCTGCACCGATACCGCTTGCCATCATATACGTCATAGAAGCCATGGTTATAGTTACCTGGTGCGCTGCCTGGGCAACTACGCCGATAGTACCCACAAGCAAGGCAGCCCCACCAAAGGCACTGATCTCGAAAGTATATTGCATGGCAACCGGCGCGCCAATTTTCATGATCTGAATACCGCGTAGCCTGTCGATATTTTTAATGGCAAAATCTGTTAAATAAGTTTTAAAATTCTTCGACCGGAAAACATAAATCCCCATCACGGCAGCCATCAAACATCGATCGATAAGGGTACTGTAGCCAACACCTCTGATTCCCATTGGTTGTATGCCGAACAAGCCCTTAACAAAAATTATCCCTAATAAAATATTGATCAAATTGCCCCAGATAGATATCATCATGGCTTGTTTGGTGAAGCCTAAACCTTCCGCAAACTGCTTAAACGTATTGAAGATAAGCAAGGGGATCAACGACAGGCTAAGCAGGAATAAATATGGCTTGGCTTCTGTCACAACCTCGCGCGATTGGTCAAGATGACCAATAAGTAACATGGTGCCAAAATAGATTCCGCAGAATAGGATAATGCCGCTTAGGATATTCAGGAATAAACTATTGGAAAGTAACAGCCCGCATTCTTTATGATTTTTCCGGCCATTATTTTGAGCAATAAGCGGCGTTAAACCGTAAGAGATGCCCATGCCAATAACCAGCGGAACCATAAAAAGGCTGTTTACTGTTGATACCGCGGCCAAAGAAACAGTACCTGCAAAATGCCCCACAATGATGGTATCAGACATTTGTACAGCCGTATGCCCAACGTTTGAGATAATTACCGGGATAGCCAGTTTAAGGCTTTCAAGATAATAAGGTTTGTATTTTTGGTAAACGGCTCTCATAATTACTTAGGCAACAGGAGCGCAAAAGTAACCATTTGGGCACACAGAAAAGTCAGCAGGCTGTATAATATTCTTCCTTTTCGGTTGTGTTGATCTTGATAATGCCTGACAATATCAGGTCTACAAGTACATTCTGAGCACGGCGGCGACCAACTTTAAGCAGTTCGCTGCACTCTTTTATAGTAATGCGGCCTGCCTTTTCAAGATGGCCAAGCAGCGTTCTTTCATTATCAGAATACTCGATCAAAACGCCCTGATCATTTGAAGAGCGTTTTAAAACCTCCAGTACAATTTTGCTGGCCAATACGCTTTTGTCCTTTACGCGCACATAAGCCCACCATTTACCATCTTCGGCAAGGGCATAATGCGGTTTTAGTTCGCTTGCCGGAGTATCAACAACAAGTACAAGTTTATCATCAAAATATACCTCTTCAAAAGTAGGGTCAAGCGCCGGACGTGAAAAAAGATGTGCCGCTTTGGTAATCATATAGCGTTCCTCATCGTCGGATTTTACGCCTTTTATCGTACCGTCGTCAGTAACGCCAATGAGTAACTTACCACCTTTGTTGTTGGCAAACGACACCATTGTGCGGGCTATCTTTTCGCAGCTGGTTATCGTTTTTTTAAAGTCGACAGTTACGCTTTCACCCTCAAAAATTAACTTCTTAACGTTTGTTCTACTCATAGCCTGTTCATTAATTATTAGGGCTTAATATATGGTGTAAAGATCTCCATCCATGTTTCCGGGCGGGCAATGGGCGAAAAACCAAACTGGCTGTACAAATTGTGGGCATCCTTAGTAGCTAATGACCATCTTCTTAAACCTTTCAGATCGGGATGTTTAACAATGGTTTGTACCAGCCATTTAGAAAGGCCTTTGCCACGATGAGCAGGCAGCACAAATACATCGCAGATATAGGCAAACGTTGCATTATCGCTAACTACACGTGCAAAGCCCGCCTGTTCGTTGTTGAAATAAATACCGAAACACATGGAGTTTTCGATGGCCCTGGCCAATTTTTGTCGTGGGATACCCTTTGCCCAGTACGATTCATTATTAAGGTAATCATAAATAACATCAACATTAAGCAGGTTTTTATCCGTTGAGATCATGAAGCCTTTTTTCTCAAAAGCTTCGTCATTCATAATTACAGTCATCAGTATAAGTTATATAGTAGTATCAATAAAGTTTAAGTTGCGTACATAAACCTCAATCATGACGGATACGCATATTTCGCCATCTTTATTGTAAATGTCAATAGGGAAGAAGCGAATAAATTTACCGGTAGTATTTAAAATACGCTCCGCGTCGGCTATATCGCTATCAGTCAGTTCAATATTAAAAAATAAATTTGTTGCCGCAGGCTTGGTATATTTTACACTTGCTGATTTTGACCAAACCGTCAATTTATAGCCCTTGTGGCTAAATATTTGATAAAAGAGCAAGGGATAAAAGGGGTCGGCAGCCGAAAATAGTGTGCCGCCAAAAATGGAATTATTATAGTTTTTGTTAAGGAAGCTTTTTTTGATCCTCACTTTAACGCCCCGGTATCCTTTGCTAAACTTAACTACCCAGATCCGCTGGAAAAGGAGAGGGGGGTAGAAGCGCATTACCCACTTTAATAATCCTTCGGATACCACCATAGCGCTTAAATATCGGAAAAAAATAAATAATGAGCCGTAAATGTGGATCAAATTGGCCGATGTTCAAAAATAAAAAGATGGCAAAATCCCAAATTGCCGGTAAACAATAAGCCCAAAGTTTGGTTTATCATATGGTTCAAACATAAATTGATAATTTAATCAAAAGCAAATAACTATGAAAAAGCAATTTTTAAGTTTCGCACTTGTCGCGGCAATGATCGGCGCTATTGCGACCAGCTGCAGCTCAGAAAAAAAAGCAGGCGATGGCTCTGACAGTACAAAAATGGATTCAACAAGTCAAAGTGCACCGGCACCCGCCGCTACAGACACAACTAAAACTGATACCACCAAAAAAGATACTACAAAGCACTTGTAATTTTAAAAGCATAAAAAATCCCGGCCGGGTATTTCACCTGACCGGGATTTTTTTTATGCTTTTTCTTAAATTTTTAGAATGCTGTTTTTATAACACCGCCATCGGCCCTTAATGTTGCACCGTTGGTTGCTGCCGATAACGGGCTTGCAACATAAGTAACCAGGTTGGCTATTTCATCTGTAGTAATAAAGCGTTTTATTAATGATGTGCCGCGCACATTGGTGAAAAATTCCTTTTCTATTTCCGCATTACTTAAGCCCTGATCTTTTGCCAAAGCTTCTATAAAATCGCCAACGCCTTCAGATAAAGTAGGCCCGGGTAAAACGGTATTAACGGTAACACCAGTATTTTTGGTGAGTTCGGCTAAACCACGGGCAACTGCAATCTGGGCGGTCTTGGTCGTTCCGTAATGGATCATTTCTTCGGGGATCTGATATGCCGATTCGCTGGAGATAAAAATAATACGTCCCCAGTTTTTGCTGATCATTTTATCAAAATAAGCCCTTGATAATCGTACCCCGCTTAGCACGTTAACTTCAAAAAACCTCAGCCAATCAGCATCGTTAATTTCAGTAAATGGTTTCGGCTCAAAAATGCCAACGTTATTTACCAAAATATCAATCTCGGACAATTGGTTTATTAAAGCTTCAACTTGTTGAATATTTGAAAAATCGGCGGCAATACCTTTGATTTTATTATTGCCTGTTTCGTCGATCAACTTTTTTACAACTTCATCAACTTTGGTTTGTTTGCGGCCATTTACATATACCATAGCGCCTTCATTGGCCAATGATTTTGCGATAGCATAACCAATGCCGGCCGTTGATCCTGTTACAAGTGCTGTTTTATCATTAAGTTTAAGATCCATGATTTTATTTTTAGCTTATAACACAAGTGTAACACAGATGTTAGTTATTAGCTGATTTTAAAATCAAAGATTAAACAATACTGACAATTGAAGCGGAGTTTAGGTATAATTAAATTTAGCCCTGGCCCGGTTGGTACATTCGCTTTTCAACAGGCTGATAGTATTCATCTAAGTTTTCGGGGACACGGGATTTATAGCCTAAAATTTGTCTCAAGTCGTCACTTAATCCCTCGCCAAATTCGTACCCCAAAAATCTTGGATAATCAAGCTGTTGTTTAAAGAATGGCTTTGTAAAAGCCATGGTTAACGTCCGCCTTGTTGCATCGGTATAGTTTTTACCAGCAGCATGCCATAAATTGGAGTCGAATAAAATAATGCTGCCTTTTTTAGTGTTGGCGCGATCCGCGTTTTTATAAAAGAAATCGCTTTCTGGTTTTTCATCGCTTTTATGAGAGCCGGATAAAAAATAAGTTGATCCGTTTTCAGAAGTAAAATCATCTAATACAATCATCATCTGGATCATCATTTTAAAATCTCCGGTGAAACTTCTAATATCCCGGTGTATGTTCTGAACATAAGGTTTCTCATCTTTTAAGTTAATAACAGCGCCAAGTGAGTTTATAATGTAATTGCCCTTTAAAAAGTGCGTCATCTGGTCTGCACAGTATTTTCGTTCAAGAAACTTTAATGAAAACCTTTCCCGTTCAACCAAGTGGTGCAGCGTGCCATTCATATTGTCGCCTATGCCATTAGCGATCTGAATTTTGCGCCTTACATCGTACGCCGGCACCAATGAATCTCTTATTTCGTCAACGAAGGCATCGTCCAGGGCATCTTCATATATGATCCATCCGAATTCGTCCATTATCTGGTCAAATACGACAAGGTCAGCATCGGCATATTTAAGTTTATTTTTCATTGTTGTAATTAATTAAGGTTTTAAATTGTGGTGGTTTCAGGTTCAGAGGCAGTTGTTTGTGCTTTTCTTTTTGGATGACGATATAGGGGGAAGAAGGGAGTTTCCGGGTCGATTTCTACGCCTGATCTTAAAACAAGATCGTTATACGCAGGTTCATCATTAATATAACACCAGATCCTGTCTTTTACCTGCAGGTTTGAGAACAACTTTTTGAAATTGAAAAGGGAATCTTCTTTTCCGCCAACGCCGCCCCCCAAATGAAAGATCTTTTTCCCCATTCTTCTACCGATCATACTTATTTCGTCTGTCATTAATTTACTTGGAGAAATATTCAGGTAGTCAGGTGAAGTTGCCGAAAGGTGATTCCGGACAATAGCATCTGATAACAAAATAAGCGCTCCGCACATAAGATTAACTCCATCATAAATTAAAATGAGTTTGTTTTTCATGTACTCTTCATTAAGAAGATTGATAAAATACTGAACATCAAAATAATAATTGGATGAAGCATTCAGCCGGTCCATGTTTCTATAATACATTTCGGCAAAATCCTCAATTTCCTGTGCCGTATCAGCTTCCTTAATAATAAAGCCCATTTTGCGCAGGCTTCTTATCTGGCGACCAAGCCTTTTATCATACCTGTCCCGTTGTTCTTCCTCAGATATCGAAAGATCAACGTACAATGTTGTTCCGTTGTCTTTGATACCCCCAATATTTTCCAACAGATGATATTGATCAAGAAATGGATGCAGTCTTGAAAAGATGCAAATTGCCGATTCTGCCTTCATGAAGATTGTAAACTCGGCTTTAAATTGCGCAATTGTTAAGGCTGATAAGCTTGTAAAAGGAACGCTGGATAGGGGGCCGGCATAACCATACACACAGGTCATATCAAAGTATTCCGAGCTCTCGATCTTCCTTTTGATCACCGGCAACGCGATGAATAATTTCTCTTCTTCATAAACAAATAAAAGTGGTTCGCCTTCGGTATTTAAAGAATGATAATACCAGGTGTGAAACCCTTCATGTATATATGCACGACTGATGTATTCGTCCCAATCTTTTCTATTACGTATAGTAAAACTTCGGTGGTTCATAAGTAGGTTTTTAATTGTTGTATAATGTTATTAATTGAATGCCCTGGGGGAGGGCATAGGGTACAGGTCAGTCAATAATATTTGATGACTTATGAAAAAAAGAAAAAATCTATCCGGGCACTATGGTTGGGGTGCAAATTGATAGTATCAGGAAGATGGGGGTGTGCTTTTATTTAAAGCAGATATTTTACAGTATCAAAAGCTTTGCGTAACCGAAATCGGCCTAATTCAAATAATATATATCTTTTAAGATAGAGCAGCAAGAGCATTTTTTTTTGCATGCCACGATAATGAAAGCGCCTGATGATCAGGTTGAAATCACTGATAACCATTTCCATGCGGGCTTCATTTTTTATCATGCTCCATATGCCGCCAGCATGATTGCGATAACAGCTCATAACCTCGGGCATTACATATATTTTACGCCCCGTATTGAATGTTGCGAAAAGTTTAAAAAACTTGTCAGCGGCATAACAGCTTGTATACCATGATTTTTGAAATAATTCATGTACTTCCGGGATATTATGATAAACAACAGTGGCGGTTTTTGTTTCTACCTGTCGGCCAACCAAAAGGTCGTGATAAGTATACTCAAGCGGCACCGGATTGGGCTCCAGATTTAATGTATTATTGTTGATGTCAATTACCCGGGTGTAGTGGCAGCAAATGATATATTCCGGGTTGTTTTCCAAAAAGTCGACCTGCTTCTGCAACTTCTGTGGGCTTGTCCAAAAGTCATCTCCATCACAAAGTGCAATATATTTTCCTTCACATGCGCTAAGGGTGTTAATCGTATTCAGGTGAGCGCCGCGGTTTTTTTCCGGGTAAATTACCTTGATCATATCCGGGTATTTTTCCTTGTATGACCTCAGTATTTCAGTTGTTCCATCGGTTGAACAATCATCTCCAACAACAATTTCATACCTGAAATTGGTTTCCTGCATCAGGAAGCTTTCTATAGTTTGACTGATAAAATCTTTATGGTTATAAGTAGTACAGCAAACACTAACCATCAAGTTCTGATCTGTTATCATAAAAAAAGTAAAATTTATTTGCAGAATTATTATAAATGGAACTTTTCCGGTATTTCATAAATTGATAAAAACCGGATTGCATTGATCACTGCACAATGCTTCGCCATATGACTCACATTTTATATTTAATCGAAAAGCCTATTGCATTAAATGGCCTTTATTTTCAATTGGGCTTTCGATCAAAAAATCAATGACTACGAGTCGGCTAATACAGCAATCTTTGCTATATCAAATATATTTAATTAGTATCCATTAACAGTCCATGGTGCTTTATTGGTTCTGAAATTGTAAACTACGTTTCATTTAGTTTACATACGTGTGAACGGCTGTAAATATTAGGTGTATACCCGTGCAATCAGACGTAGACTTAAGCTATGAATGGTCTAAATCTATCCTATAGATTAATTCACATAATTAACATTATGTTAAATAGTATTTTTTAAAGAAAGGCCTTTTTCAAGACCCTCTTTTATTTTCTATCTGCCCTATTTATTAGTTAGCAGGCAATGCATCAATCTGAGCTTTTATTTTTGTAGCGTTTGCATCATCTTTAACACCTAAATAATAGGTTCTTAAATTTTGTAACGCATCAATTGATTTTGGTTGAAGTTCTGCAGCTTTTACCAAATATGGTTTTGCTTGTTCAAATTGAGCTTTAGCTTTTGCTATAGCTGCATCATACTCTTTTTGTTTATTAGCCGGTAATTTATTGGCGGCGTTGTAAGCATCAATGGCCGGATTCAAAATCACATAACCATAATTTAAATTAGCTTCAAAATAGTTAGGATCAATTTCTAAAGCTTTTTTATACATTTCTCCGGCCTTAACATAAGCATCGGCTTTTGAAGTTTGCAATTTCGCTTTGGCGGCAGCATCTTTAGTTGCAGCTAATTCTTTAACATAGGTATCAGCGGTTTGTGAATATGTTAAACCCGCATAGTAATACAGTGTTTTGTTTTTTGGATCAGCAGCTAAGGCAGCCTGGATTTTGTCCAATACTTCTTTTTCTTTGCCGGTTTGTAAGCTTATTTCGATTTCGCGCTTGCGCAGATCACTAACTGTTGGGTATTTTGAAACACCTTCAGCAACAGTTTTTAATGCATTGGCTGTATCTTTACTTGCAAGGTACAATGAGGAAAGATCCAGATAAACACCGGCATTTTTAGAGTATTTAGTGGTTACCAGTTTGCTATAATTTGAAATTGCAGCAGGATAGTTTTTTGCATTGGCAGCAGCTAAACCAGTGTAATAAATAGCATTGGTATCTTCAGGTAATACTGTGCGGTAATAGTCAAATGAGCGATAAGCAAGATCATATTTAGCACTTGAATATTCCTTTACCCCTTTTGTTAACTGATATTGAGCCAGGTTAAGATAAGCATCATCAATCATTTTTTTGCTTTCGCCTTTTGTATCAAGTTCTTTAGCTTTTTTCAACGCCTCGTCTGCAGTAGTGAATAATGGCAATGATGTTGTTGCCACTGTATCTTGAAGTGCCAAAGCTGAATAAATAGAACCTTTTACAGCGAAAGTAAGTGGCAATGCAGCTGTTTTTTCATTGGCAGCAGCTTTATCAATTGAAGTTTTAGCATTGGTAAGGCTTTGGTTAGCCATTGTTGCCATTGCTGGTTGCCCTCTCAGGCCTGAATATTTTTCATACTCCTCTTTTGCATTATTTAACTCACCTTTTTGTGCAAAAGCTGTTGCTGAAACCAAGCCTAACAGGCCCGCCATCAAAAGTTTGATTTTCATGATTATTACTGATTGGTTAACTGTTTTAGTTTATTGTTTATTCTGTCTAACTGATCCTGGTTATTTGTTTTCGTATAGGCCAACTGCAAGGCCTGCAGGCTATTTGCATTATTGGGCGAAATTTCATTGGCCTTTTCAAGCCATTGTATAGCACGTCCAAGATCCTGGGTGCTCCTCTCCCCTTTTGTGTTTGCGCTTTGTTTTAAATATAATAACCCTAAATTAAATACAGGATCAAAATATGTTCCGCTTAGTTCAATGGCATGTAAATAAAGAGATTCTGCCTGGTCAAATTTATCTAAATGATCGTAGCAATTTGCTGCAACAAACGCAATATCCGCGTTATTAGCATTAATATCAAGCAAGGGGCCAATTAATGGTTCTAACGCCTTATAATTTTTCTTATTGTTGTAGATATTGGCTTCGTCAAGCAGTAAAAATCTGTCGTTAGGCAAAATTTTCCTTCCTTTTTGAAGAATTTGCAAAGCTTTAGCCGTATCCCCTAACGATTTGTAGATGTTTGATGCTGTCTCAATATATTCAGTGCGGCCACTATCAACCTGGAGCATTGTTGTATAGTATTTAGCAGCATCCTGCAAATTACCTGCTTTGTTGTTCGCGAAAGCAATATAAGTATTGATCTGGTTCATGCCAGGAGCATATCGCTTTGCATTTTCAAATGCCGTTCTTGCGTTGGCAAAATCCGAATTATTTACTGCTTCAAACCCTTTCCGGATATAAACATTTGCCAGGCATCGTTTGGAGTAATCAAGTTCAGATTGGTACTTGAAAATTTTGCCCATGCCCGATAACCGGTCAACCAGTTTAGTTGTTTTGTCAAGCATATCAGCAGGCATTCCAAGTTTATTTAAGGAATCTATATACAGGATACTTGAATTAACTATAGCCCTGTACAGGTTCTTTTCAATATCGGCCGTGTCCGACTTGGTAATGATCAAACTATCTGCAGATTTTTTGGCTGCGGCCAAATACTTCAGGTCGTTTTTCTGTTTATAAAATGCCAGGTTATTTACCACAACCTTTAGCGCTTCTTTTTGTGCGAAGGCAAAGGTTGTAGTAAAGCTTGTAATTAAAACCGATAAAATGATCTTGCGGTAGTGCATATTTATTATTCTGTTGTATCGTCAGTTGATGGTTCTGCGTTATCTTCAGCTGTATCACTTTCACCTGTATTTTCGGTGGTAGTTTCAGTGCCTTCTGCATTTTCATCGCCTTCTTTTACTTCTTCATCCTCATCATGCTCAATTTTGGCTACTGAAGCAATTTCGTCATTGTTTTTAAGTGTGATAAGCCTTACACCCTGTGTAGCGCGGCCCATTACCCTTAGTTCGCTTATTGCAATACGGATTATAATACCTGATTTATTGATGATCATCAGGTCTTCCTTATCTGTAACACCTTTTATGGCTACAAGGTTTCCGGTTTTTTCAGTAATATTTAAGGTTTTTACGCCTTTACCGCCACGGTTGGTAACACGATAGTCTTCAATATCGGTACGTTTGCCATATCCTTTTTCGGATACCACCAATACAGTTGTTTCAGCATCATCAATAGCTATCATACCAACTACTTCATCATTTTCATCATCAAGGCTAATACCACGAACACCGGTAGCGGTACGTCCCATTGGTCTAACTGTTGATTCATTGAAGCGGATAGCACGGCCCGATTTAAGTGCCATTACAATTTCGCTGCTTCCGCTGGTTAAGCTTGCTTCAAGTAATGAGTCGCCCTCATTAATGTTAATGGCATTGATGCCGTTTGAACGCGGACGAGAGTAAGCCTCAAGTGAGGTTTTCTTAATGGTACCTTTTTTGGTACACATGATAATGAAGTTATTTTCAAGGTAGTTCTGATCTTTAAGCGAGATCAGTTTAATATATGCCTTGATATTTTCTTCTTTCGGAATATTGATGATATTCTGAATTGCACGGCCTTTTGAAGTACGTGTACCTTCCGGTATTTCAAACACCCTAAGCCAAAAACATTGACCGGATTCGGTGAAGAACAACATGTAGTTGTGATTTGAGGCGATAAGCAGGTGCTCAATGAAATCCGCATCACGGCTGTTACTGCCTATAGCACCTTTACCTCCCCTGCTCTGTCTGCGGTATTCTGTAAGCGGGGTACGTTTGATATAGCCTTCGCGCGAGATTGTGATTACAACATCCTCGTCCTCAATGAAGTCTTCAGTTTGCATTTCCGCCGATGAGTGAACCATTTCGGTACGGCGCTCATCACCATATTTCTCCTTAATTTCAAGTAACTCATCCTTGATAATCTGCATCCTTAAACCTTCGTCGCTCAGGATACTTTTTAAATGCTCGATCAGTTTCATTAAAGCGGCGTATTCATCTTTGATCTTATCGCGTTCAAGTCCTGTTAACCTCCTTAAGGTCATGTCAAGGATAGCACGGGCCTGGATATCGGATAAACCAAAGCTGGTCATCAAACCTTCTCTTGCTTCATCTGGTGTTTGTGAAGCGCGAATCAGGCGGATAACCTCATCAAGGTGATCTAAAGCGATCAATAAACCTTCAAGGATGTGCGCACGTTTTTCAGCCTCATTAAGCTCAAATTTGGTACGGCGTACAACAACCTCATGGCGATGCTCAACAAAGTGATGGATCAGATCCTTCAGGTTAAGCAGCATTGGCCTGCCGTTAACAAGCGCGATATTGTTTACACTGAATGAAGTTTGAAGAGCAGTATATTTAAATAAGTTGTTTAATACGATAGCGGCATTGGCGTCACGTTTGATCTCGTAAACAACACGGATACCTTCACGGCTTGATTCGTCACGAATGGCCGAGATGCCTTCCAGTTTCTTTTCGTTAACCAGTTCAGCAGTACGCTCAATCATTAAAGCTTTATTTACCTGGTAAGGTATTTCGCTAACAATGATGCGTTCACGTTCGCCATTGTGAGTTTCAATCTCTGCACGGGCGCGGATCACAACACGGCCACGGCCTGTTTCCAGTGCTTCGCGCGGGCCGTCGTAACCGTAAATGATGCCTCCTGTAGGGAAATCGGGGCCTTTTACATATTTCATTAAGTCGGCAACCTCTATCTGGCGGTTATCAATTAATGCCATAGTAGCATCAATA
>NZ_DASVOB010000693.1:0-7473 GCF_036383575.1 Mucilaginibacter sp.
CCTTTATCCTTTGTTTGGTTGAGAATACGGCAAGTCCAAACAAACCAAGGCAGGATATAAATATCGTAACCAGTGTAAACGCTGTGAGTATTGAGCCGGTGCGTTGCTCTGATTTATACATATCGTCAAATTCCTGGTCAAGGAAATGGTATTCAAAGGGGGTGGCCGGGTTAAAGGCGCTCCATTTTGCCTTTACTGCCAATATGGTTTGGGCGATATTATTTCCGGAAGTTTTGATGAGGATCTTACCAAAATAGTCTTCGGTAAACATCACTATAGGAGCAATTTCCTGGTGCAGGGAAGCAAAGTTGAAATTTTGGACAACACCTCTTATTTCGCCTTTACGACCGTTTAGGCCAATATGTTTACCTATAGCTTCATTGGCTTTCCAGCCCAATGCGTTAGCCGCCTTTTCGTTAATAATAAAGCCGTAGCTGCGTTGATTTTCATCCGCCAGGGTTGAGCGTTGTTCATCGGCAACGGTAAAATCAATGCCTTGTACCAGTTTAATACCGAGCGTTTTTAAAAAGTTCCGTTCAACAGGCAGGGCAGTTACCGAAAGATTGTAGTCGCTGTTTTTACCATCGGCCTGGTTAATACTATACCCTCCATGAACATCCACCGGCGAATCATACGAAGCAGTTGCGTTTAGCACGCCAGGCAATTGTGTCACCTCGTTATTAAATGATTTGATATCCTTTAATGATTTACCACCGAGATCAAGTACCATAACCTGCGCCCTGTTGATACCGATATTCAGATGCTGGATGTATTGGAGCTGACTGCCGGCTATAACCGTACAAATCATGAAGAACACAGATACCACAAACTGAAATATTACCAGCGACCGGCGTAATGCTTTACCGCCCGAAGTATTTGTCAGCTCTCCTTTTAGGGTGACGATGGGATTAAACGATGACAGGTATAAAGACGGATAGGTTCCGGCTAAAAAAGTAACCGCTATAAATAAGGTTACCATAGCCATGGCCAGCCATGAAACATTCCAAGTTTGAAAACTTAACTGCTGCCCCGAAAAATCGCTGAACCATTTGAAACTTACATCAGCCAAAAACAAGCCGCCGAGTAAAGACACCAGCGTGATCATAGCCGACTCGATGATAAATTGAGTAAAAAGCTGGGTACGCGCAGCGCCCATTACTTTCCTTACCCCTATTTCGTGGCCGCGTTCTATGGCTTTGGCTGTTACCAGGTTCAGGAAATTAACGCAGGCCAGCAATAACAAAATAATCGCAACCGCGCCCAAAATGTAAATGTACTTGATATTACCAGAGGACGTGAGCGGATACGTAGCAGCAGATCTCAGGTGGACATCGGCCAGCGGCTCGAGTGTGAACCACATTTTATGTCCCTGTCTAAAATCATCTTTAAACATCTCTGCCACATAAGTATTCATTTTTTGCTGAACAGAAGAGGCATTAACACCCGGCTTTAACAGCAGGTATGAATAGTCATTAGCCGAATCCCATCTGCGTGTTTTAGAATGTTCGGAACCTGCATAGGAGCCAATGATGTCAAACTTGATCTGCGAGTATTCCGGCACATCTTCCACTACACCGGTAACCATCATGTTTTGCTTGTTATTAACCTTCAAAACTTTACCCAGCGCATCATCATTACCAAAGTATTTTTTAGCTGTAGAGGCCGTGATCACCACTGCCGATGGATCTTTAAGTGCTGTAGCAGCGTTCCCCCTCAAAAATTTAAAGCTGAAGATCTTGAAAAAGGGTTCATCGGCTAATAAAAAGCGTTTCTCATTAAACAGCTTATCCTGGTACTGAACTGGATTATTGTTCCAGTAAATACGAACACCATCTTCAATATCCTGTAATTGCTGTTTAAATACTGGTACCGGCGCGGTCGGCGTTACCGATACTGATTTAGCTTCAGCATCATCCGACGATTTATAATTATAGACCACACGGACTATCCGGTCGGCTTTAACATGAAACCTATCGTAACGCAACTCATTTAACAAATAGGTGGCCAGCAAAATAAAGCAGCCTATCCCAACCGCCAAACCTGCAATACTTATTAGCGAAGTAACCTTATTTACAACCAGGTTACGCCATGCTGTTTTTATATAGTTTCTAATCATTTGTTAGTTTATTAGTTCAATGGTTCATTAGTTTATTGGTACTTGCATGTTTGTTAAAGGTGTCTTTCCGCGTTCACACTAATGAACCAATGAACAAGTGAACCAATGAACGCAATTATTCAGATCTAAGGCTTTTAACCGGGTTAGCCACAGCCGCTTTAATAGCCTGGAAACTTACCGTTGCAAATGCAATCATTAGCGAGGTGAACCCGGCTATGCCGAACACCCACCAGCTGATATCAATGCGATAGGCAAAATCCTGCAACCATTTGCTCATGGCATAAAATGCGATTGGCCACGCTATGACATTGGCAATTAATACCAGTTTTACAAAATGGCCTGAAAGCAGCATCACTATATTCTGTACCGATGCACCAAGTACCTTGCGTACACCTATTTCCTTGACACGCTTTTCGGCCGAATAAGACGCGAGGCCGAATAAACCTAAACAGGATATAATGATGATCAGTCCGGCTAAAATACTCACTACCGTGCTTACCTGGTTATCAACGCTGTAAACCTCGGTAAAATGATCGTCAAGAAACTGGTATTCAAAAGGTACACCAGGAAACTGTTTCATCCAGGTTGATTGAATAAACGCTACAGCCTCCTTGGCCCTGCCACCGTTGATCTTAACCGACATTTGGTTAAACCCTTTGCCATTTACCAAAAACAGCGTCTCTATCTTGTAATGCAGGGAGTTAAAATTGAAATCTTTTGCAATGCCGGTGATCACCCCCAAAGAATCAAAACCAAACCTTTGGCCTAACAGTGATTCTATGTTTTTACCCTTATGGTCTTTCAGCAGTTCTTTAGCCAGCGCCTCATTGATGATATACTGTTTCCAGACTGCCGAGGTATCGGTAGAGAAGTTTTTGCCCATCAGCAGCTTGATCTTATAAAGATCGAGGTAGTTATTATCAACCACCAGCAAAGTTGAAGTAAGCTGACGCAACGGTGAATCGCCAAGTTTAAATGAGATGCCGGTTTGATCAAGGTGGCTTCCTAAAATATCCTGCGATGCGGTAACACCCTGTACCAATGTATTAGAAAGCAATTCCTGCTTAAACAGATCATATTTATTTTGCGGGATAAGGCCTAAAGGAACATTAACAATCTGATCACGGTTAAAACCGGGGTCCTTTTGCTGCATAAACTTAAGCTGTTTGATAACCAAAACCGTAGCGATCATCAAAATTACTGCGCTGGTAAATTGCCCCACAACCAAAATATTACGCAATGGTATCTTGTTACCTCCTGCCGAAGTGAAAGCCCCCTTCAACACCTTAACTGGTTGAAATGACGACAGGAAGAGCGCAGGATATATCCCGGATATGATACCAACAAGCACCGTGCTTATCAAGATCAAACCTATCAGCATCTTGTTATCATGCAGCGGCAAACTGATATCCCGCTGACTTAGGCTATTGACAAAAGGTATAGCAACGCTTACCAAAACACAGGCAAAAGTCAAAGCTATCAGAGATAGCAACACTGTTTCACCCAAAAACTGCATAGCCAATTGAAAACGACCAGCACCGATGGATTTACGTACGCCAACTTCCTTCGCCCGCTCCGACGACCGTGCGGTTGAGAGATTAATAAAATTAATACAGGCAATCACCAAAACAATGATGCCGATTATCGTAAACAGGTTGGTAATGTGCTTATCAAATTTTTGGTAGTTAATATAATCCAGCCCAATATCGGCCGAGTTAGCGTGGACATCTTTCAGGGATAACAAGAACAGTTCATAGCTCTTAGAGCCACCCTTCCCCCGGTATTTTTCAAGATAGGCCGGAAATTTCTTTTCAAGCGCTGCCACATTAGTGCCGGGAACCAGTTCAAGATAAGTGTTTAACCAGTTACCTCCCCAGTTGGTGAACATCCATGGTTTATAAATACTGCTAAACGAAAACAGGCAATCAAACTGCAATTGTGAGTTTTTGGGCACATTAGCCAATATCCCGGTAACGGAATAGGTTATGGTATCCTGCCCGTAATTGGTAACGGTTTTACCAATCGGATCATCATTCCCAAACATGCGTTTAGCGGCATCCTCAGTTAATAAAACACTGCGTGGTTTTAACAGGGCTGTTTCCCTGTCGCCCCTTAGCAGCTTAAAATCAAACATTTTCAAAAAAACTGAATCGACAAAAAACACCTGCGGCATGTACACCCGTTTAAGCCCGACATTGAGCGGAAACTTTTGCTGCCAGCGTATCCGCGTGAAGTTTTTAATTTCCGGAAAGTCGGCCTTAAGGCTTGGTCCCATCGGGAACATAGATAAGGCCACTTTTTGCGAAGCTCCCATACCCTCAAACTTTTGTACCTCGTTTAAGCGATAGATGTTCTTGGTATGCAGATTGTCAAAGCTTTTTTCGTAGTAAACAAACAGTAAGATCACGATACAGGCCGCCATACCCACAGCCAATCCGAAAATGTTAATAGCCGAAAAAACCTTGCTTTTCCAGATATTCCGCCAGGCGGTTTTAAAGTAATTTCTTATCATATCTCTCTATTTCATTAAGTCATTTGGGCATTAAATCATTTTTGCTTTGCTACTTTATCAATGACTTAATGACGCGAAGCAAATGATTCAATGACCAATCAATTATTCAGAACGTAAACTTTTAACCGGATTTGCAATTGCGGCCTTAATAGCCTGGAAACTAATTGTTGCCAGCGTGATCGCAATAGCCGCTATTGCAGATATGATAAACACATCCGGACCAACTGTTACCCTGTAATCATATTTTTGTAGCCAGCCCTGCAAAAAGTAAAATGCCAGCGGCGACGCTATCACACAGCTAACAAGCACCAGCAACACAAAATCCTTCGACAGTAGAAACCATAGCTGGCCAACAGTTGCACCCAATACCTTACGTACGCCTATTTCTTTGGTACGCTGTTCTGCGATATAGGCAGCCAGGCCAAACAACCCGAGGCACGAGATAAAAATGGCTAAACCTGCAAATATGCCCGCCAGTTTACCTACCAATACCTCCTGGCCAAACTTGCGGTTATAATCATCATCGACAAAGCGATAAGTATACGGGTAAGCCGAACTGTATTTTGAAAAAACCTGCCCTATTTTGTCAATGGCATCATGCGGATTTACTTTAGGCGACAGGCGATAGATCATGTTTTGATGCGGATCATTATTATATAAAAACATGGTTGGGTCTGCCTGGGCAAATGGCGATAGCATGAGCGCGTTTTTTACTACACCAATAATCTTACGCGGCTTGCCGCCATAGGTAATTACCTGGCTAATAGGGTCGCCTTTAATACGCAACCGCTTGATAGCAGCTTCATTAAAAACAATATTTAATGAGTCTGAAATTACATTTTCAAAATCGCGCCCGGCAATCATTTTCATGTCGGTGGTTTTAAAATAGTCATCAGCAACGGCTATAACACCCATTTCAACTGTTTCGCCGGCTAATTTACCGGGCCATTGGTCAAGGTTATTGTGCATGTTTACATCAGTAACTGCGCTTGATGCCGATGAGATACTCTCCACTACGCCGCTTTGCAACAACTCATTTTTAAATGCTGAGAAGTGTTTGCCAAGATCTTCGTTAGCGTTGGTAGCCATCAGTCTGTTGATATTATACCCGCTGGGGCGGTTTTTGGCATATTGAATTTGCCTGTAAATAACTACCGTGCTAATAATGAGAACAATAGAGCAACTAAACTGCATCACCACTAATATCTTTCTTGAGTACGATGCCGAGCGGCCAACCTGTATTGTGCCTTTTAAAACTTTAACCGGGTTAAATGACGACAGGTAAAACGCGGGCCTGCTTCCGGCCACTAAAGCAGTAAGCAATACACAACCCATGGCCACCAGCCAAAAAGCCATATTGTTAAAAGGTAAAGCAATCGTAGTACCCGTAAGTGCGTTGAATGGCCCAAGAGCTATCTGTACAAAAAGTATCGAACAAATAAAAGAGATAAAAGTGATCAGTGCCGATTCGATCAGGAATTGAAAAATGAGGTGCTTGCGTTGTGAACCAATGGCCTTACGAATCCCTACTTCGCGCGCGCGTTTTTCGGAGCGCGCCGTTGTAAGATTAATAAAATTAACACAGGCTATCAGCAATACAAGTATACCAACAATACTAAAGATGCGTACATAATCGATAAAACCAGCACTGGCGACACCGTTCTTATAATCGGAATACAAATGCCAGTCGGCCATGGGCTGCATGATCACTTCCGAATTTTCTGCGTTTATGTTTTTCTCACCTTTTTCAATAATTTTAAGCTTTGGGGCAAGCTGCGCATAAGTTACACCCGGTTTTAACCTGGCAAAAAGTTCAAAGGAATTATCACCGAAACTGCCATGCGCGTCCTTCATATAAGGCTGTTGCTCCATAAGGCTGAAGGGTATAATGTATTTAAACTGAAGTGATGAATTTAACGGCACATCCTGCATTACACCGGTAACTTTTAAGTTATAGGCATTATCAACCTTCACCACTTTATTAATAACATTTTCGGTACCAAACAAAGCAATAGCGGTAGCCCTTGTTAATACAATTGAATAAGGATCGCTCAAAGCAGATGAACGGCTTCCCTGTAACAGTCTGTATTCAAACATCTTCAAAAAATCGCTCCCTGCTTGCACACCATCGATAGATAGTTTTTTATCACCTACCATTAGGCCATGAGTGCCACCCCAATCTGTAGGTGCCACATATTCAATCTCGGGCAGGGTATGCAACACATCAGCTAATTTTAAAGATGTTGAACTAAATGTAAGTGTCTCACCATTGCTGTTAAAGTTACGGCGCACCTGGTACACCCTATCGGCGTCAGGCAAAAACTTATCGTACGAATATTCATTAGCTACCCACAGCGCTATCACCAAGGCAACGGCCATACCAGCCGCAAGCCCTAAAACATTGATAGCCGTATAAGCCTTGTTAGTGATGATGTTTCGCCAGGCTATTTTTAAATAATTTCTAAGCATCTTCTTGGTTCATTAGTTCACTTGTTCATTGGTGTTTTTCTGTCTCCGGATTACAGGCTAACCTCCAATCTCTAACCTCTAATCACTCGCTCCTTAAACTTTTAACCGGGTTAGTTAACGCAGCCATTGTAGCCCGGTAACCTACCGTTATCCATGCTATTATAAAGGTGGAAACTATCGACACGATAAATATTTGAGGGCCGATACTGATCCGGTATTGAAAGTCTTTTAGGTAATTATGCATTGCCCACCAGGCCAGCGGAGCAGCTATTACAAACGCAATAAGCAACAGTATACTAAACTCTTTACCAAACAACCATAAGATACTGCTAATATTGGCACCCAATACCTTGCGTACCCCGATCTCTTTGGTTTT
>NZ_DASVOB010000694.1:0-8017 GCF_036383575.1 Mucilaginibacter sp.
GTCGCCAATAAATGGATGCAAGAGCTTGGGATCAACAAGCAATTCCCTGATACGCATGAGGAAATGAAGCAGCTAAGCCATGAAGCCGGGCAAACCAAACCTACCGCCCTTATATTGCAATACACCGAAGGCGGATTTAACACCCTGCACCAGGACCTTTACGGTGAAGTATATTTCCCTATCCAAATGGTTTTCATGCTCGATCAGCATAACAGGGACTATACCGGCGGCGAATTTGTGATCACCGAGCAGATCCCACGAGCTCAATCAAAGGCCAACGTGCTTACTCCCGGTATGGGAGATATGGTTTTATTTACCACTAACTTTAGACCTGTAAAAGGCAGCAAAGGTTATTACAGGGTAAATATGAAACATGGCGTGAGCCCTGTTCATAGCGGTAAACGGCATAGCCTGGGTATTATATTTCATGATGCTTTGTCTTAAATAATTGATGTAGCTTTAACTCTTATTATGCTGCAAAACCGTGTAGACCCATTTGGACAACTCATTAAAACGCCTGAACACGGTGCATGGCTCGGTAACCGCGGCGTAATCCATAACGAGCTAAAGGAAATAGTACGTCCCTTTAAAATTAAAGCATGGATAACCTGTGTGCTGGAGTTTAGAGGTCGTCACAGGGAAATTATGCAGCCCGACCGCTGGACCGAACTATTCTTTCTTGATGAGGCCACAGCTTTTTCGGCCGGGCACCGCCCCTGCTTTCAATGCAGATATAAAGACCATCAAAGGTTTAAAGAGTTTTGGCTAAAAGGCAACCCGCAATACGGTTTCAATATGAAAACGCCGGTATCCAAAATAGATGAGATCTTGCAAATCGAACGTATAACTGCTGATAGATCAAAGGTTACTTATGAAGAAAGATTAAATGCGCTACCCAGCGGCGCATTTGTAGTTTATGATGATGAGCCGTATTTGTTAAAAGATGACCGATTATATTTATGGAGCCCTGCCGGTTATGAAAAAGGAATGGCGCTACCAAATGTGAATGTTGTTCAAGTATTAACTCCGCGTTCGTTTGTTAATATGTTTAGAGCAGGATATGTACCGCAGGTGGGTATCTAAAGTTATTATATCAAACATTTTTTAGCAACCTTCCGCAATATTATGGGGTAAACAACTTCCAATGCCCCTCTGAAACAACCTCTACAGCTCCATCGGTCACTTTAATAGCGGTTTGATCGTCAATTGCGTATGACGGCACCGGTATTGTAGCTGCCAGTTTTTCAATGTTGTCCAGGGAATTCTTCGGAAACCATTCATGATCTAAATGCGGATGCAGTGCAAAATCAACAAAATTTAACGACCTATCACTTTCGGCCGGCAGTGTATGATTGCCATAGGTAGTTCCGAAGCGGGTCATGATCATACTACCGGCGCTCAAGCCAACATATACCATTTTTTGAAGCAACGATGGCAATAAGTCTGCCAGTCCGGATTGCTGCATCCAGTAGCAAAGATACTGGCAATCGCCGCCACCAACCAGCAGGGCATCAGTATCCTGAAGCAAAGGCACCCAAAGCTCCTGTTTGATGCTTGTCAATGCTGTAAGCTCAAGCAGCCCCATGGATTTCCAACCTAATTCGCAAAATGGGTCACCTAATGTTCCGCAGATAACCCTTCGTACTATGTCGCCGCCATTGAGGATGCCGTATATCGCGGTGGGGATAAAAAGGGCACTCGCCTCGGCAATCGGTTTGCCCAGTAGCTCAACCAGTGCGTTACGAATGCTTGCGTTGCTGATACCTGCGGAGGTTAGGAGGAGCTTCATAATCTATTTGGCTATAATCATTTAATCAATAAGATTTCCTATAAAGATAATAATGATAAATTCTAATGTGTCTCAAACCTAATTATACACCTTAGCGCATTTAATTACATTTTGCCCGTCCTCAATCGAAACAGCGTTAACTTGTCCCTTATCATCTTTTGTAAAAACTATCTTAGCGTCTAAATCTAAAAGATAGAATCTATCCTGGGATTGCGGGATTAAATTCAGATCGGGTATTCCCGACATTTTTAGTACCAATGCATTATCTTTCAATGTAACTGTTACCGCTACTCCATCCGGCCTTTTATAACTACCTGCAAACCCGTTAAGTACACTATCAGCCAACTTAATTGCCCTGGGCATTTCACTAACAGGAGCACTCTTATAAGCTTTGTAAATTATAAGCGGCCCGTCTTGAAAAGCAGCTCTTACGATATTGTTACACATAATAAGTCCATTGTCACCATTAGTTAACACAACTATCCCCCGTTTTGATTTTGGCAACAATACAATAATAGATGCAACACCGGGGTCATTTCCCGCGTGCTCTAACGCGTATTCGTTATTGCTTAATCCGCTTACAATACGCCAGCCTAATCCCTGTTGCAGATTAGGATTGATCTCTACCTGTGGCTTTACCATTTCGCTGTACAACGATTTAGAAAGATGAGCACCTTTTAGGATATCAACTGCAAATTCAGACAGGTCATCAACAGTGGTTGTTAAGCCGGCGGCGGCACTGGCTTGAACAGAATAATCTGTTTTTACAATTTCCTTGCCTTCGGAATCGTACATTCTTGCATACCTGACAAAATCCTTTTTGCCATCCCATTCGTGGCTGGTATTGTACATATGCAATGGCCTAAACAATAGAGAGTCGGACAATTGGGTTAGCGACTTATGAAACTTATGTTCTATGGCCAACCGAAGATATTCCATACCCTCGCCGGAGTAATTAAACTTTTTACCAGGTTCAAAATTAAACACCAACTTTCCACTCGGGTTCATCCATCGCCAATTATCAAATCCTGATTGATGACTTAAAACGTGGCGCGTGGTTATTTCTTTAGCATAGGGACTTGAAGCAACATCCGGATCTACATAATAATTATATAACCGCTCATCTAAATTCCATTTCCCTTCTTGTACCAGTTTAAGCACAAGGGTTGTGAACACTACTTTTGTAACGGAAGCAACTTCAAAAAGCATATCTCTTGGGGCTGGTTTCCCCTGATGATCATTTCCATATACCTGAGATTTTACAATAACGCCATTTTCTATCAAGCCCACTCCTACGTTAGGAATATGAAGCTCCTGCTGCCATTGTAAAATTTTAGCGTCGAGTGTTTTAAAATCAGGCCCGGTATGTCCGGTATTTTTAGCTTTACCTGTTATGGCTTGTTGTGCTAAACAACAAGTTGAATTTAAACTTAAGGTCGTTATTAAAATCGCAAAAATATGTTTAGTTACAGGCATAGGTAATTCAAAAGCGTATGGAAAAAGATATGTTTTATTTATATAAAAGCAGTATAATTATTGGGCCACAAATGTATCCCGTTAATATATAGCCGATTATATTTTTGTTGATTTTGGCATTGTTCGTTATCGTACGCCGATAGTTCGCCTTTAAAACACTTAAGAAAATAAGCTTCCCATCCGCCTTTACAAAACATGCAACGCTACTAACTTTGCACCATCAAATAATAATTTGATCGGCGATAAGGATCCTCAAATAAAGTGAAAAGTTCCGCTAAATTTGACCAATAAATTAACACCGGCGCTTTGCAGTTGTATTCGTAATTGTACAGCTTCAAGATGATTACTCTCCGTATTAAATATGACTAAAAATGAACTTGCTAAAATCAAGGCTTCAGGCAGATGGCCGGTAAAGATTTCTGACTTTTATCGCCATTATTTTTTTGTTGTTTTGCCATTAGGATGCACTGCAGTCGGAGCCATTGAGCTTTATTCAGGCTTTAAATTTCATCACGATGACTTGAAAGTGCCGGGAACCATCCAATTAATTATTTTCGTTATACTATCCATTTTGGTCGTAAAACGGCTGTACCAAAACCAGGTATTTGAAAAACATCAGGTTCCGGATGCATCGGTAGAAAATATTAAACATGTATTAAAATCACTTGGCTTTCGGAACGTCAGGCATCACAAGCCAGGTTATTTTGTATGCACCACTCGTGTGTCATGGTTCTCCTGGGGTGAGGAGATAACGATAATTTTCGACGATAACGACATTTTAATTAACAGTCGGCCCAATAATCAACCCATTACCATACTAAGGGATCGAAAAAACATTAAGATAATCATGACGGCTTTACGATCATCGGAGAAAGCAGTTGCCTGAAATCATAAAAATTTACGCTGCGTTCTCATTGAACAAGGCTGGGTGCTATCTACAGTTTTGCCGGCTTAAGTTTCAGGCAATACCCTCCCTTCCATCCATTCAATCCCCTTATTCGTTGGTACAAAATTTATTATTTCTGCCACGCGGCTAATCTTACCCCTATTCTGATAATAATTTGATCTTTGATAAGGTTTCCTCTAAAACATAGATTATATGTCGACATTCAAACATCTTCCATTTCTATTCCAAAAATCCCGGACACCTAAACAATAAAAACGAACATCTTCTGCCCGTTTCCGTTACAGCATTTCGGCATAATATTATTTAACTAATTACATGTCAGTAATTTATAGACTGGCATAATTTTTAATACGTTAAAATGATCTTAAATAGCTTTATTATTTTGTTATCTATCACCCTTCGCTAATTTGAACCTTGTATGAAGAGATACCTTTTGTTATTCATGTTCTTATTATTTAGATATACCTCATTTGGACAATCCAAACCAGTTACCAAATACCAGGCGATTGACACATTAGTTGATGCAGGAAATTATAAGATTCATTTCTGCATAGTTAAGGGACATGGCACACCAATTTTATTTGAAGCCGGCGGTGGTGACGATGCTTCGGTTTGGACCGGGTTACTCAAACCGATATCCGAATTAACCGGCACTACATTGATCACTTACGATCGGCCTGGCTTTGGCAGAAGCACACTTGATACAAACAAGCATGGGTTATTAAATGGTATTAGGGGGTTAGAAACAGCACTGCACCGGCTGGGATATGATAAGGACATCATTCTGGTAGCCCATTCGCAGGGTGCCTTTTCCGCAACGGTTTACGCTTACCGCCATCCCGACAAAGTAAAAGCTGCTGTATTGATTGACGGAAGTACCAGCTGCTGGTTCGATAGCAGGCTTAGCGCTCTTCAACGGCAAAACGATATAGATAAAGTGGCAATAAAAACAATAAAGCCCGGACTCTACTACCAGTATGGAGACATAAGTACAAATGTAAAATTAGTTCGCGAAAGCCCATTCCCGACCAATATTCCGATTATCGACATTGTTTCCGGTCGCCCGCCTTTTGATAATTCCGTGGATGCAGGCGATTGGAGACGCTGTCACGAGGAATTTGTCAAGACTGCAAACAACCGGACAAGCATCACGGCCTATGACTGCGGCCACTATATTTTTATTGATAACCCTGCACTGGTCATCAACTGTATCGCCAAAGTCTACGCCGCAACGCTCGACAATAAATCAAAAACGATCTTAATGGCCGAGGCACTGGATTATAATATCAACGCTTCTAACGAAACGAAGAAGGAAGAGGCATTAAGCCGGCATTCTGAAAATGACTTAAATTCGTGGGGTTATTCATTAATCAAAGAGGGGAAAAATAAAGAAGCGTTAGGTGTATTTAAATTAAACACGCTTTTAAACCCGGACAGCTGGAATGCTTTTGACAGCTACGGAGAGGCATTACTGAAAAACGGTGAAAAACAAGAGGCCATTAAGATGTATCAAAAATCGGTTGAACTTAATCCAAAAAGCGAGAGCGGTAAGAAAACACTGCAACAACTCAAGCAATAAAATCATATTCAATACTATTTCGCGAATTAAATTTGATCAGTGTTAAGCTCTTCGCTAAAAATCTACTTAATACGGCGACCAACAATTAATAAAACCATACCGATAATTATGGTGGGTAGCCAAAGAATAAAAGAATACATTCCAGCTTTACTTACTAAGGGGTTTAAGTTGTTCCCCTGGTATGTAAACATGGATGCCCCAAAGAACAACATTGCTATCCCTAACAATATTAGACAAATGCCGATTATACGAGTTCGAGTCACCGCCTGTGATTAAGTATTTGGTAAAATAAATATAGACCTTTTCGGCGAAACAAGTATTGCTGCTATCGTAAAAGCCGTCATTAAAAAACAGGTTTGCTCTGCGTCGGCTTGGTTACTATCTCCAATTTTGGCAGCTTAAGTTTCAGGCAATATCCCCTTCCATCCATTCAATCCCCCTATTCGTCGGTACAAAATTTCATATTTCTGCATGGAAACTACCTTTATACCATCAAATAATAAATTGATCAGTGATAAGGTTTAGGTTAAAGCCCCCAAGCAGCGAGTGCAAGGGGGCTTTGTTATTTTTCCGCGTTTACTTCCTCAAACAAAATCCACTAACGCCAAGTCAACAGCACGAAGCCGAAAGCTGCAAACCGCTTTTCTATTTCCATACTTAGAGGCTGTTTAAATTTGACTGTCTTAAAATGTAGAGACGCATTACATGCGTCTCCCGCCTGCAAATTCCTGAACTTAACAACTTAAAGCGTCTTGTTCTCTGAGAGACGCATGTGATGCGTCTCTACGTAAAAGCTTCTCAAACAAAATTCAAACAGCTTCTTAGAACTTATGACTTTGGGCCAAAGACTATGCTGTGGCGCGGCCCCCCTACCCGTTCATCTATACAATATCCCGGTTCACCGACACATGGTTGTTAAAACACCCGTCCAACTGCACCTTTGATTTATAATTCAGGAGCAGGGACACTGAATTATAGGTTTTTTTCATAAAGATGAAGCACCTGTGCGCAATGTACAGGTGCTTTTTTTTTAGATACTAAAACCCGGCTGTTAATGTGTGCCGCCCGGCTGCTCCGGCATAGGTGAGTAAAAAGAATCTTAATTCAAATGATCCGCTCAAAAGCAACTACTTTTTTCATTCATGCTGCCGGCTGGCTTGTGTTTTTAGGGTTTCCGCTACTGTTCATGAACCGTACGCAGCAAAGCAGCGCCGGTACTTATACCGTATTGTTTTCGCCTTACTACTGGCTGTTTTGCCTCACCTATATATTTATGTTTTACCTGAACGCGTGGTACCTGGTGCCTCAGTTCGTGTTCCGTAAAAGATATGTTTGGTATGGGCTTATCGTATTGCTGCTTTCAGGCTGTGTTTACTTTTTGCAGCCTTTTGATAACCTGCTTCTTCACAACCTCATTAAAGGAAACAAACCGTCAACAACGGCCGTTCCCAATCCGCAGCCTATAGGGCCGCAGATTACGCCTACAGGCATTGACAGTTCAGCGCCTAATCAACAAAATATGCCTTTTGGTCCGCTGCCACATGAGGATCTGCGCATGCAGGACCCCAGCCTTAAGCCCACCAACCGCATTATTTTCATTCATCAGTCGGGCAATATTGATATGGTTGGCTTGTTCATTTTCATCATTGTGATGGGATTAAGCGTTGCTATTGCCACCGTTCAGAAATGGCAGCTTACCGAGCAGATGGTTACCCGTGCCGAAGCCGAAAAAGCCCATGCCGAACTCTCTTTTCTTAAAGCCCAGATCAATCCTCATTTTTTATTCAATACGCTAAATAATATTTATGCCTTATCGGTCACCAATAGTGCGCATACTTCCGAAAGTATCATGAAACTCTCTAACATCATGCGCTATGTAACCGATGAGGTAACGGAGGATTTTGTTTTGCTGCAAAACGAAATTGATTGTATCAATGATTATATCGATCTGCAACGCCTGCGCCTCGGCAAAAAAACAAAGCTTGATTTTGAAGTTTCGGGCAAGATTGACAATCAAAAAATTCCGCCCCTGATACTAATGACCTTTATTGAAAACATTTTTAAATATGGCGTAAGTAAACACCAGCCATCAGTTATTAATATTTGCTTAAGGGTAAACGGCAACCAAATGCTGTTCATCTGTAAAAATACCATTTTCGAAAAACGACCTGCCACCGAACGGAAAGGGATCGGCATTGCCAATAACCGCCAGCGCCTGCAACATATTTACCCTAACAAACACCGGCTCGACATTAGCTCGGCCGAT
>NZ_DASVOB010000695.1:0-15158 GCF_036383575.1 Mucilaginibacter sp.
ACAATCGGCACGCGGGCATTAATATTAGCTTAAACATCTCTTAACTAATCCATTAATTTCATTGATAAATATCAATTTCTTTATTACGATATATCAATGTGCAGTTTTAGGGAGCTTTGCACTTTTGTAATGTCCTCACCGATTAACGGACAGGATGATAAAATCTCAAAGAAATGAAAACCGCTAAAGAATTATTGCTCAGCTACCTTGAAAATATTAACAACCCCGATATAGCTATTGAACTTTTTGCCGACGATGCCGTTTTTGAACTGCCTTACCTGGCAAGCCTCGGTTTACCCTGGCAATGGAAAGGACGGGATGTGATATACAACTTCCTTAAAAATCTGCCCAAAACATTTAGCAACTTTCATTTTCAAAACATCAGGATCCACATCGATACACCCGAACAAGCTTTTGGCGAGTACGATGTGGATGCTATTGCAAACGCTACCGGCCGGCCGTACCCGCAAACCTATATGGGGCGAGTTGTCGCCGAAAACGGTAAGATCAAACTGATCCGTGAAGCACTGGATATGGCCATAGTAGCAAAAGCAATATTACCGGACGGCTTGGCTGATTTAGCTAAATAAGCTGCAATTAATTAAAGCAAACGAGCCGTTTAAAACAAAGCTCGTTTACTTTTTTTGATGCGCTTATTGTAAGTTAAAGTTCTTTATAAATTCATCAGCCTCGTCAATGCTCAGCACCATTTGACTGGTTTCCGCCGACTTTCGGTAAAGGCGTTCAATGATTACAGGCTTGGTAAAAACGATCAATACATTAAAGGTATTTTTCATTACTCCGCCTTTAAAGCATTGCGCGTCTGGTTCAAAACTCCCTCCAACTTTTTCAACGGAAGCTACATTGTTCCGTTCAACCAATGCCCGCCAACGTAACCCGGCGCGTAACAGTAGTTTATTTTCCGTTAGTAGCACCGGGCTCTTTGTTAAGGCCGAGAAATCCCCGGTAATAAAAAGGCACCCATACATACTCAGCATAGTTACTATAATAGCTGCTATGGGATTATAGCGGTTTAAAAATAAATGGAAAGCTACCATTTCAATAACTGAAACAGCCATGATCACCCCGAACAAAGCAGCATAGCCCGATTCTTTGTAAATACTGAAGCGTTTGATCTCCGGCGCAATTTGTTGTTTTTCCCGTTTAAAACAAAGCAGCCCAAACCGCATGATAGTTATTTCCGAAGCCATGATCTTTACCGCTATCCCATCGCCCAATACCATAGCCATACTTTTATGCAGATTAAAGGCAACATCCGGAAATTCGGATTGCAGTTTGTTGTATGCCTTTTTGACACGCCTGATCTTACTGATACAATATATGAGCATCCCCAACTCAAGGCCTGCAGTCAATTTTCTTAGCTGAATGATATAGCCCCGCTGCTCTGCCGGCAAAATCAAATAGGCAACACCGCAACAACAGGTAACGATCAGCATGATTCGCCATAGTTTTTGCCTAAACGGCCTGATGATCAAAAAGTAATAAGCCACCGGAAAAGTAACCACCAAATCTACCATAAAACCGGTTGCAGCAGCGCCACTTTTTTGCGGGTTAACATGGTGCATTAAAAATAGACCACCCCCCAAAATGGTAAAAGCAGTTATAATTATTAACCAGATATTTTTGTGGACGGAGGATAAAGATAAGGTCATGACAAAGAAGAGTTAAACAGAACGACCATCAAATATAGCTATATTGGGACCTAATAATGAACTTTTATTACCCTTTCTGACTTAAGTAAACTACCTTCGTTTTACATAGTTAAGGCTGAGACATGAGGTGGAAATAATCTCCTTTTGTTTAGTTATGTCAATGATGCTATTAATTAGCCACATCATTATTTTCAATCCCCACCCTATTTTTATTGATCCTGTCTTTCAAGCCGCCAAAGTTATAGTTAAGGCTGATGCTGAATGACCTGTAATAGTTCATGCTTTGGTAGGTTTGATTAAACTGCGGACCAAAAGTTTTACTTATACTGTTACGGTATTTGGTAAAGGGATTTTTTACGCCACCAGAGATGCTGAACTTGTTTTTTACGATATCCTTGTTGAAATTGAACGCGCTGTAGAAAAAGCCGTTGGTATATCCCTGTAAACCTGTTGGGTTGCGGCTGTTTATACCCAGGTCGGCATTAAGGGCCCAGCCGTGAGTAAGGCGTACTACGTTTGATAGCGTAGCGCTATACATCAACAGGTTATTGTTCACTATTTTTCCATCAGACTGACCTTGCAGCCATAAGTACATTGCATTACCGTTAAGGCTTGCATTATATATTTTAGTTACGGGGTAACTTAAGTTGAAATTGATACCGGCGCTGCTGGCCTTGCCTGTATTAGCATAAGTTATTTGTGTAACCTGTGTGGCCTTGTCAAAATTCACTACCTGTAAATCGAGGTTGTTCATGAACGAATAATCGAGCCCGATATTTACTGACAGCTTTTTATTGCTGCTGTACCCAAACTGGATATCGTTCAGTAAAACCGGTCGCAAGTTGGGGTTACCAGTGACTTCATAATTAGGGTTTGAGCGATCAACATAAGGGTTAAGCCTGTTGATACCCGGTCTCCTGATCCTTTGTGAAAAGCCAAAGTTAATGCTGCTCTCGTCTTTAAACCTTTTACTTACCGCAACAGAAGGAACAACGTTAAAGTAATTTTGATCGGCCACAGATGCAGTGCTCATGAAATTGGCCCGGATCACTGTTTCTTCAACCCGTACACCGGCATTAATATTCCAGCTGTTTAAAGCCAATTGATATGAGTTGTAAGCACTAAACACATTTTGGGTATTGGTAAACCCGTTTGACTGCACTGCGTTATGCTCATATAAACCGGTGGTATCATTTAACGTGTTGTAGCTGAAATCGCTGCTGTTATTTCTGAATATAGCTTTAACACCGGCTTCAACAGTTACCTTATTCACAGGAGTAACAAAATCAACCTGCACTGTGTGTTCTTTAAATTTTTGCTTGTCGTTTTGCTGAAAATCAGGGGTTGGGAAATTTACCCGGTTAAGAAATTCAACACCGCCGTTTTTGTTATTAGCATTGGCGCTATATAGGTATGAAAAAGTAAGCAGCCTGTTTTTAACGCCCTTGAAGCCCAACTCGTAATTAATGCCCGCATCAATACCATGGCTGGTTGCCTTGTTGTTATTCTGAAATGTATATTGTTCAAGCTGGTTGACACCGGTTAGCCGGGAAGATTGCCCGCTATGATCGTTCCCGCGGCTACCATTATAGTTTAATTGGGCGGTTAATAGCTGTAGCGAATCTATCTGCAAACTTAACTCTGTACCGAAATAAGCGGTTTTATTATTTGAGCGTTGGTAACCGTGCTGATCAAGCGTGGTCAAACTGGTATCCACACGTTTGTTGGTATTATAGGTTTGTGGTGAATTATTGATACTGCCTCCACCAAAAGCCGAAATACCGAATTTTCCTTTTTTTGCAGTAAAGGAGCCACCTACACCCGGGCCGCCTGTGGGCAGGCTTTCATTAATGTTTACAGACCCGCTGATGCCATCATTGATCTTTTTGCTGGTGATGATATTGATAATGCCGGCCAAACCTTCAGCATCATATTTTGATGGCGGGGTGGTGATCACTTCAATCCGCTCAATGGTTGATGCCGGGATGCTTTTTAAAACCGCTTTAAGGTTACTTTCCAAACTTCCTGACGGTTTGCCATTAATGAGCACTTTAAAACTTGAATTTCCTTTAAGTAACAGGTTATCATCACCATCTAACGACAGGTAAGGGATTTTCCTCATCATGCTTAATACATTGTTTCCCTTGCTTTCAGGATCAGCCTTCAGGTCGTAAATGATCCGGTCGGCCTTTTGCCTGATGATCGGCTTTTCGGCTGTTATGGTAACCTCCTTTAAGTTGGTCATTACATCGCTCAAATAAACCGGCTTTAGCACCAATGTTTGTTGTTGATGTGTAAGATCGATATGTATTGTTTTTTGGCCGTAGCCAATAGCGTTGATGACCAATGAATAGCTTGATGGTTGTACAGAAACAAAGCTGAAAGAGCCATCGTCTTTAGTAACGGTAATCATTAAGGTTTCGTTGCCGGCATTTTTTAACCGCACAGTTATCAATGGCAAAGGTGCTTTACTTACCGAATCGGCAATGATCCCTTTTACCTGTACAGGAGTTTGGCTGTAGCTATTTATATTATGGGCGATAAATACAGCTATCATCATGATGAGCCGTATTATTGTTTGTTTAGTTTTCATATGTGTGAGGGTATTAGATTTAGTGTTAATTTTTAGGCAAAGGAGTTCCCGGAGAGAAATTTCTCCCTTTAAAATTTGATGGAGCGGGCGGCTAAACCGCCCGCTTAGTACAATAAATTAAGCTGATTATTTTAATCCTTGCGACGGCGAAGCAGCAGGTAATAGAGCAGGAAACCGGCCGAGATAAAGATCATTTCAACCCCATAAGGCAAGGGCGAATCTTCTGCGCTGTAAGGAACAAATTCCATAACTATAAAGCCTATACCTGCGCAAAGCAGGATTAGCCCCCATTTTAAGGCCTCGTTCCCCGAACCCAACTGGGCTAAAAATTTAACGCTGTTTTCATCCAGCGGACCGGCATTGATAATGCGTTTCTTTAGCCTGTAATTATATAGGGCAAGTATGAATATGGCTATCAGTATAAAAAATACGATGATTATGATGAATGGCATTAACTGTTTCATGATATTGTTTGTTTAAGTATTTGCTACAGTAGTCAACATACTTGTTGACCCGGTTGCAATTATTTTAAAATATTTTTTTATTTCTTTTTTGCAACCGCCAAACCACATATATTGACTACTGCAATATGTTTAATGAACACGAGGTTGTATCCAGGATATTAAATAAAGATCTCCGGGCTTTTGAACTGCTGGTAAAGCAGTATGAGAAGCTGGTTTTCTTTGTGATAAACCGCCTGGTGAAAGACCAGCAAAACAAAGAGGATATATGCCAGGAAGTTTTCATTAAGATCCACCAAAATCTGCACCGCTTTGAATTTCAGTCGAAGTTATCAACCTGGATAGCCCGTATAGCTTATTTAACCGCTGTAAACTATTTAAAAAAGAACAAGAACAATTCCCCTTCCGAATATCCTGAAAATATTGACAATTATCATTTTACCGATGAAACACCTGAACAGGAACTGATAAAAAAGAATACAGCAGCTTATGTTAACCTACTTATTGAACAAATGCCGCATCAGTATAAAACAGTACTGACATTGTACCACCTTAATGAATTTTCCTGTGCGGAAATTGAGGAGATCACCGGTATTCCCGAAGGCACGGTGAAAAGCTACCTTTTCAGGGCGCGTAAACTATTGAAAGAAAAAATTGAAAAAGACCTTAAGAAAGAAAACATATGAAAGAGCTGGATGACGACGAACTACAGGAACTATTAAACAATGGTTTGGTTCCGGATAGCAAAATACTTTCGGAAGAAGACAAGGACGACCTGCATGCTTATCAAAACTTATTTACCGCGCTGAGCAGCGAGCCCGAACAAGGGCTGCCTATGAGCTTCGCTGCCAACGTGAGGCGAAAATTGCAGGAACAGGTTAACCGTAAAAGCGACCTGCGTTTTAATTTGATCGCCTTATCAATATTTGTGGTGGGGTTAACACTTGCTTATGGTCTGCTTTCTGTGATCAGCCCTGAAAGCGGCGATATGTTTTTAAATGCCGTGATCAGCTTTAAATGGGTGTTGATGACTTTGGTTGTTGGCTTCCTTGCCTTTCTTTTTATCGATCAGCGGTTGGTGAAGAGAAGTTATTAGATAATTAGCGTAATTGACGTAGAGGCACATAATTGCGCCTCCGAAAATACGGGGCGGACTTGCATGTGTGATGATCTACAAACGGGAGACGCCATTATGCGCCTATACATAAAAAATTAACGGGCTTCTTCTATTGCGTCAGGAGCTGCATCTTCTTCCTCCAGATTTTGCGGCTCTTCTTTAAATACACGAATGGTTTTAATATACCTGCGCTCGTAACGATCATTCATGGCAGTTTCTGTAACACCATTTTCATCGCCAGATGTAGAATGGATAAACACTAAAGGTTCGCCAGGTTGAGAGATAACTATACCTATATGACCTGCGCTGCGATAATTATGGCTGCGGGTACCGGTAAATAATATCAGGTCGCCAAATTTGGCATCTTTAATATCAATGCCCTTAACCGGTGCAAAATCCGAAGAGCTGCGGGGGATGGAAATATTAAAATGCGTAAAAACATAATTAACAAAACCCGAGCAATCAAACCCTTTTTCGGGATTGCTTGAACCATATCGGTACCTGATACCTTTAAGTGTTTGTGCAAACTCTACCAGTTCATCGGGTGTGGTTTCGCCGGTTTCATAATTGGCCTCCACTTCGGCATAATGATGCCTTAACCTTGAGTGGCTATGCGACTTTGTTATTTTATTTGCCTTATGTTTTTTTGATGCATGAAGTACGGCAGGTTTTACCGGCTTCATAAGTGATAGACAAGCTACAAGGAGGAGTTTGGAACCAATTACAAAATGCATGTTGTAATGATAGGTAAAAAATTCTACGGATAGTAATCAAAATGTAAAAAAGATAGTAGTGTTAAGTCAAAAGTACTAAGCCGGAATCCTGATTTTTCTTTTTTATATACTTAGAAGCTGTTTAAATTTATTTGTTTTAGAATGTAGAGACGCATCACATGCATCTCCCGCATGTAAATTCTTGGAGCTAATGATTACACGGCGGCCTGTCCTACTGGAGACGCATGTGATGCGCCTCTACGTAAAAACTTCTCAAACAAAACTAACAGCTACTTAGAACTTTCGACTAAAGACTATATTCAATCCCATCATTGAAACAGCAGTAGAGGCATGATACTATTATTTCATTTCCTTCATCAAAAAAAGCAAAATGAGTGTTAAAATAACAATCATTAAAAACATTACTTACTTTAGTGAGGCTAACCCATTTGCGATACCAAACCATGACAACCAGGAAAATAACAGGTCGCTTTTTAACGCTGTTTTCAATATTAGTTTGTATTTCTATCTCTTTTAAAACGCAAGGCCAAACCCAGCTGCACTCCTTTCGGCTGCAACAGGTTAAACTATTACCCGGAGTGTTTAAAGATGCCCAGCTAACCGATAAGGTGTACATCCTGGCTTTAGATCCTGACCGGCTGCTGGCCCCTTACCTTACCGAAGCGGGGCTTAAGACTAAAAAGAAAAGTTATGAAAACTGGGAAAACACTGGATTGGACGGCCACATTGGCGGGCATTATCTTTCGGCTTTGTCGTTTATGTACGCTTCCACCCATGATGCAGAACTAAACCGGCGACTGGATTATATGCTGGCACAGCTAAAACGCTGCCAGGACAAAACTGGAAGTGGTTACCTTGGCGGCACACCCGGAGGTACGGCCATGTGGAAGGATATTGCAGCAGGTAAAATTGAAGCCGATACTTTCTCCCTCAATAAAAAATGGGTACCGCTTTATAATATCCACAAACTTTTTGCAGGTTTAAGGGACGCCTACACCATTGCCGGAAAAAGCCAGGCAAAAGAAATACTGGTGCGGCTAACGGATTATATCTACAGCGTATCGCTCAAGCTGACCGACGACCAGATCCAAACCATGCTCATTTCAGAACAAGGCGGCCTAAACGAAATTTTTGCTGATGTATCGGTTATAACCGGGCAGGATAAATATCTCACCCTGGCCAAAAGGTTCTCACATAAAGAGATATTAAACCCATTGATCCAGGGGCAGGATAAGCTTAATGGGCTGCATGCCAATATGCAGATCCCTAAGGCAGTAGGCTTTCAGCGGATCTCGGAAGTTGGCGGCGATGCGGACTATGGTAGGGCTGCACAGTTTTTCTGGGAAACGGTGGTCAATAACCGTTCGGTTGTGATAGGCGGCAACAGTGTAAATGAACATTTTAACCCAACAGGCAATTTCACCAAAATGATCACTGATATTGCCGGACCGGAAACCTGCAACTCCTACAATATGCTTAAACTCACCCGCCATCTTTTTGAAAAGGCGGCAGATGTTAAATACATGGACTTTTACGAGCGGACCCTGTATAATCATATCCTTTCGAGCCAGCACCCTGTACACGGCGGCTTTGTTTATTATACGTCCATGCGCCCGCGCCACTACCGGGTTTACTCGCAGCCGCAGGTTGATATGTGGTGCTGCGTAGGATCCGGGATGGAAAACCATGGTAAATATGGCGAACTCATCTACAGCTATCAGCAAAAAAACCTTTATGTAAACCTGTTTATTGCATCCCGCTTAAACTGGGCAACACAAGGACTTGTACTTTCTCAGCAAACCAAATTCCCCGATGCGGAAACCACCAAACTTTTAGTTGAGGCGGTGAAGCCCGGTAAGTTTGAGATCAATATCCGGTACCCTCATTGGGTAAAGACCGGCAAGCTGCAAATCAAGATCAATGGTATTAAAGTACCTGTTGAAGCCGAGCCAGGCTCCTATGTAAAACTTAACCGCCTGTGGAAAAAAGGTGATGAGATAGCGGTTCGTTTACCTATGGAATTAAGCACAGAAGCGCTACCCGATAGCTCCCACTATGTTGCATTTTTACACGGCCCCATCGTATTAGCTGCAAAAACCGACACCACCGATCTTGATAATTTAATTGCCGATGGCGACCAATTTGGAGGTTACCGTGCCCGGGGGAAAATGTACCCGTTAGACTTGGCACCAGTATTGGCAAGCAACCAGGCTGATCTTGAAACCTATCTGAAACCTGTAGCCGGCAAACCTCAAACTTTTGTTGCACCTGAACTGATCAGCCCGGCAAAGTTTAAAGAACTGGAATTGATCCCTTTTTACAAATTACATGATGCCCGGTATATGATCTACTGGCACCAGGGCAATATAAAAGATACCCATTAAGTTAAACCCAACCCGCTTGTTTGCTGGCTTGAGAAACAAAGCATCTTAATTAGACCTTAAAAATGGCATTTTAAAAGCGACATTCTTTTGTCCGTTTTTAAAATGCCATTTTTAAGGTCTCTATATTAATGTTTTATCTGTTATTGTTTTATAGATTTGAGATGATTGAGCCAATTAAACTGCTTGGAATACTACACATTCCATATTACCCTTTATGACGCCGCGCTCTTTGGAATGCTGTTTATCAGCTTCACTTTTTTCCTGCTTTTGTGGTTTACCGGGAGATCAAATCGCTCCGCAAACCGCTTTCTCTGGCCGGAGCATTAGCTATTGCTACATTGTGGATAGCCCGAATACTGGCGATTGACATTGGCCTGGCAGCCTACCTCCCTTTTTGGAGCCGGTTCCCGTTGCAATTTTCACTGGCACTTGGCCCTTTTGTTTTCTTTTATGTGCTTAAAACAACCCGGCCGGATCATAAGTTCCAGCTCAGGGACTTGTTGCATTTCAGTCCCTTATTGCTGGAATTAAGCGCGCATGGATTAGAGACCATCGAAAGCATACAAACAGGGGCGACAACTTATGATACGTTGATGTTTCACCGGTTAAATCCTGTATTGCAGCTACTGGCGTTCATTTCTGTGGCTATCTACCTATATCGGTGCCACAAGCTAATTGAAAACTTTTACCGGCAGATAAAATTTACTGAAAGCGACCGCTATCGGCATGAGCTGCGGTGGCTGCATAACCTATTAACAGGCTTCGGCCTGTTATGGCTCATTGAGTTTTATCAATTATAGATATATCGCCTTTATTTATCTCTACATCAAATAATGCCAATCCTTCTATGACATTATTTGATGCATCCCTGGCCGGACTCCATGCAGGTGCTTCCTTTATTAAAGACCTCAATTTTTGAATAACGGCGTTGTTGTTAAATGAATCCTCAGAAAATTGCCTCGTTATTAATGGTTTCAATAGTTTTCCTTCAGTTGAAACTTTGCTTTGATATGAAAGTCTGATTGTATAGCCTTTAGGAATGATGTTGGCTATCTGATTCTTTAAAGAATCAGTGAACGCCGCTGTGATAACCGGTGATTTATAAGACTGAGCCCAAACAGCTTGAGAAAGAAATAATATAAATACCCAAACTACATTTTTTTGCATGCCTTAAAATTATGAAAACTGACTCCTAATTGATCATCGGCTAAGATGATCAGTGGTGAAATTATCGCCGATGGAACCTTCTCGAAAAGGGGGATCGGGGAGCGAACTTATCTTCCCAGCAAAAAAGCCTCAAAATTTGGACTTGAGGCTTTTTTGTTGAAGGCTGCGATGCCCAACTCAAACTATCGGAGGATTCGGGACACTTAAATAATTTATCGTTATGAGTTTTAATGTATAATTTCTTTATCAATGTATCAGAAATTTAATATTTCTATTAATTACCCGTTTTAATTTTAACAAATTTCGAATGCATTACCCTCCAGCTATTCACCTCAAAGCCTATAATTTTATTTGATTTATTCCGCGTTACTACAAGGTGTTTCATATACCAGGTGTCATTAATTAGATGATCTGCTCCAAATAGTGTCAGTTTCTCGTCGTTGTATTTGCTATTTGTCAAATAAAGCTGATGATCTTTTAATATAATCTTATAGGTGCATTCAAGCTCCGTGTTATTATAAGTGCCAGTATATTCCAACATACTTTTATCATCGGCCATCAGTTGATTGGGGATCTTTGTAAAATGGTGCGTATCATTTGATATATTCAGGCTTACGTTTGGAGTATCTCCCTTTTGATTGAAAATCAGCTTAATCTGGGGTACGTAAAACATTGAATAGGTATGCTCAGATTCTCTTGTCATTAGGTTATCATTTGTCCCAATCCGCAAATATAAACTATCATTTTTAAGCTCCAGGCTTGTTACGGTATTCATTTCATCGCTAAAATAACTCCCCGATTGCGTTTTCAGGAAAAGTAGTTCCTTAGCGGGTATTTTTACATTTCTTGGCTTTTCTTCTGCCGGCTTTACAAAACCTGTTCTCTCAGAAATTAACATATCCGCAATTTGGCTTGCTTTTTCCTGGGCATTTATTTCGCTCAAATTACTTAAAACGATGATGCCCGTCTTCAACTCAGGAAAAACAATAACTGATGTACGAAACCCCGCATCCGCTCCATTATGGCTAAATTGCTTCCAACCTTTGTACTTTTCAGATAAAATCCCTGAAGCATATCCTATTTCTGTGCCATCATTTAATTTAGCTTTTTGAGTAAGTTGCAATATGGTCTGTTGATTGCCAACTTTAGTGTCATAAAAATTCATAACCCATTTTGCCAGGTCAGGAATATTTGACAAAAGGCTGGTGGCCCCCACTGTAGAATAACTCAAAATACTATTGCTAAACCGTGCACCATCTTTTCTGTCATAAGAGTATGCCCTGTTGCTTTCTATCTCAGTATAGTCATCATGAAAATGAGTTTGAGTCATTCTCAAAGGTTTAAATATCGCAGAATCTGTAAATTTTCTTAGCGACTTACCGGATACCGCCTTCACAATTTCTGCCAGTAAGGTGTACCCGCTGTTTGAGTACATAAATTTTTCGCCAGGGATAAAATTAAGCGCCTGCTGTTTACTTAAAATCTTTATAATGTGTTCCTGCGTGATCACATCGTCGATCCTGGTTCCCGAAATGCCGAGTAGCTGCCATTGGTCACGTATTCCGCTTGTATGGTTCAAAAGATTACGAATAGTTATTTTTTGCTTAAGGTTTGGAAACCAGGCAAGATATTTACGAATATCATCGTCCAGCTTGAGTTTACCCCGTTGCGCCAGCAAAATAATAGCATAGGCGGTAAATTGTTTAGACACCGATGCCAAATGATAAACAGTTTGTGGCGAATTTGATATGGCGTATTCTAAATTTGCCATACCATACCCTTTGGAAAAAATAAGTGAGTCGTTTCTGACAACGCCCACCGCACATCCCGGGCTTTGAGTTTTGTCCCAGTTATCAAAAAGAGAGTTGATCTTTTTTACAACCGGATCGGGCAGTGCCTGAGCCCATAATTTAGTTGCATTCGTTAAAATCAAAGATAAGAAAAGACCAAATAAGTGTATTTTAAGCATTTTACGTGAAGATTTTTAGTCTTAAACTTAACAGATAGGAAATCTACGGTAGATAATATGAACAGTATCATTCAATTTCCGCCCAGGATCGGAAACTATGCCAGTGGCTAATGGGGCAAAGCCATTTTTTTTCAGTATGTGTTGCAAACCCTGGTATCGGTGTGATCAGGCTTCTTCTTTTTTTTACATTCCGTCTCATTATAAACAATCTGAGCAGCTCCTTTTTGGACCGGCCCAGTAATCTGAGTTTTTGTTTCGTCAATATTTGAAAGGCAAAAAAATCTTCAGGACAGGCTTTGTTGGTGAAATACCACCAAATTTCTTTATCCTCCGTTATAGTTTTTACACTTGCGGCAAAAGTCATCGTTGTAGAATTTGTCCTTTTCCAGTGATAGTTGCCCGAGAATAAGACACTTGTCAATTCGCCGCCGTCTTCGACATATGGGTTAGGACCGTGATCGCTGAAATTGATATACTTATCGGGGTGGTCATATAAACTGACGTAATCCGCAATCCCTAAACCCTCCTGGAGGGCCTTGAACGCAAAAGGAAGATGGATGTAGTCGTCTTCAACGAAGTAAACGAAATCTTCTTGCTTGAAGCAATCAATTGAATATTGGATGATGTATCGAAAAGATCCCGAGTTTCCCAGGGATGTTATTATCGGCTCTATACCCAATGCTTTAATATTTTCAATAGTATTGATGCTGCAGTTGTCGGCGAATACTAATAAATTATCAATATTAAATTCAGTTATAAAATTAACAAGACAACGAAGTTTTGTGAAGATATGTAGTTTGTCCTTAGGGTTACTACCATCGGATATACGATATAAATAGTGAATTTTCATATTTAAATAGGATAATTACCGACTTGCTGTCCGTAATCAATTTGAAATGAAAGTTGATTGTCAAATATAGCAAAGACACACGGATTTTGAACTTGTTCATATTATTGCCGGTAGTTTCTTTACCAATGAGGGTGCTGAAAATATTGTTGCCTGACGCAATGAATGGCATGGGGGCGATACTTTCGATGATAATTGCTAAACTATGATTGAGGTGGGCGGATCGGCCCGAGGTCGGGGTTACTTATAATAAAATTCAAGTAATATACAGACGATAAGGAGGTCAAGTACCCAAGTCCCGAATTTTCAGTGGATGGATTTCATGCAAGCATATCGAAATTTCTTACCTTTTACTTCATTCAGTGTTACTCCAGCTTTAAACAGCACGTCATGATAAAGTGCAGCAGGAGGAATGGTTGCAATAAGTTTCCAGGCAATAAAGGCAGCGATGGCTAACCCGGTGAAAAGTTTGAGAAATGAATAAAAAAAAGCCTCAAATCTTTCGACTTGAGGCTTTCCTCTTCTTCGTAGCGGGAGCAGGACTCGAACCTACGACCTTCGGGTTATGAGCCCGACGAGCTACCAACTGCTCCATCCCGCACTGTATTGTGCTATATATTTGAGATCCGGTCATAACCCCGGAAAGGTCCTTCCAATTATCAAAATGCAAATTTGCACTCCGTTTTAATTGGACTGCAAAGATATAATTCGTTTCTTTGCAGTCCAAATATATTTTTAATTATTTTTCTATGGCTCATCAGGCAGGTTTTGTAAGTATAATAGGTAAACCCAACGCAGGGAAATCAACCCTTATGAACGCGCTGGTGGGCGAAAAAATGTCCATCATTACTCCTAAAGCGCAAACTACGCGTCACCGTATTTTGGGTATTGTGAATGATGAAAATTACCAGATCGTGTTTTCGGACACGCCCGGTGTTATCAAGCCCCACTATGCATTACATGAGAGCATGATGCACCAGGTTGACGGCTCTATTGTTGATGCCGATCTCATTTTGCTGGTTACCGACATTTACGAAGAGTATGATGAGGCAGACGTTCTTAAAAAGCTGGAACGTTCTGAAGCACCGCTTGCCATCCTGATCAATAAAATAGATCAAAGTGACGAAGAAACCGTAAAAAAGAAAGTTGAATTTTGGCAGGAGAAACTAAACCCTAAAGCCATCTTCGCCATATCAGCATTGCATGGGCACAATATCAAGGCTATTATGGATTTTGTGATCGGAAACCTACCCGAGCATGCGGCTTATTACGAAAAAGATGCATTGACCGATCGTAATGATCGTTTCTTCGCCTCTGAGATGATCCGCGAGCAGGTGTTTAAACAATATAAAAAAGAGATCCCTTACAGTACCGAGGTTATTGTAACAGCCTTTATTGAAGGTGAAAAACTTTACCGCATCAGTGCCGAGATCATCGTTGAGCGCGAATCGCAAAAAAATATCATCATCGGTAAAAACGGTGAAATGCTGAAAATAGTAGGCACTTACGCCCGTCGCTCCATGGAGGACTTTTTCCAGAAAAAAATCTTCCTTGAAACGTTTGTAAAGGTGATCCCCGACTGGCGTACCAAAAAGAATTACCTCAAACAATTCGGGTACGAATAGGGAGAACAGAATCAAGACTTTTAGAAGCAGGATGCAGGATAATCCAACATCTTGATCTATCATTAATAAAAATTAAAAATTTCGTAGAAGCAGTTGTTAAGTTAGATAGATTTGTATTCCTGAATCTTGATTTCTTGCATCCTGACTCTTAACAAAAAATATGAGTAACATAGTAGCCATAGTGGGCAGGCCCAACGTAGGCAAATCAACATTATATAACCGCTTAACCGAAAGCCGCAAGGCTATAGTTGATGACTTTAGCGGTGTAACACGCGACAGGCATTACGGCGTTGCCGAATGGCTTAACCACAACTTTACCGTTATTGATACCGGCGGTTACGTAGCCAACTCCGACGATGTTTTTGAAACCGCCATCCGCGAGCAGGTTGATATTGCTATTGAGGAAGCTACAGTGATATTATTTGTTGTTGATGTTACCACCGGCATCACCGACCTGGACGACGAGATCGCCAACCGCCTGCGCAAAAGCAAAAAACCTGTTTTTGTAGTGGTGAACAAGCTGGATAATAACAACCAGGTTGCCGATGCCATGGTATTTTACAGCCTTGGCCTTGGCGAGATCTACAG
>NZ_DASVOB010000696.1:0-13599 GCF_036383575.1 Mucilaginibacter sp.
TATGGCCGCTTACAATGCTTTTTTTGATTTGGGTATGGGGCTTACCGCGCCAATTGCAGGCCTTATAGCAGGACAAGGTCACTATAGCAATATTTACATGTTAGGTGCTGTAACAGCCGCTACCAGTGCTTTACTGGCTTACCTGGAATATAAAAAGGATAAAACCGTTTATAAAAATAAGAATGAGGCAATAATAGAAACCATATGATCATAAAGCAAAGCCTGGCAGACTATATCAAAACGATCATTTTTTTAACGGATGAACAGCTTGCCCTGGTACTTGAACATTTTAAGTATGAGAAGTTTCAAAAGCACACATTGCTGGTGAATGAGGGACAGGTAAGCAGGCACATGAATTTTATTGTAAAGGGATGCCTTCGTATTTTCTTTATTAAGGAGGATGGACAGGAAACTACCCGTCATCTGGCCTTTGAACAACAATTTGCAACGGGGCTTGCCAGTTTTATAACCGAATCCCCTTCGTTTGAATATATCCAGGCTATGGAAGAAACGGAAGCATTACGGATAACCCGTAAAGATTTTTATTATCTTTTGAACGTGATACCTGCCTGGGAAAAATTTTATCGCAATTATCTGGAGAATGCTTATATCAATAACCTGCAGATCTTTCAGCGGGAAATAACGAAAGATGCTGAGCTCCGTTACCGTGAGTTGCTGGAACGTAACCCCGAGGTTGTTCAGCGCTTATCCAATAAAGTAGTGGCCTCATATCTTAATATGTCGCCGGAAACCTTAAGCCGGATCAAATCAAGATGATCTGAAGAAAAGGAAACAACAGCTTAGATAGCATAATCGTTATATCAATAATGCAAATCCACGTGGCCTAAAAGGTCCCAAATCGAAAGACTTGGGACCTTAGAAAAGGTGCTTGAATTAGCCTTGAGACAGAACAGCCGAATGGAGCTGAAACTATCCCCTGCCTACCGGTGAGCCTATATGATTTTAAAACTCACATTGTCATCATTGTCAGTATTCCAACGGTGAGCTACCAGGCCAACGTGGGTGAATCCTAGCAAAGCATTACCCCCGCTAATAACCGCAGCAGCCTTCGGATTGCCTACCTTGAAAGGACAATCCAGTACCATTTTGTATAGGTTGAAAAATAGATTTGATGTAAAACGAAGATTATTTGACCTTGTTTTTTCTTCACCAGCATATAGTATAGCAAGAATTACGGTTAAAGCAACGGAACTCGCTGAGGAAAGGCCACGAGCCCACGTCTTTACTTTGTCTGCTGATGATGCTCCCGCAAAACCACATAACGACTTAAATATAGAGAAGGCTAAGTGAGTCCATTCATAAGGGGTAACATTAGTAATTGTCAGTGACTTGCTATCTTTGTTTTCCATATGGAGATCCACCAAATTACCTATACTTAATGTCGTACTAAGTAAAGAAAATAAGGATTTAAATCTTCCAAACCATTTCTTGTTGTCTTGCAGATTTTGTTGCCAGCCCCCTGGTGTCGGTGCTCCACTTGTTAAATAGGTAAACAATTCAAATGAGCCGAAGGTTATTTCAAGTGAATGGGCCACTTCGTAAGCGACCATTAACCCATATGCGCTTTGGTACACTTTGTCTTCCGTTGGTTCTGCCATTAGATCCATTTCGCCTGCAACAACCATTGATTGTACGCCTACATTTTCTTTAAGAATAGTGTTTACTACGTTTACATCCATAACCGACATTTGCTCATGCGGAAACGCGTCGCCGGTCGCTATTCTGTAAATAATCCGTACAGGTATAGCAATCATTATAGAAACAACACGAAGTACTGTAAGTTCGCGGCCTCCGAGGATCAGTTTTAAAAGCCCGCTTAGTATCGGAATATCCATTTTGGCGTTCACTGCAGCTTTAATAGCATTAAGCAGGAGCTTTAAAAGGCTCAATAAAGCTAAAATGCCATGCTTTACCTCTTCGAGTACGGTAACAGCAATAATTTGCAATAAGCGGGTTATTGTTTCGCCAATAGAATCGGTTGTGATATGACTAAGCAAATCGCCGATCATTTCAATGGCTTTCCCCGCGGTGAAAATTTCCTTCTCAAGCAGATCTTTAAAAACCCGTTCAAGCTCTTCAGTAAAACTGTCATTACCGGCGTATAGCGTTGGCGATGACTTGCCATGAACCAGATGGTAGGTAGTCCAGTTGGCAGCCGGGTTTTGTATAGGGCCGCTTCGTCCGTCTGTTTTGTTAGTTTTACCGGTATCGCCCAGCTTGTTGACAAGATCTTCGCCTCCAATTGCAATTTCAATATCACGGAAGATCCCTGCAATTTTATCACTCATCACATCAGCAGTGCCTTCAATAATATCGAAACCGTTATTGATCATATCGCAGATCTTGTCGCTGGTTTCAAGAATGTCGGTCCATCCAAGCAGCTTGCCTAACCATTCCAGTATTTTTTCAAGGTCGATGCCTATCAGCTTCAATACCCAGTTAAGGGCTTTAAACACGGCTCCGAGTGTATCTAATACAATGTTGAGTATTTTATCGCCTATGGCCAGTACAAACTGTAAGCCCTCGTCAATTTTTTTCAATACAAACTGGATCCCGTTTTCAAGTACGATCAACCCTTGTCTGATAGCCGCTATCGAAGTATTAACAAACTCTGACAGATAATGCAGGGCATCCCCGGCAAAATTGATGATGTCGCTAAAAATATCGCCTGGTGCGGCCGTAAGCGCCAATGCTCCCGAAGTTCCATAGCTCAGTACAAAATTTTCGGGCAGGCTGTTAATAGCAAACCGGCCTGTATGCAATACTCCTTTATTTTCAACTGCCGTGAATGTATATGGGTTGGAAGCGTTGCGGTTACCGCTCTTCAGTTCATGCCCTTTATCTGCAAGTTGCGAAATATTACCGGCTACCGCGTTTAATGTTTCATCATCATAACTGCTGTTGGATAATACCGGCTTACCTTCTTCTGTTTTTGCCCCCTTTAAATCGGCTGCCGATTTGATGTTTGCCAGCCCTTTGGTTATTTTACCGTTGGGATAAATGTTAAGTGTTTTATCCAGCCAGTCGGCGGTAAGGTGGTAAATAGGGCAGGCAATATCCTCGGTCATGGTGATAATGGTAACGTTGCCCATAATGTCGGTGCTTACTTCCGCGCAGCTACCCTGGTCAAGACTGTACACGAAACCATTAATGGTTACATACACCCACTCCGAAGCGGTGATCTTTACCATTTCTTCAACCAATACCTTCCCCTTGTCATCCTCGAAATGTAAGTGCGTGGTGTACGAATTAAACTCAATAACGTCGTTTTGGTCGGGTACATTAATTACCTGCTGCCTCCATAGTGTCGAACCACTATCCTGCCAGTAATGCTGGATGCTTTTATCTTGGGTTACCAGGAACAGCTCATTTCCTTGCCGTTCGGTGTTACGTATTGGTGCGATATGCAGTACATCCTCCTTAAACAGTACCGGATCATTCCATACATATTTTTCGCCTTTTGCCTCCCTTTTGCCATATATGTAGTACAGCTTATTGCCCGCGGTTGATGCCCATACCACTATGCTGTCTTTATCCTGCCTTACGGTTAGTTCGTGAACATCTTTTATTTTATCAGTTACCAGTTCGCATTTATTTATGGCAGCATTTTTAAAGCAATACACGCCCGTTGGAGAGCCCACAAAAATGTCGGAGCATATAGAGATGGCTTTGTTTTTTGATCCTGTGGGCGTGCTGATACAGTTATAGGTAAGATGACGAAACGGTTCGGGTATTTTGGCATTGCCCGGGCTATAATCATAACTTAACGATCCTAAGCTGGCATCGGCAATGGTAGTACAGGCAAGAGTTTGGCTTTCGCCGATATCATATATAAAAAAGATCCCTGTTTGCCCAAATGCATAACCTATGGCAATATCCTTCAGGCTATCCGGGTGTTGTTTTACATCTTCCGGGAACTCATATTTGCGGGCACCGGCTGCTCCATCCAGCAGGTAGTAGTATTTGTAGCCCTTAAGGTTACCTGCAACTATGCTCACCGGTGCCTTGCCATCATCACTAATGCTCATCAGCATTTGCTCAACTTTAAACGCCGCCTCTACGCCCTCAATTTTGCGGGATAACGATGAGAAGTTTGCCCAGTCGGTTTCCGCGAAATTATTTGAAAGGCGCGAAGCTGTGAAGATCAGGGTATCCCCGCCCGATTTTTTAGCCATTGCAAGTGAAATGGAAATTTTTCCTTTACTGTCCTGGGTCATGGCAAAAGTCACGGCATCCAGGTCCGTACCAAGGCTGTCGCTTAAATTAATTATTGCGTAGCCACCCTGTACAGAGCTGTCCAGCTTCATCAGGTAGAATTTTTTATCGGTACCGATGGTGAAGATCATCGGCCATCCCTGGTCATCCTGCCCCACTTCAATATTCCCGGTGGGATCGAGTGGCGAAGTGTGCTGCTGATTTTTCATCAGTTCGGCAACAACCGTTACTTCTGTATTTGAAAACGCCTTGCCATTAGCAGCAAGTTTTATCACGTCGGTATCATTCAATACCTCGTTGTTATTAAGTGAAAACATTTTGATTTGATTTTTAGGTGAAAAAATGGGTAATGAATCTTCTGTTAGTTAACCGAAACGAGATTAACCTTGCGCTTGCTTCTTAACTCCGCTAATTTTTGGGCAAATTTTCTTGATTCTACTTCCACTTGTGAGTCTGTTTTGTAAGTGAGTGAAAGCGCTACGTTACCAGGCGTATCCGCAACCGGATTTTTGAAAAAGAACACGCCACCGGCAGGGAGCATAACAGCGCTGTTAAAGCTATCGTTCATATTGCCTAAGGCAATAGCAATGTTGCCCAATCCCGGTACCTGTGTTTTGAAAATGTCTTGCAACATCGACGAGAGGTTAAGGCCAAGAAAACTGAAAATGCTTGTTAAAAAGCTGAGTATATCACCTATGCCATCCCAGATGTCGGCGCATGTATTTTGGCTGTTACTTGGCTCATATTTGTCTACGGCGCAGCTTTGGTCAAATTCAAGAGTAGGTTGACCATCCTTGTCTTTGGCCACCCTGATGATGAATTTTGCGCTCCACTCGGTTCGCGCTTCTGCCGATGCCCTGGCTGTACATAGCCCCATATCCTTTTCATGCCTTTTGTAAACAAACAAGCTTCCTTTAACATCGTAATGTATTTCTGTAGGATGATTGCTGATGTTTACTTCAAAGGAGTTTTGGTAGATATCGCTTGAGATATTCCAATCGGATATTACATATTTATAGCCTGTTGCGGTAGCTTGTTTAGCCTCATTATATTCCTTTTTGGGGCCTAAGGTCACATCGTTTTTTATTTTTTCATAGGTTTGGTCGCGCAATCTTTGATACAGGGGCTTTAAAATAAATTCTTCGCTGAAGCGCGATGCAGCATAGATCATTTTGGCATCGCATTGGTCATCTGGCGAGATCCAATTGGTTTCAAATTTATCAACGCTGGTTTTTATGGTTTTATAACCGCCCTTGGTAACCAGCGCAAAGTTTAGCGTACTTAAATGCTGATAAGTATTATCATGAAACATGGTATAGGTTGTGCCGGTTGGTTTAATGCTGTCGGGCACCTTCTCTTCATCAGGTACTTTTGTTCCATCATTTTGTGTTATGCTATATCCCAGGATGAAAGGATTGCCTGTTGCTGTAAGCCATTTCAAATAAAAGTTCATGAAAATCACCAGCTGCTCTACGCCCAGGTCTTTTGCTGCACCTGCCTGGGTTTTATCAGGGTCAAATTTCATCAGGTCAGTCGACTGGAAATTCATGAACAAATGGTTTATATCAAACATATTTGTCATGAAGTTATTTAGTTGGTCTTCAACAAAGCCAGGCACTTTTATGCCCTTTGCCAAATCATCCTTTTGCAGTTGTTTCAGATCCATATTTATGGCAACTGCATATTGCCAGTCTGTTGCATCATATTGTACCAGTTTAGCTTTCGGCCCTTGTCCCTTCCAAAACCAAACATTTCCTCCCACAAATTTTAATATGAAGGTGATAATTTCGCCGCTGCTGCTTATAGTAACCTGGGGGTGTATCTCCACATCTATGGTAGCTAATTCAGGTTCACCGTGGGTATTGCGAGGAATGTCATCCGGCGAATCGTAGACTTTGAATTTATATTCGCCGCTGTCATCATCCAGTTCCTGGGTGATTATCAGTTCGGGATGAATGGTGCCCATCCGCAGCAAGTGGGTAAGCTGGTCATTAATGGTTTTTTCAGTAATACTTACAACCATGTCGAAATCCTTGAATACGTCTGTGTTTTTCATGTTTTTAAGTGTTTAATTGGGTGTCTTTTTTGTTTTTAAATGAATTGTGATTTTGTTTATAAGTGAATGATGATCCACAGCAGCTAAGGTAGATGGCGGCCTAAAGCGGGGACAGACCAGAAAAAGGGTTATTGCAGGCGGCTTTAATGCTTTATTCCAGGTGGGGAACAGGGTGGTAAAAGGCGGATTTAAGGCAGGCGTACAGCGGGTTTCACTCTTGCCGGGTTAATCATTAATTAATTGCTTTGTGGGGAGATATTTCTTTTATATTTAAAAATTAAATCACAATTAATTATCCCCCGGTTACTCAACCTTTTAATGATGAAAACACCTAATCTATTCTTAATTACGGTATTTATCGCTTTGGCGATAGGCGCATGCAAACCACAAAGCAACAGTAATGTACAAACCTCTGCCGATGCAGAATTGTTGAAGGGCACTATTAACGACTCTACCGCACGCAGGCTCGTGAAAAATTTCGGAGGGCGTGCCCATAGTTTTAAACATGGCGGGATAATACGTCCTGATACACGCACTGTATGGTTCAGCAAAGAGCAATTAAAAGCCCTGATAAACCGCATAGATAGTGAAAAAGGCGACGGCATCCGCTTTTACCTGGCCGCTTATGATTCTATTAAAAAGCCTGATACCAAAAATATAAAAGACGCTTATATGAATTATGCCACGCTGATCATGGTTTCAACCCGCTACGATTCGTTGAACCAGGTGCATGCAGATTATTATAAGAATCTTAAAGGTGCAGACGGAAAAAATGGGGGCATTATTATGGCTATACCCGAAAATCAGGGAGAATTATGTCCGCCACCGGCTACCTGCGCGAAGTCTGGCGCTACTTTATTGCCATAAATAAATTAAGCCTATGTCAGCCTATATAACGGTAAATACAGCAGGCGAAGCACTTTGCTTCGTAGTAAGTTTAATGTGTTTATACAAAGATAAGGAGCCGGCATGGCGGCTCTTTATCTGCTTTTTGCTGATTACCGTACTGGTTGAGGTTTGCGGTATTTATGTGCGCACGGTACTGCACCGGCCCAACTTTATGATATACAACGTATTCTTGCTGCTGGAATGCCTGGTGCAGAGCTATTTTTTTTATTACCTGTACAAAACATATCGCAATACCCAGAGACTGCTCACCGGCTGGCTGATTATTTTTGCTTGCTTTTATTCGGCAGAACTTGTTAAAAACCATTTTGGCGCCTATGTTTCGGCATCATCCACAACCATGTCGGTCGGGTTGATTTTGGCATCGGTTTATTTTTATTATTTATTGCTTAAGGAAGAAAGATCAAGACAACTGTTTACCTACGCGCCATTTTGGTGGGTTAATGGCACCATCTGTTTTTACTTTGCCGGCATTGCCTGCAATCTTTTTTTTAGTTACCTGGTTCAGGACAGAACGCCGGGCATCGGCCACTCGGCAAGGTACATTGTGTTTAGCATCATAAACATCATTTTGTATTTAAGCTGGTCGTACGCTTTTATATGCAGATATCGTCAAAGGATCTTATCCTCCTCATCGGATTAGCATCCGTCATTTTCCTGATAGCGCCGGTATCACTTATTGTTTATGTGATGCTGTACAACAACAGGAAAAAACGGCATGAACAGGAAAAGGCATGGCTGAAAACCAGCTTCGAAAATGAGTTGCTGAAAAGCCAGATGGAGGTACAGGAACAAACCATGCAAACCCTTGCCGGTCACTTGCATGACAATATTGGCCAGTTACTGAGCCTTACGGCGGTTACACTTAGCACCATCAAGCCCGATGACCCCTTGCGCGTGCGCGAAAAAGTAGACTCGGCCTCCCAACTGGCAAAACGCGCCATTAAGGAACTCCGGCAACTTTCCAGGCTGATTTACGGGCAGGAGCTCACCCGCATGGGGCTTGCTGCTGCCATAGCCTTTGAGCTCGATTATTTAAAAAATGCAGACCTGCACACCATCACATTCAACAGTAATTATGAACCTAAAGAAGGACAGCATGATAAAGAGATCATCCTGTTCCGTATTTTTCAGGAAATACTAAATAACGCTGTTCGCCATGCCGAAGCCACGGCCATTGATGTGGTGGTACAACAGGATGAGCAAAGCCTGGAGGTGAAGATAAAAGATAACGGAAAGGGTTTTGTTGAAGAAGAAGTGATGAAGGAAAAAAGGGGGATGGGCTTGTTCAATATCCGTAAGCGGGTAGCCCTCATAGGTGGTGAAGTAAGTATTGCTGCCCAAAATGGCACCGAAATTAAAATTGTAGTACCTTACCCCTGAAATATGGAAAACAAAGAGATCCGGATAGCGGTGGTGGATGATCATACCCTTTTTCGCCAGGGGATCAGCAGCCTGCTTTCGGAAAATGAAGAAATTAAGATCGTTTTCGACGCGGCAAATGGTGCTGTGATGAAGGAGAAAATAGACAAACATCCATTACCCCATGTGGTGCTGATGGATATTACCATGCCCCTGGTTAACGGCTATGAGGCTACCAAATGGCTTAAACAAAATTACCCGTCGGTAAGGGTACTTGCATTAAGTATGTTTGAAGATGATGAACCGATCATCAAAATGCTGAAATGTGGGGCAGGTGGGTATGTTTTGAAGGAATCAAACGCATCGGACTTGATGTACGCTATTAAAACCATTGCCGAACATGATTATTTTTTAAATGACCTGGTATCGGGTAAATTGCTGCGCTCCATCCAGGACGAGGTAAAAGCCCACGATCCGGTTGCCGACCTAACGGCCAACGAGCTCCGGTTTTTAGAACTGTGCTGTTCCGAGCTCACTTATAAAGACATTGCCGGGAAAATGTGCCTGAGCCCGCATACCATTGATAACTACCGGGATGCCCTGTTTCAAAAGCTCGACCTGAAATCAAGGACCGGGCTGGTGATATTCGCGCTAAAAAATAACATTGCAAAATATTAGTATGATTCCGGCCGGTAAAAGCCGCGTTTCCGATTGTTATTGATTCAGATGAAAAAGCAACTTCTATTTTTAGCTCTCCTTGTGGCCATGAACACCGTTTGTGCGCAAACCAGGAAGGACACGATCCGGCTTGCCGATCCGACCATATTTTACGAGGATCATACTTATTACCTGTATGGCACAGGCAACCCGGACGGGTTTGAGGTTTATACCTCGGGTGACCTGGAACACTGGAAACGCCATGATCAGCTGGCTTTGATAAAGGGTAACAGTTACGGAGATAAGGGGTTCTGGGCACCGCAGATATTCAAGTACCGTCAAAAGTATTATATGGCCTATGCTGCTGATGAGCACATCGCGATAGCAGTAAGTGACAGTCCGCTCGGGCCGTTTACCCAGCGGGCGCAGCAACCGATCACAGAGCCGGGGAAACAGATAGATCCGTTTATTTTTAAAGATACCAACGGCAAGTTATACTTGTACCATGTGCGCCTTGACAGGGGTAACCGTATTTATGTAGCCAGACTTAAAGATGACCTGAGCGATATTGACGCGACAACGCTGACTGAGTGTATCCATGCAGAACAAGGCTGGGAAAACACGGCGGGTTCCAACTGGCCGGTATCAGAAGGGCCTACAGTAACGAAATTTGGTAATCTGTATTATTTGTTTTACTCGGCCAATGATTTCAGGAACATCGATTATGCTGTAGGTTATTCTACTTCGGCAACGCCGTTTGGGCCATGGACAAAATATACCGGCAATCCGGTATTGAGCAGACAGAACACCGGACAAAACGGAAGCGGTCACGGCGACCTGTTTACAGGGGAAGGAGGCGCACTGTATTATGTTTTTCATACCCATAGTTCCGCTAATACGGTTGGCAGGCGGAAAACTGCTATTATTGGCTTGTCTGTGTCCGGGCAAAAACCTGCGGTTATTTCCACTGTACCTAATACTTTCCGTTTCCTGGAAATTGAGCGCTGATCAGTATTTATAATCCCAATTCTGTTGCAGTAATATTCCTGCACTGGTCTTTATCATGTCAATAAAGCTAAGTGCCGCTACTCCAGGCCGCGCTCATGGTAACTTTCTGATCATTGTTATCCAATAAGCAACCCCTGCGCTTTTACTCTTCTACTTGGGCGGTTTCAAATTTCAACGGTTTCAAATTCAATTAGAATCATTTGCCTGCCCATGAAGCATATTTTTAAATATCAGCGAAAATCGGCTTATACAAAGGTAATTTCTAAAAAAGAAGAGAGACTTCAGGGATTAAATTTGTAGGGCAGATGAATTACAGGCGTTTAACGCACTTGTTCTGTTAATATAAGACAGCCGCTCACAAAGAATTTTCTTAACTCATTTAACCGATAGCACGGATTGGATAAGCTATGCCCTTTGTGTTTATGATGCGCTGTATGGTAATCTGTTTTGAAATATAAAACATTAAAAAATGCAATACATGACATGAACAAAACAAACAGGCAAAACCGCAATCAACCCAACCGTGCACCCGCACACATCACTAATATTTAGCAAACATTCAACTTACAACAAACCCCAAACACATGAGAAAACTTATACTATACCTTACTCTGTGCTGTATATTCTGTAGTTTCCTTAACACCCTTTGCGCTCAAACCAATGGCATTACAGCGCAGGGAAAGGTAAAAGACGCAGAAGGAAAGGCAATAGCAGGCGCAACAGTATTGGAAAAAGGAATGCCCTCCAACGGTACAGTAACCAATATGGAAGGCTCGTTTCAGCTTAAACTTAAAGGCAATTCAAATACAATTGTTATCAGCCTGATAGGTTTCAAGCGGCTTGAAGTTAAAGCGAGCGATAAAAATACATCATATACACTGCAAGTAGATGAGCAATCACTAAACGATGTGGTTGTAGTTGGTTATCAAAGCCAAAGCAGGCGCGAGGTTACAGCAGCTGTGTCATCAATAAAAGGCAAGGATATTGCCAATATACCACAAGCCAGTTTTGACCAGATGCTACAGGGCCGTTTGCCGGGCGTAAGTGTGCTGTCAAGTACCGGCGAGCTGGGCGCGAAAACAAATATCGTGATCCGTGGATCAACCAACGTTGACTTTGGCAATGCCAATGGCGGCAATTCGGGCCCCTTATATGTTATTGACGGGGTGATATTTGATGTAAACGCAATAGGAACAGCATATGGCAATAATAACCCGTTGGCTTTAATTAACCCAGCCGATATTGAATCAATAGATGTACTGAAGGATGCTTCGGCGGCAGCTATTTATGGTGCAAGAGGTGGTAACGGTGTTATTATCGTAAAAACAAAACAAGCAAAAAGGGGTAAGCCACAGGTATCAATTTCGGCATTTGCAGGGGTAACAACCTCTCCCAATTTAATTAAAGTTACCACTGGCGCGGCAGAGCGCGCTTTGAAATTGAAACTACTTGAAAGCCAGTTGGGATACAACAATATCCAACAGGGCGTTATCCCGAAGGCGCTAACGGATAGCTTAAACCCTGCTTTTAATAACGATGTGGACTGGCAGGGATTGCTGATCAGGAAAACTACCGTGATAAATAGCCAAAGCGCTGCTGTTGCAGGTTATGCAGGCACAACATCGTACCGTTTATCGGTGAACCACTACAATGAACAAGGCGTATTGAACGGTTATGGGCTTGAAAAAATCACCCCGCATTTAAACCTTACCATTCAGCCAATCAAAAAAATGTCTGTTGCGGTTGACCTGTTAATGAGTTCGCAAAGGCAAAGCCATGGTGTTGGGGGAGCGGGTGCCTATTTGTTTACTGCCTGGAACTTTCCCAGTTCGTTGTTGCAGCTTAGTCCGGAGCAGGTTGCAGTTTATAGTGGTAAAAACCATTACTATGACGACAACCGTACATTTACCATTGTTGGTTCGGTTCATCTGACAGATACTTTAGCAAAAAATCTTACTTTCAACAGTACCTATGGATCAACAAATTATACCGATAAGTACGATTACTTTTCTCCGCAGATCCTTAATGGTACACTGAATACCGCTTATAGTACCGTCAGCAGCAGCCCATCGTGGTCGTTCGAAAACTTATTGCAATACAACAAGGAGTTTGGGAAACACCGGTTTATTGTTGCAGTCGGCGCATCGTTGTACAGCTATGAAAATAATTATAACTACTCATCTGCAGCAGGTATAAATATTTCGGGGATCTACACAGTGCAAACCGTACCGGCAGGCACTAACCTGAATACCAGTTCAAGTTATTCGCGCAAAACTACCGAATCCTACTATGGCAGGCTTAATTATGATTATGCGGGCAAATACCTGTTTACAGCAAGTTTCCGGCGCGATGCTACGTCTATTTATAGCCCACAGTACCGTTGGGGTACCTTCCCTGCTATGGCAGCCGGCTGGATAGCATCTGATGAGTCGTTTTTTACCCCGATAAAAAAAGTGGTTAACTTTTTAAAATTCAGGGCAAGTTATGGTATCGACGGTAAAGACCCCGGCCAGTGGTATTCAAAATATCAAACCCTGAGCACCGATGCCAGCAGCTATGTGGGCACCAACGGAACTATTACACCTAATGGTTATTTGGGCGGTTATCCAAGTACATATAACGGCACCACCATCGTTTCGCCTTTTCCGTATTATAACAATTTTTCCAGTTTCGGCGTGAAATCAAGTAATAGCGTACGTTGGGAAAAAGACCACCAGGTTGATTTTGGCGCTGATATGGAACTGTTTAACAGCCGGGTTAATATTACGGTTGACTGGTACCAGAAGGATGCAAAAGATGTGTTTTTTTATAACGTACCCGCACAGGCAACAAGCGGCTATCAATACTACTCAGGTAATTATGTAGATATCCGTAACCATGGCCTTGAGTTTGCCGCAAACATCAACGTTATGGGCCCGAAATCTCCATTTAAATGGAATTTTAATTTCAACGTATCTATCAACCAAAACCTTGTTACCAAACTGCCAAATAATAACCGGGACTTTCTTTTTGGCGACTCATGGTTTTACAAAACGCTTACCCTTGGCGAGCCTTTGTTTAGCTACAGGGTGTTTCATACCAACGGTGTTTACGCAACCAACGCCGATGTACCTACAGACCCCACTACCGGCAAAAAGGAAACCTATTATGGCGTAACATTACAGGCCGGAGACCCCAAATATGTTGACGTAAATGGCGATTACAATATCACTAATGATGATAAATACATTGCCGGTAACCCCAACCCTAAATATACGGGCGGCTTTGGCAGCTCATTCAATTACAAACGTGTTACTTTAAGCTTTTTTGCCTCATTTGTCGCCGGTAGAAAAATATTGAATGGCGCTTTATCAGACGCGCTTAACGGAACCCGT
>NZ_DASVOB010000697.1:0-18615 GCF_036383575.1 Mucilaginibacter sp.
CATAGCATTACCGAACATAGATATAACCAAACCCAGCCTTCGGCTTAAGCAAGCTTATCACCTTTATGAATAAATTTTTAAGAAAAATAATATTCCCTACCATTGCAGGCCTGTATTTTTTACCGGCATCGGCCCAAATCACTACGCCAGATCCCAAGGTTTTCTGGTCGGAGAATTTTAAGGGTGGTAAACTACCTGAGGGATGGAAAAACGTTGATAAAAGCACCCAAAACCTGGAGTGGTTGGTTACCAATCAGCCTTATCCCGGTTCTTACCAGTACCAGCAACAAGCCCCTCCTATCGCTTCAAAAAGCAGGGGTTATCATTTGCAGTTTCAGGCCGGTTATTTTGTTGACGAAGACCAGCCAAGGTGGATCAAAAAAGGCTGGCACCCTGATACCTGGATGCAAACCGGGGCTATCGACTGCTCGGGTAAATCGTCGGTGATATTATGTTTTCAGCAAACTTTCAGGTACAATGCCGAATCAGCCGCACCTGGTGCAGGCCTATTTGTAGGGATAAGTACCGACGGCGAAAAGTGGACCGACATTAATGTTATGAACAATGCGCCTGCTGCTACCGATATGTTTAACCCGGTTAACCAGGAGCTTAATATCACCAAACTGGCCGCTAACAAACCCAAAGTATACCTGCGTTTTTACTGGAAAGGTTATTACAGCTGGTATTGGATGATTGACGATATTGAGCTGGCCCAGGGTTACAACAAAGACCTGGCCATAGGCCGTTTACAATCACACAATGAAGGCGATAATACCTTTACCAAAGCCGATGTTTTGGCAGTTACCGTCAAAAACAGTGGTACTGAAACAATTCGTTCGGGTTTTAAAGTTAGCTGTACAATTGATGGTAAAAAGGAAATTGCCACCAATGTTGCAGCCTCAAAAAAAGGTATCGAACCTGGCGAAGAAGTTTTGGTTAAGCTCCCTGCAACCGATTTAACTAACAGACCTTTGCATAGCTTAAACTTCAGTTTGAGTTTTGATGGAGATCAAAAGCCGTCAAACAATAATCTTTTTACCAAAATAACCGCCAAAGAATCAAAAGTTGGCGACCTTACCAATTTTAAAGCTACCGGTAACGAGTTTGATATTGCCGCCGGTCTGTCGGCCTTTAAGGTTATTTTTTACAGTGACGATATTTTCAGGATCTGGATGGCACCCGACGGCGAATTTACCAACCCTGCGGCCAACGATATTGTGGTTGACTATGGCGTTAAAAACCCAACTGTTGCCTGGGCAGATAAAGGCGCTTACTACCAACTTAAAAGCGCCCAATGTATACTTCGGGTATTTAAAGCCCCTTTGCGCTTTGCCATGTATGATGTTACCGATACCCACCTGATCTGGGAGGAAACCCAACCGATATCATTCGGTGCGCATACTTCTCAAACAATGAAACGCCAGGCCAATGAATATTTTTATGGCTGCGGTATGCAAAATGGTTATTTCTCGCACCGCGACAAAGATATCCTGATTGAAAAAGGCGGCGGTTGGGATGATGGCGGCAGGGCTAACCCTGCTCCTTTTTACATGTCGACCGCTGGTTACGGTGCTTTCCGCAATACTTTTGACGCAGGCAAATATTCATTTAAAGAGCAGCTGGCCTTTACACATAATGAAAACCGTTTTGATTGCTTTTACTTCTACGGCCCCTCATTAAAACAAATATTAAACGGATACACCCATATAACCGGCCGGCCGTTTTTAATGCCCCCATGGGCGTTAAGTATGGGCGATGCCAACTGCTATAACCGTGGCGTTAAAGGCACCGACACCAAAAACTATGCAGGCACCGGCATTAACGGTACCACGCCTGATGTTATTAAACTGGTGGCGGATAAATATGTGGCCAACAATATGCCCCGCGGCTGGATCCTTCCTAACGACGGTTACGGCTGCGGGTACACCAAACTCGATTCGACCATCATGGAACTGCATAAACGCGGCTTTTACACCGGCCTCTGGACTGAGAACGGCGTTGAAAAAATAGCTAAAGAGGTGGGTCAATACGGCTCAAGGGTAGCCAAGTTAGATGTTGCCTGGGTTGGCCCCGGCTATAAATATGCCCTTGATGGCTGCAAAGCTGCTTACGAAGGTATTGAAAACAACAGCGATGCCCGTGGCTTTATTTGGAGCGTAATGGGCTGGGCCGGTACACAGCGTTACTCAACGGTATGGTCGGGCGATCAATCGGGCAATTGGGAATATATCCGGTTTCACATCCCAACGGTTATAGGTTCAGGGCTCTCGGCTCAAAATGCGGCAACCGGCGACGTGGACGGTATTTTCGGCGGCAGCGATTCAACCTATGTGCGGGATTTGCAGTGGAAGTGCTTTACGCCCGTTTTAATGGTGATGAGCGGATGGGCCAAAAAGGATAAACAACCCTACATTTACGGCGAACCTTATACATCCATCAACAGGAAATACCTGCAGCTTAAAATGCGCTTAACTCCCTATATGTACACGTATTGCGCAACGGCACATGAAACAGGCGTACCTGCCAGCAGGGCCATGGTGCTTGAGTACCCCACAGACAGCGTAACCTGGAGCAAAAAAACACAGTATCAGTTCATGAATGGCGAATCGCTGCTTGTAGCCCCCGTTTACAAAAGCGAAAGCAAAAGGGACAGTATTTATTTACCTAAGGGCGGCTGGTATGATTACTGGAGTGGTCAAAAAATGGAGGGCGGCACATGGCTCAACAATTACCCTGCCCCACTTGAGAAGCTTCCTCTTTTTGTTAAGCAAGGGGCAATTATCCCCATGTACCCCGCTATGAATTACGACAGCGAAAAGAAAACAGATACGCTAACCTTAGCTATTTACCCGTACCAGAAATCGGCTTTTGACCTGTATGAGGATGACGGCCTCACCCGCCACTATAAAACCGGCGCTTTTGCCAAAACGCTGATAGCTGTTGATGCTACTCATGGTGTTAGCATTGATATTAACGCCGCCAGGGGCAGTTATAACGGCATGAACAAAGAAAGGGTTTACCTTCTGGACATTCATCAAACCGAAGCCCCCAAAGCTGTAAACGTAAACAGCCAGAAGCTTAAAGCATTTAAAAACCAGCAACAATTTGACAAGGCCAAAACGGGCTACTATTTTGATAAAAACGATAAAACCGGTACTGTTCATATTAAAACTGAATCCCTGAGCACATCGGTTAAACAAACGGTAACCCTATCCAATCAGTAAACACCAACATGATCACTAATGCGGGACTTTTAAACAGCGGTAAATCAAATTCCGGCTACCAGGTTTTCGGAGCGATAAGCATAATTTGCCTGAGCATAAGCCATTGTAAAATTGTGCCTTACTGAGGGTTCAAGGATGCTTGCGGATGGAAAAATAGTTTTAAGCTTCCCGCTTAGGTGATCATTTTCGGGGCTTGGTGATAGCGGGCCGTTCAAGGTCAATGCATTAGTATCAAAGCGTTTGCCTATTGTAAGGAGTGGATCTTTAGAAAACTGGGATTGTTGCGCGGTAGCCTGCTGATTGGCGAATTTATAAAACGGCAGGGTTGTGTAAGACGCCGCAATCTTTTCAGTTTCAACCTGACCTATACGGGGCATGGTAATTCTCCACATTGAAGTGAGACTTACATTAAATGTTATGGCTTGTCCGGTACTGTTTAGTTCCATTGGCTGTGCAGTTTGAGCGTTTGCGCCGGCGGCGAATAATGATACAATTGCCGCTAAGATTAATTTTTTCATGATGGTTTACTATTTAAGGTAATACCGGTACCGATTAGGTGCCGGTTATTGTTATATAATTTTGTTTTTAGAATAATGTTACTCAAAAGTATGCCCAGCAAGCACAGAGGGCAATAAAGACCCGGGTTAACCAGACAAACCAAAACCCGGAGCGGTCAATAAGTACCCCGAATAGAAAAGAGCATGTCATATGTTGTAATACTATGGGAGCCTGCTTTCCATGAGAGTTTTGCTTAAAGTATCCGACAACCTCCACAAATGGTTTCAATCGTTTTAAATCGACGGGCAATAGGGCCGGTTTCCGAAAAATGGTATTTACTCAACGCTGAAAATGCCCGGTTCATGAACTACTTTGTCGGGTTGGAGGATTTCTGGAGGCTGTTGGGAAAGATGGAAGATAATTTTGGAGACAAATCAAGAAAAACAAACAAAATGAAAACCCAAAACAAGATTACCAGATTAATGCAATTTACAGCGATAGCGCTATTGGCCGCTTTCAGCCCAAAGGTGAGTACAGCTCAAACTTCTCCCGCGGTAAAGAATATTGTTATTGTACATGGGGCCTTCGCAGACGCATCCGGATGGGAAGCCGTTTATAAAATTTTAAAGAAAGACGGATATAATGTAACGCTTGTGCAAAACCCGCTTACGTCGCTGAATGACGATGTTGCCGCAACCAACCGGGCCCTGGAAAAACAGGATGGCCCTGCCGTACTTGTAGGCCATTCGTGGGCAGGCTCGGTGATCACCGAAGCAGGTGTATCTCCAAAAGTAGCAAGCCTGGTGTATATTGCCGCGTTTGCTCCTGAAGTTGGCCAGTCAACCTTAGATGTTTATCAATCGGGGCCTGCCCTACCAAAAAATGGCATCCTGCCCGCAGATAAAGATGGTATTGTTTATTTTGATAAGACACTCTTTCATGAATGCTTTGCGGCTGACCTGAGCGAAGCAAAAGCTGATTTTATGTTCGACTCCCAACAACCCATTGTTGGCTCATGCTTTGTTGCGCCGTTAACACAGGCTGCATGGAAAACCAAGCCAACATACGCTGTTGTAGCTACAGAAGATAAAGCCATTAATCCTGAACTGGAACGCGCAATGTATAAACGGGCTGGTGCCATAGTAACAGAAGTTAAAGGCTGTCATGTTATATTCATGTCACAACCGGCGGCCGTAGCCAGGGTAATTGAGGCAGCTGCAAAAAATCCGGCAAAGAAATAAGTTTTCTTATTTTCTACAATATTGTCACAAACACAAGGGCGGCCTACAGTGGCCGCCCTTGCGTTTCGCAGATATGGCCATGTCATTACAAACAATGACACCGGCCGCTCAAATGTAAGATCAGGCAGCCGTGCATGTGGGTTCCCAGCTTGGTTAACCTATAAATCAATTTTAACCACCAGATCATCAGACTCGTACAGACTGCTCCGAGCTTCTCTGATCCTGCACCCGGTCAAACTCCTTTACATAGTCGGGGTGCTCGGTGCCCATAAGCCTGTCCCACACACGGAAATAGAGGCCATAATTACCCTTAAATCGGCTATGGTGCAGGTTGTGATATACGGAGGTATTGAAAAATTCAAAAAAGATGGTTTTTCTGAATCCACGGGGCACAATCTCGTAGCCCAAATGCCCGTAAACATTAATGACAAATCCTGCTACTGTAAACGCCAGCACAGCCAATGGGTGCACGGGGATCAGGAATACGATCACAAACAGCACGGCCCCCTCTGTCCAGGCCTCGATAAAATGAAACGAATACGAGGCCCATGGTGAAGGGTTAGTAGATTTATGATGCAGCAGATGAGTTAATTTGAAAATGGCCCGGTGGTGCAACAACCGATGCATCCAGTAAAAGTACGTGTCATGAATAACAAGACATAGTATAACGCTTACCGGGAGCCACCATGTTGCATGACTGTCCAGTTCCATGTATACTTTTGTATAATTACGAAATGGGGTGTAAAGAATAAAATAGGCAATTACGGCCAACACACCGGTGGTTTGAAGGGAATGCATGATCTCACGGATAAAATCGCGCTTTGTAGCTTCCCTGCCCTGAATCTTGTTTTTTTGGAAGTAGTTATTTAAGAAAAAGTAGAAGATCAGGAACGGAATACCGGCAATTACAAAATATCTAACGATTGAGATGCCGAAAAGCTTGCTTAATATTTCCATAGTTTGTTGCATAGTGCTCATGGTTTTAAATCATCACAAAGTACGGTAGCCTGCAGCCCTGAAAATATTAACAAAAGATAATTAACGATCATAGTTTACTGCTTTGCTGCTCTATTCAGCAATGTTGACAAGGAACAATCAGAGCTTCCCGGCAGAAGCTATCCTTGAGCGGATACGGCTTAGCGAAACAGGTGTAATACCCAACATCGTTGACAAATATTTACCCGGCACCCGGTTAAGGATATCAGGTTTCTCTTCCAATAACTTTACATACCGCTCTTCCGGAGATAACAAGACAAATGTTTCGATCCTTTCCATGGCCTCGGCCAGCATATTGAGCAAAAAATCATTGCGTGATAAGGACAACAGGGGGCTATTGTTTACCACGGGCTGTATTTTATCGTAATCTACTTCTATGATCTCCGTGTCTTCCAGGGCCTGGTAAAAAAAGCGCGACGCCCGGTTGAATAACACGCTGTCTACCGATGCTATGAACTGGCCTTCCCAGCGAAGCATCAGCGTTATTTCGTCACCATTTGCTTTAAGCAGATAGGTCCTGATAAGCCCCCGGCTTATATAGGCCAGCTTTTTGCCGGTTGCACCTTCCTGAATATAAATTTCACCGGCATCAATTTTTCTCGGTTTAACAAAAGGTATCAGCCGGTCGGCATCAGCAATGCCCAGGTCCTTAAATACCGACAAATAAAAATCGATTTCCTTTTGCTGCTCCATAGGATATATATCTTAGTTAACTCTTGTCCAGGTATCGGTACGTCCCACAAACATGCCTACAAAACCGGTTACTTTTAACTTATTCCCGTTTAAAAACAGGTTACACGTATAGGTTTTTCCGCTTTCGGGATCATATATTGTACCATCGTCATAGTACTTACCTTTAACGTTGCAATTTTTTAAAACCTCAAGCCCCAATACCGGCCGCTTACGCAGTGAGAGATTCAAGTTACGCCGATCTGTTAAAGGCTTACCATTCTTGTCGGCAGTCACTTTCAGCCAAACTATTTTACCAAAGTACTTATTATTTTTTTTATAGACCTCCACCTGACCGCGCCCGCCCGGGCTCAGCCATTTACCTAAGATCGCGTCGCCTTTCTGTGCAAAAGCATGCGTGGCTAAAAACACAAAAAGTGTTACTCCGATTATTTTTTTCATTGTATTTTCTTTAAAAAACGTGCGCCAAATCACCGGCGCACGTTATTAACTATACTGACAACATAAAGAACAAAATTGATTATCATTTTGAAAGCCCATTCCACAGCTTCCAAATATCTTTAGCCGAGTTAAAATCATGACATTTAAGATGGAGCTTCAAATTTTAACAGGCAAGTGTTCATATGATCTTAAATAGCGCAGGCAGTTAGCACTGCCCGCGCTCCGTCAACTAAACTATTACTAATAATTATTCACCAGCAATGCCACCTGCGCATTAGCGCCTGTTCCTCCGGGAATACCCTTCAGGGCTATGGTAACACTTTTAGATATTTTAGTGCCAAGAGAACTGAGTGTATAAGTAGTTATCAGGGCAGCGGTGCTCGCGTCCCTGATCTCAAAAATATAGCTAATAGTTGCTGGCACTGTTTTCTTGGCCGCGTAGGGTAAAAAATCACTGGCCGATTTATAAGCCAGGCCATTTACCAAAGTATTACTCTGGCCTTTTATATTAATGCTCACCGGCTTACTCCCCATCGAGACATTTACAAAACGCACGCCGATCAAGCTATCTGCAGCTGCATAAGCGGGCACCTTATCCGTAGTAAAATAGGAATCGGTGTTATCAACAGTGCCTGTAATAAATAGCGTATGGATACTGTTCGCCTCCATCAGGATGTTGTTCTTATAAAGTGTATGCAGGGTATCCGTTTGCGGTGCAAGCGACAAGGGAATATTGCCCAAATGGCCCGAAAATTCAAGGGCCCCATTGTTTGTTATAACGGCAGCATTCTTATAATAGATCAGCGTTTTCTCGCTGTCAAAATTAGGTATCAGTCCGTACCCTCCCGAAATGGCATTAACAATAGTTAATGATGAAGATGATATTGCGGGTAAGCTGTTTTTTTTACAGGATAGCATGCTGCTACAGCAAGCTATCCATGTGATCACATAAATTAATCGGAACTTCATATTGATGCGGTTTTAAATTACAGGGATCTTTTGTCTTCCAATGCGTGTTTTATACGATTTTGCAGATCTTTCAAATGGTACAATGTAAGCGGATCCTGTACACGCGGGATGGCTTGCCTGATCTGACTTTGAAGTAACAGTACATCCGCTTTTAACAGTGATGACGCATCGGTTTCTGAACTGGCCGCATCATTTGCCGACAGGATCTCCAGCATAGCGCCCCAATATGATTTCTGAAGATTTCGGCGGTAGCTATCTACCTTCACTTCTCCATTGCTCTTCAATTCGCCCCATATTCCCTGGTGCAGGGTAGTGATATATTCATTCACATCGTAGGCATTGTTTCCAAATTGCTTCATATTGGCTATGAGCTTATTGATCCTGCCAATATCCATCAGGCTGTTCAACACACGTACCTGTACATCCTCAACAAAATTTGGCGATTCGGGCAGGTTTATCCTATCTACTACCTTTTTATTGATCAGCCAATAAGGCGTATCAAATAACTGCTTATTGAAAAATTGCATGGCTTCGCGCTGCATTGCCTTAGAAACAGGTACATAAAGCGGCCCCGACTGCTCCTCACTCTTGATGGTATAGTTTACGCCGCCAACGTTTTTAAGCACATGGCCCATATACCTGAAATACTGATCGGTAAGCGATTTATAGATCGACTCGAGGTTTTCATTGATACCACCCTCTTCATAAGTCCAGGCTGGTAAATTAGGCAGGATACGCTGAAGGTTTTTGATGCCGTAAGTACTGGCCTTAGCCGCATCATCACCCAGATCTTCCATCTGACTGCGGGGGTCAAATCTTTTTCTTTCACCGTCGCCAAACCATAGCCTTCTGTTTTTGGAAGTACGGTCTACTATCAATTTTCTTTGCAATTTCTTGTCTTCCTCAAACGAAGTTGCGCCGCTGCTTTTATAGCCCCACTCTATCGCCCATTTATCATATTCGCCTATACGCGGAAACAGGTCGTACTGGGGTATATGGTCTTGCGGCTGGGCAACATAGTTAAACCGCGCATAATCCATAATACTGGCAGTATGGCCATGCAGGTCCAGGTAATGTTTGCTGCGTAAGCTATCAACAGGGGTTTGGCTGCTACTGCCAAAATTATGGCGTAAACCAAGTGTATGGCCCACTTCATGGCTTGATACAAACCTGATGAGCTGCCCCATCAGTTCGGTATCAAATTTAGCTTTCCGTGCCTGTGGATCTGTAGCCGACGCCTGGATCAGGTACCAGTCATGTAATATCGACATCACATTATGATACCAGCCAATATGTGTCTGAATGATCTCGCCGCTGCGCGGATCATGGATATTAGGCCCGTAAGCATTGGCTACATCTGAAGCAAAATAGTTAAGCATCGAATAACGTGCATCGTCCATATGCATAGTGGTGTCATTTTCAGGCCACTCTTTACCGACGATGGCGTTTTTAAAACCTGCCTGTTCAAACGCTTTCTGCCAGTCATTAATACCGCTGATCAGGTACGGGCGCCATTGTTTTGGAGCAGCAGGATCAATATAGATCACGATAGGATGTTTAGGCTCCACTAATTCGCCCTTTTTCCATTTAGTAATATCCTCATCCCTGGGCTCCAGTCGCCAGCGTAAAATAAAATCCCGCTCTTCGGATTTTTGCTGATCATCGGCATACGTATTAAAGAAATCAGCAAAATAGCCTACCCGCGGATCAAAATAGCGGCGTTGCATGGGTACTTTTGGTAAAGCGATAAAAGAGGTATGCGATTCCATGCTCAAAGGATCGCCATTTTTACTTGGCCCCGACTGCGGCCCCTTTGGATCCATATTTTTACTAATACTGATCTCCACGTTAATGGGATATACGTGGATGGATTCGATATTAAAATCTTTCATGGACGCAATATTAGCCTGGGCACCTAAGCCTGTACGACCATTTATATTATTCACCATGCTCTTCTCCTTCAAAAACTTCGACACGTCGATCACATAACTTTTAGAGTCCTTCCCATAGGCAACTATTGGAAATGTAGCCGCTACCGGGTTTATATTGGAGTTGACCACCGCCTTGTAAATATCATTGGTAGAGTCTGCCTCGCTGATAACCAGGTCATACCTGATACGGATGGTTGAATCAACGCCTTTCTCAAATTGAATGGTCCGTTCATCAAGCTCTTCACCGGCGTACATGTCATACCCCCCGGATACTTTGTTCAGCCGATTGATAAGCATAATGTCACGGTGCAGGATAGAGTCCGGGATCTCAAAATATACGGTATCCTTTGCCTTATGGACCGCGAATAACCCAAATTGGCTGTTGAAAGATTTATTGATTACTGATTGATAGCTTTTTATTTTCTTCCGGGCCGGCGGCGGTTTAGTGGTGTCTTTAGCGGCAGCTTTCGCTACATCATCCCAGGAAGTGGCTATCGGTTTTTGTTGGCCATAAACAGTCGTTTGAACAGCTATAAGACAGACGAATAGCAGAAATATTTTAATAAAAAATCGAGTTGTTTTCATCTTTGTTTTAGATTTTTTTGATCAGGAAAGAGTTAGTTAATTTTTAACAGGATCCATACCTGATGTACAGCTTAATGATACCGAGGGCACGCCGGCAACCATTGATTTAAGCGCACCAACTCTTGCCGCTGATGCCGCATCCCAGATAATCACAACGGGGATTAAAAAGTCACCCGGTTTTTCCAATGTGTAATCCGTACGGTGGGCAGCCTGGGTGTGACTGCTGAGGTCGATAACAACTCCCTGCTTTTGCCGCGCAGCCCAGCTGGTAAGTAAAGGCAAAGCCATTGGTTTAAAACTATTGACCAAACTAATGGCCAAAGAATCATTTGCGGCATTTGGCAATGCTACTGAAACAAACTCATGGAGGTTACCGTCAAGCATCATATCCACGTTGTTGGTTGTAAATGCAAAATCGCCGGAACTTAATTTGCTGCTTGCGTTTCGGCCTTCAAACGGCATTGGGCCTTCAAAGCCGGAAACGCTGCTAAATCCGGGCATTTTCTTCCGGCTGGTTGACCCGCCACCCGGAGCACAGCTAACCACAGCCATAATGGCCAGGAACATGCCGGAAACCTTAACAAGTCCGAAAAATTTTTCTCTGTTCATTTTTATCTTCTTTTAATTGATTATTATGTTGTTATTTCACCTGATTATTGGGCATAGACCGCCTAACCGTATCAAATAATTGATACGTCACATGCTTTTTACTGTGCTTGCTTTATTTCCTAATAGCCCGGATTTTGAACCAACCGGGGATCTCTGATAATTTCTGAAACCGGAACGGGATATAATAATTGACCCGGTTTCCAGGGTTGTTTAATTGCTATAGCACCCAATACCTCGCTTGCTTTCCCCGTACGCTTCAGGTCAAACAAGCGGTGCGCCCACTCGGCAAAAAGTTCAACGCGGCGCTCCCGGGCAACAGCTGCTAACAGATCTGTTTGACCGGATGCGTTGGTATTAGGTAAACCAGCCCGGTTCCTGATCCGGTTAATGTCTGCTACACTTCCTCCTACATCGCCTAATTCTGCCCGGGCTTCTGCCCTGATGAGGTATTGCTCGGCAAGCCGGAGCATTACATTGTATTGCAAAGCAGGCTGGTTATTTGTAGCTGTCCGGTTAATATATTTAAAAGGGTAATTGTAGGTAACCCCAAAATAAGGGTCGATATTGGGGCTTGGTGTGCTCCTTACCCAGGCAGTATGGCGCAGATCTCCCGGTTCAAAAGCATTTGATAATTCATCAGTGAGATAGTTTTGTGGTGTCAAAAAAAAGGAAACAGAAGAATAAACAGAAGGATCCAAAAAAACAGCCTGATCATCCGGGCCTAACGATTCCCACTCAATCCTGGTATTAAAATTAATATCGTCATAAGTACCACTTCCTACCGGAGTTAATGACACGTCCTGCTTCAATTGCCAAATAGCTTCAGTACTATTGATCAGGAAAACCTTATTCAGATCGGCAAGGAGGGTGTAGTGACTATTGCCGATAACGGCAGATGCTTGTGCCTCGGCATTTTTCCAATCCTTTTGATAAAGGTAAACCCTTGCCAGCAAAGCCGTGGCTGCTCCTTTGTTGGGCCTGATCCGTTCGCCAAGACCAGCCGAAAAATTATCAGGCAACAATGACTGTGCGTCCTTCAAATCCTGAACCATTTGGTCATAAACCTGGGCTTGCGGGGCTCGGGGTAATGTAGCTGTCTTATTAAAATCAGTAGTAAGCACCAACGGCACATCGCCATAAAAATTGGTAAGGTAGAAATAACTAAATGCCCTGGTAAATTTTGCCTCACCTGTACAGCTTGCTCTTAAGCTATCCGTGATCTTGTCTGATACGGACGAGGTTAGGTTTTCGATAATGGCATTTGAATTATAGATTGTTTTATAGGCCGAAGACCAGATGACGTCTGCGGCAAAATCTGCGTTGGCATTAATGTTACTGGTAAGTAATGGATAAGTAAGCGTATTCGTTGGCCCTCCGTAATCCACAAACTCGTCGGCGGTCAATCCGCCATAAAGTGTTGTTGCACCATTACTGAATGCCAATCCTGTATTGATCATTTGATTATACAGGCCTGCCATCACAGAGTTGAGCTTACTGTCTGTACCGAATGCACTGGCCGTTGAAATAGTATTGGTTGGCTTATCGATCTCCACAAGTTTCTTACAGCCGCACATCACCACCATGATGATACTTAGCATGTATATTGTTCTTAAATAATAACGGGTTGACTTCATGATTTTTTCAATTAAAATGAGGCTGATAATCCCCAGGTGATGGTTCTGGTTGGCGGCATTGATCCGAAATTATTAACCTCCGGGTCCAGGCCCTTATAGTTTGTGATAACGAAGATGTTTTGGGCGCTTGCATTTATTGCCAATGCCTTCAAACCTATTTTCCGGATAATTTTTACAGGCAAGGTATATGAAAGAGCTATATTTTGCAGACGAATAAAACTGCCGTCGGTATAGGCCGCATCCGAGGAGGTATAATTAATGTCGGAGACTTTTGCGGTGGTAGTTAGTCTTGCTATGGAGGTAATATCGCCCGGATTTTGCCACCTGTTATTGTATTTATATAACGAAACATTGCCAAGCGCGCCAAATGCGGTACTGGCCAGCTCGTTTCTTGCCAGCTGCTTTCTGTAATTAAAAAACAAACTCAGGGATAAATTTTTGAAGCTGAACCGCTGTCCCATCCCCCCCGAATATTGAGGAGTTGTATTGATAAGCGCAACCCGGTCATCCATCCCGGTTCCGGGGGGAACGCCTGCCACAGCACTGACAAGACCATCGTGATTGGCATCCAGGTAGGTATACTGCCCGGTGAGTGGATCCACACCGGTAAACTTATATAGATACTGCTCGCCCAATGGCCGGCCTATCTTCATGAGCGTATAATAAGGCGACAGCTGAAAATTTGGGTAAGACAAGAGCTTATTCTTATTAATGCCAATGTTAAAGCTTGCGCTCCAGTGGAAGCTTTTCCCGTTGATGATCTGTGCATTAGCCTGAAATTCCCAGCCATCATTTTGAACATTAGCAGGACTATTGGCCGTTACCGTAGAAAACCCGGTAAGATCGGCGGTTGGGAATTGTATAAGTTGATTATTACAGCGATCCCGGTAGTAGGCAACCTCTACAGAAATGCGTTCATCCAAAAAGCTTAGATCAAGTGCCCCCTCCAGTTTTTTGTTAACCTGCCAGTGAAAATCAGTATTGGCGTGCTGTATGGATACCAGGGGGATAACACCGTTGTACTTGGGGTTAGTAGAAGTCGCTGACTGACCAGCCGAAACAGGGGCCCATTGCGTAAGATATTGATAATCACCCACTCCATCACTACCCGTAGTGCCGTAGCTGCCGCGAAGTTTAATTGTACTGAAAACTTTGGGCAGGAAATCTCTTACCCACTTTTCTTCCGTAACAATATATGCTGCACCTACAGATCCAAAATTACCAAACCGGTTATTTTCACCAAAACGGCTGCTACCATCCCGGCGACCGTTCAAATTAAGAATGTATTTATTTTCCCAGTTATAATTTATCCTGGCAAATACACCGGCATATTTATATTGCCCCTTTGCGTCGGTGGCCTGCACTACAGGTGCAGCAGCCATTGAATATAACAGGTCATCAGTGGTATATCCGGTACCTATTGTTTGTAACGAGCTGGTATTGTTAAGCTGATAGGTGCCGCCTGTCAATAAATTTATTGCCCCCTTCCCAATTACCGCGTTGTATTCAAGCTGGGGTTCAACAATAATATTGTTGGTATGGGCATTTTCAACTCTGGCGCTTCCTTTTTGAGGCGATCCCGGCAGCGGGTCCTGTGCGGCGAGAGGCTGGTATTGGCTTTGTTGTTTTTGTGTGTTATTATATCCAAGGTTAACTTTGGCCACCAAACCTTTGAAGATTGTATAATTTAAATTCAGGCTGCCGTTGAGGGTATTGGTTTTACCTTCATACGGTTGCAATAATCCTGAAAAAGGAAAAGAGATCCTGACTTTATCATATTCTGCGAAATTCAGGCTCCCCTGCGCATCATATACCGATGGCGCATTTGGAGGCAGAGTGGCCACGGGAGCTATACTGATCTGGTTGTTGACCAAAAAAGTGTAGTTAGTAGTAAACGACAAAGTAAAACGCTGATTTGCGCTGTGCGTTGTCAGGTTAGAGGAAAAAGATCCCTGAGGGTTTCTTCCCTTTGCTGTGCTGATGTCTGAACTCGCCCTGTAACCACCAGCCAGGCGATAGGTTGTCTGAGCTGTTCCGCCCGACAATGACGCCTGTAAATTGGTCCAGTTCCCGGTATTTCCATAAGCATATTTTTGCCAGTCGGTGAACCGGTTATTATCTAACAGGAAAATGTCGGCTGCATTTTGCGCAGTTGGTGTTATGCCGTCATTCCGGAAAGCTTCTTTGCGCATTGCAATGTATTGTGGTGTATTAAGCTGTTGCCATTCGGCTACCGTATAACGAACACCCTGAGCCAGATCAATGGAAAAATCGCCATTTGAAGGAGATCCTTTTTTAGTCGTGATCAGGATAACGCCGTTGGCGCCACGGCTACCGTAAATGGCTGTAGCATCAGCATCCTTCAATATCTCAACCGATTCAATATCTGAGGGGTTGTAAGCAGCCAGCGGACTGCTGCCCGATGAATAACCCACCGTTGGGTCGCCCAAACCTACAGAATATTGGCCGCGCTGGCGATTATTATTTTTATAATCAAATGGCCGCAGGTCAAGTACTGTTTGAGGCACGCCGTCAATAATGTACAGCGGATCGGAATTAATGTTGGTGTTGATAGACTGCCGCCCCCTGATCACTACCTTTACGGGCCCCCCATCATAACCCGTTTGCGGTGTTATTTCTACCCCGGGCGCCCGCCCTTCTAAAGCCAGTAAGGGATCTGTTACCGGTTGCTTTGCAATATCAGCAGCAGTTATCCTGTTGATATTACCTGTGGTTAATCGCTGTGTAGTGCGGCCGTAGGCCTGTACTACCACCTCGTCCAGCCCGCTGGTAGCTTCCTGTAAATTGACGTCAACAATAACCCTTTTATTTATTGGGACCGTTGTAGTTTTATAGCCTATAAAGCTAATAACGAGCGTATCAGTAGTTTCGGCAGTTTTAAGGATGTAGTTACCTTTAATATCTGTATTAGTGCCCAGCTTAGTACGTTTAACCATAACCGTTGCACCACTAAGCGGCACTCCATAGCTGCCGCTAACTTTACCAACAACTATCGATGGCTGAACCAATTTACCGGCTTTGTCTTTGATATCCGCAACCATGTCAACAACCTTGTCCAGCAAAGTTTTTTCGGCTTCCCTGATCACCACCGTATGCTCATCTATGGTATATGATAAAGCCTGCCCTTTCAAACAGTTTTTAAGCGCTTCTTCTATTCCCGCGTTTTCAAGCTGTATATCAACAGGTTTAGCATTTTGGATAAGCTTTGCATCAAATAAAAAGTCGTAACCGCTTTGTGCCCTGATCTCCTTCAGCACTTTTTCTAAAGGTGCCTTTTTGACATTGAGGGTGATTTGCTGAGCATAACTACTGGCACTTACCTGCATAACTGCCGCAATTATTAAAATAATAGTAAGTTTCATGAATAATAGAAATTTTGACATGCGGCCGGGCGGCCTACACGAATTTCCCGTGTAAAATTTCATACATTTGAATAGTTTGGGTTTTAGACTTTGTTTGTTTCCGAAAAATAAATTAATGGGGAATCCAGACTTAACCAGGGGTGTTCCACCACTCCTGGTTTGCTTATATCATCTCCATTCTGTGAGTAAGTAAAATTTTACTGCATAACCGTGATCCTCCTTCCCGAAACTTTAAAGTGAACGTTACCTGTTAACTCCATGATCTTCAGCACAGCCGATATGTTCTTGGCACGAGATACCCAACCACCAAACGTCACATCACGATGCGCATTTTGCTCATAAACAACCTCTACGTTGTACCAACGGGCCACCTGCCGCATAATGCTTTCCAGGTCCTGATTTTTAAACACAAAGTCGCCGTTTTTCCATGCCATATCCCTTTCCAGATCGGCGGCCTGTACTTTAAGCTGATGCGTTTGCGTTGTTAAAACCGCCTGCTGGCCCGGACGAAGAATGGCACTTATTCCTTTGCCGGCTATTTTAACCTTGCCTTCCAGCAGCGTTGTATTAACGGTGGCCTCATCGTTATATGCATTTACATTAAAATGAGTGCCCAGTACTTCTATTTGCTGCTGCGTAGTAGCCACAATAAACGGTTTTTGAGGATTGTGGGCCACTTCAAAATAAGCCTCGCCATGCAATTCAACGCTACGTTGTTTTGGGCCGAAGATGACAGGATACTTTAAAGAAGAAGCGGCGTTGAGCCATACCTTTGTCCCATCAGGCAAACTAACCTCATACTGTCCGCCTTTTGGTGTTTCAATAGTGTTAAAGGCATTGGTATTGCTGTTTGCCTCATCGTCCACAACAGTGTATACGAGCCGGCCGCCAGATACTTTGGTGACTTTTATATGCGATTGGCGAACCTGTTCCCCACTCTTTAAATTATCAAGGTCAATTTTTTCGCCGTTGGCTAAGGTGAGCATAGCACTATTACGACCAGGAGCCACATCATTGGTATATTGGACAGATGTGTCCTTTTTTGAAATATACAGGTAAGTACTTACAGATATCAGGAACAGCAGTATAGCCGCCGCCGAATAAGACAGCCACGAGCGCCTGTAACTACGAGCCCGTGCAAAAGCCAAACGATCATAAATTTGTTTATTGGCTAACTCCCAATCCGGTTCGCCGGCTAAGGGTTCAGTTTCCTGGCTAAGCTGATTATACCAGCTTTCAACCAGTAAACGTTCTTCGGCAGTACAGTTACCCGCGGCGTACTTATTTAATAAGGCTTGTGCTTTTTGTTTATCCATAACTCACGGCATTCTGTGCCGATTTATAGATAAGACCATTAAAAAGGCGCCTGGTAGACATCAAAAAATAAAAAAAGTTTATTTTTTTTATTTTTTTTGGCGACAGAAAGGATTAACAGCTAAAAAAGGCGTAATAATACCATCAACAAGTAAAGAAAAAACAAGGAAAATTGAGTCCTAAGCAATTTAATTGCCATATTTATCGTTTTTTTCACCTCATGATCAGAAATATCCAATTTTTCGGCGATTTGCTTATGGGATAATCCATCATTTCGGCTCATTTCGAATACCTGCCTCATTTTTGGCGGCAAATTCGCAACCTCTTTTTCAACCTGCCGAACAAATTCATTAAAGGCAACCTGGTTATCGGTCGCGTATTCCCCCTCCTCCATAAAAGCCGCGAGGGATGTTAAATAATTATCTTTGTGCTTACTTCTGTTAATTAACTTAATGGTTGTATTACGCACCGCCGTAAACAAATATGCTTTAAGTGCCCCACTATCATTAAATTCAGGCGGTTTTGTCCAAAAAGCAGCAAAAACGTCCTGCACCACATCCATTGCTTCTTCATCATCGCGAAGCATGCGGCGAGAATGACTATACAATAAAGCCCAGTAACGATTGTAAATTTCAGTATATGCAGCCTCGTCTCCATCATACAACCGGATGGCCAATTCTGCATCACTTAATTTACCATACAGTTTCATAATTATTTAGAACCCGAATGTAACGTTTTTTTAACAGAAATTAAATATAGGAATTAAATGATCGCCAGTATACGTTCAATTCCTTAACCAACAAAGGCCGACATAGCTGCCGGCCTTTGTTGGTTAGTTATTTATATCAGAACGTTTACTTTACCGACACCAAGTAAGCCATCAGCTTTTGCGCAACGAGCAAAGAAGATGGCGGGTTTTGACCGGTAAATGTTCAACCATGTTATTTAAAATCGGCGGAGATAATGGTTTCCTTCCAGTATTCTACTTCCGCGGTCATGGCCTTTAATTTTTCCGAGGTGCGATTGTATGCATCCTGGCCGAGGTAAAGATGAACCGGCGGTTCTTCATTTTCGGCCAGACCTATCAATATTTCGGAGGC
>NZ_DASVOB010000698.1:0-2884 GCF_036383575.1 Mucilaginibacter sp.
TCCGGTGTAGCCACGGTAAGTGTACTAAAATCTGTGACCAGCACCGGTTTCCAGGTATCGGCAGCAAGATCCAGATTTGAGGGTTTGAGCGCGGGATACAGCGAGGTACGGTCTAAAATATCTTTCCTGCACGAACTGAAAGTTACCGCGGCCAGTGCTGTAATTGTAAATATATTAAGTATAGTTTTTTTCATTTCATTGATCATTGATTGTCCAACCTCTTATTACTTCTCCTTTTTGGTGCTGAATACATAATACACACCAGCATATCCCGACCGTGTTTGGCCAACGTTACGTCCGTCCAAAACATAGTTACCACCGGCAGTAAACTCAAGCCCACTTACCGATTGTAAGCTGTATTTAAGTATTAAACCAACAGCAGTACTGTTCATACGGTTACTTGGAAAAGGCATATCGTTTTTACGGATATCAAAACCGCTTGTACTTGTAATTTTAGTAAACGTAGCTTCGGCATTAAACTTAAGGCTGCGGTAACCGCTGCTAAACATAAAATTAGTAGCATTTGGCAACTGTACCTCATTGGTGTAGTGCATTTCGGTGGTGTAGTATGAAGTTCTGTCGATAGTAATGTTGTCACGACGGATGTACTGGCCCGAACCTGCCACGAAGAACCTGCCTGTTTGATAGTTAAGCAAGGCGCGCAAAGCAGCACTTTTGCTATGTAAACCTACAGATAAAGGCAGAAAGTCGGCTTGATAATTGGCTAAAGGCAAAATACCGGTAGCGATAGCATGAACGCTGAATAAGCCACTGCCTATCTCCTCTTTTATGGCCATCCATTTAACCGAAACGGTAAGGTCCTGAAATGATCTTTCGCCACGTAAAGTACCGGCAGATGCGTTTGTGGTTACGTAAGGAACCATAAATAACAAGTTGATCCGGTTTGAAAGACCATAGTTACCACCCAGGCTGTAAACATTTGTACTTACGGTGCCTAAGTTTTGATTATCCCGTTTAAAAGTACCTTCCCAGTAATGGTCCCAACTCCCATGGGTGTATACTGCGGCAGCACAAAAATAATTTTTAGGGATCATCAATGCATCAGCATCGGTTTGGGCTTTGGCACCTTGCACAACAGCCAATAAAAAAGAAACTACAATACAACATCTGTAAAAATACAGCGACATAAATTTCATTACGTTTAAATAAAGGGTAATAATTAATAATACAATGGTTAACAAGCCGGATCAACATTATCAACTATACTCGCTTAACCGGCGATGGTTGATAATATATCAGCTTTAAGGAGCATGATCAAAGCCGTAAACAGGAGCTGTTTTACATAACCCGTAAAAGAACAGGTTACTTCCTACAGCAAAATGATAAAAACGGTTTGTATCCTTAAACTACAGGCACACAAATCAATTTAACTCATAATTTACAGGCAACAATCAGCATGCAGAGTTTGGCGGTTTGCCGGGTGACTCGATGAAGGGTGAATTTACATGGTAGGCTATAGGGCGTGAATGTACCTTTAATATCCTTCCGTAAGATAAGAATTGGTAGTGCATAACCTGGAAGCTATACTCGCTCCCGGTATTTACTTTTTTCTGCGATTGATCATGGCCCTTTTTACTCAAGGGCACATCGCTTATTTCTTTGGCAATAATGAGATTGGCTTTAACCAAACGTGTTTTAACACTATTGGCTATACAAATGAACGACATCGTATCCTGCGTAACCTTATAACGCAGGTAATTATAGTAAACGCCTTTTAACTGCAATTGGCCCTGATCATGTACATAACCGGTCCAGCTGTGGATTTGGGGAAGATGTACAGGGATCTTGATCTCAACAAGCTTGGTAGCATCAACCTTGTTTTCGTAAATTTCTTTTACAATTTGCACTTCAGACCGGTGAATAAAATACTGGAATGCCAAATTGTACCCGCCCAAATTGAACAGATGTACATTCAACAATAGTATTGCTATAAGCTTTTTCACCAAAAGAAATTACTGTTAGGGTATATAATCAACAGTAAATATATGTAACAATATTGTTAAAACAAATAAAAAATTAAATTGTACAAATCACAGTTTAACAGGAATGAAATTAATAATTTGCCAATTTACATCGGATATATTTGCCATTTATTAACCTGTAAATTATGGATTTAATAACCCAACCCTGGCCCTGGTATGTGGCAGGTCCGCTGATAGGCCTTGTCGTGCCAGCCTTGCTCATCATCGGTAATAAAACCTTTGGCATTTCATCATCATTGAGGCATATCTGCGCAGCATGTATCCCTGCCAATATTTCTTTTTTTAAATACGGCTGGAAAAAAGAAAGCTGGAACCTGTTTTTTGTCGCCGGCATTGTTTTGGGCGGATTTATAGCCGCCCAGTTTCTTTCGGCCAATCATCCGGTTAATATTAACCCGCAAACCCATATCCTGCTTAAGCAACAAGGTATTAAAGATTTTAATGATTTACTGCCAAAGGATATTTTCAGTTTTGATCAGCTGCTCACTTTAAGAGGTTTTATTTTTATGGTGATAGGCGGATTTTTGGTAGGCTTTGGTACAAGATATGCCGGCGGCTGCACATCAGGTCATGCCATTATGGGCATTTCGAGCCTGCAATGGCCATCGCTTGTAGCTACCTGCTGTTTCATGGCAGGCGGCTTTATCATGACCTGGTTTATTTTACCATATCTTTTACATTTATAATATGCGCAATATCAAATACCTGTTTGCAGGCCTGCTTTTTGGCATAGTGCTGGTAAAGTCAGAGGTGATCTCCTGGTTCAGGATCCAGGAAATGTTCAGGCTGCAATCATTTCATATGTACGGTATCATTGGCAGTGCCATTGTTGTAGGGATGACCTCCGTTTTGATCATTAAACGTTTTAAAATCAAAACCCT
>NZ_DASVOB010000699.1:0-38783 GCF_036383575.1 Mucilaginibacter sp.
AAAAGTTTAATTTCAACAATGCAAGATCTTAAAAAACTGATTGAAGAGGCCTGGGAAGACAGGAACCTGCTGAACTACAATGAATATACCAACGCCAATGAAACCGTTATTGACCGGTTAGATAAAGGCGAGATCCGTGTGGCCGAACCTATTGGCTCACGCTGGCATGTAAATGAGTGGATTAAAAAGGCGGTTGTTTTGTATTTCCCTACCAGGCATATGGAAGAAATTAAAACCGGTCCTTTTGTTTTTCATGATAAAATGAAACTCAAAACTGATTACAAGCAAACCGGCGTTCGCGTTGTACCTCACGGTATTGCCCGTTACGGCGCTCACCTTGCCAAAGGCGTTATCATGATGCCATCGTACGTAAACATTGGCGCTTATGTTGATGAAGGTACCATGGTTGATACCTGGGCTACTGTTGATTCATGCGCGCAGATAGGCAAACACGTACACTTAAGCGGTGGCGTTGGTATCGGTGGCGTATTGGAGCCGCTACAGGCCGCTCCTGTTATTATTGAAGATAACTGCTTTATCGGTTCACGTGCCATTGTTGTTGAAGGCGTACATGTTGAGCATGAAGCGGTTTTAGGTGCAAACGTGGTTTTAACAGCATCAACCAAAATTATCGACGTAACCCACAGCACCCCGATTGAATATAAAGGTCGTGTACCTGCCCGTTCGGTTGTGATCCCTGGTTCGTATACCAAGAAATTTGCTGCCGGCGAATACCAGGTACCTTGTGCCCTGATCATCGGTACCCGCAAGGAATCAACCGATAAAAAAACGTCATTGAATGATGCCCTGCGTGAAAATAACGTAGCGGTATAATATAATCTGAAGTCGCAAGTTAAAAGTCATAAGTGCCTGATGAATCTGTTTACCATCTTTCACTTATGGCTTTTAATTTAATAAGGCGAATTTGACTTAAAACTTTGAACTTAAGACTTCAAATGAAGATAGGATACGATGCTAAACGGGCCTTTTACAATAATACCGGCTTAGGTAATTACAGCCGCTGGTTAATTAAAGGCATAGCATCACTCAATCCCTCCAACACCATATATTTATATACGCCAAAGGCCAAATCCAATCCCCGGCTTAATTTTATTGGCGATTATCCCAACATCCACACTGTTACCCCAAAAAGCAAATGGTTCACCTCATGGTGGCGGAGCAGGGGGATTATTAAAGATTTTAAACGCGATGGGATTGAACTGTACCATGGTTTAAGTCACGAGTTACCTTCGGGTATAGAGCAATCCGGTATTAAGTCTGTAGTTACCGTGCATGACCTTATCTTCATGCGTTATCCAAAACAGTTTGGGCCGGTAAACTATCGCATCTATTTAGCCAAGATAAAGCATGCCTGCCGGGTTGCCGATAGCATCATCGCGATAAGCCAAAAAACAAAAGACGACCTGGTTGAACTACTTGGCATCGATCCAAAAAAAATCGAAGTGATTTACCAGGGATGTGATCCTTCGTTTGCAATCGAACAAACTGCTGCGCAAAAATCGAAAGTAAAAGAAAAATACAACCTGCCCGATAGCTTTATACTGAGTGTTGGGACTATCGAAGAGCGCAAAAACCTATTACTAACCGTTAAAGCTTTAAAAAAGGCAGATGATATAAAACTTGTGGTGGTTGGTAAAGAAACCAAATACACCGAACAGGTAAAAGCTTATTTAACGGCCAATAATTTAAACCACCGGGTAATATTTTTAAAAGACCTTACCTTTGCAGAGTTACCTGCTGTTTACCAGCTGTCATCGGTGTTTGTTTATCCGTCCCGGTACGAAGGTTTCGGCATCCCTGTGTTGGAGGCCCTAAATTCCGGTACCCCGGTTATAGCGGCAACCGGCTCATGCCTTGAGGAAGCCGGCGGGCCGGACAGCCTTTATGTTAACCCAGATGACGATGCCAGTCTTGCTGAAAAACTGAATAGGGTGCTTAGCGACGACCGTTTAAGGCAAAACATGATAACTAAAGGCCGCGCTTATGCAGCCAATTTTACTGATGATAAACTAAGCCGGCAGTTAATGCAGCTTTACCAAAATATTTTGAACCATGCTTAGAGACGAAGTAGCCAAAGCTTTTAAAATTGTGCAGGATGGCGGCATCATCCTTTACCCTACCGATACCATTTGGGGCATAGGTTGTGACGCCACCAATACTGAAGCCATTCAAAAGATCTATCGCCTTAAACAGCGCGATGAGGCAAAAAGTATGATCATTTTGCTTGATACCGACAATAAACTGGAAAGCTATATCGCCGAAGTAAACCCAATTGCTTTTGAATTGATTGAGTATGCCGAAAATCCGTTAACGCTGGTAATGCCGGGTGCCAAAAATATTTCGCCGGCCTTAATTGCTGCAGATGGCAGCGTGGGGATCAGGGTTGTAAAAGACACTCCTTTTTGCCAGCAGCTTATTCAGCGTTTGCGCAAGCCGCTGGTGTCTACATCGGCCAATATCAGTGGCAAACCCTCGCCCCAGTATTTTTCGCAGATTGACCAGGAGATAATCGATGGTGTTGATTATGTGGTTGATCTGGAGCAGCATAGCAAGGAAATTAAAACGCCCTCAACTATTATGAGGCTGGCCCCTGACGGCAGATTTGAGTTTTTGAGGCGGTAACAAGAAATTAGTGATTAGTTAAAACGGCATGTTCGACTATGTCTTCAACACCCACATTTTTAGCAAATTTACGGGGTTAACCTCATATTCTAATTAAAAAACTAACAATCAGCTGTTTACATAAAAATTATCCACTTTTTTGTTAACCCTGTTAACCCCGGCCGTTACTGCCTGACCGCTGTCCGAAGTTTCCAACTTCCAACCATTATGCCTCCACTGTCCGAAGCCTCCGACTTCGGACTACTATGCATGTAGTCAGAGACTACAGGATTACGTTAGCACCATTATCCCTTTTTAACTGCACACAATCTCACGTTTTTCAATTTACAAGGTATAGTTTCCAATTAATCTTACCTTTGTACCCTTATTAGCGTTTTTAAGCATCAAACTATGCAGCAACACCTCAGGCATCCCGTATTTTCTGTTATATCCCGTTTGGCGGGCGAACAAAATGTACAGGCCTATGCCATAGGTGGTTTTGTGCGGGATATTTTCCTGAACCGCCCATCGAAAGATATTGACATTGTAATTATTGGCAATGGTATTGCCTTTGCCGAAACAGTGGCAGCTCATCTTAAAGTTAAACTGGCAGTTTATAAAAACTTCGGCACAGCATCGCTTAAATACCGCGATCTGGAAGTTGAATTTGTTGGCGCACGTAAAGAATCATACCGCCGCGATTCGCGTAAGCCTATTGTGGAGAACGGCACTTTGGAAGACGACCAGAAACGCCGCGATTTTACCATCAACGCGCTGGCTATCTCGCTTTACCCGGACACTTTTGGTGAGCTCCTTGATCCATTTAACGGTATCATTGATCTCGAAAACAAACTGATCCGTACGCCGCTTGATCCTAATGAAACATTCTCTGACGATCCGTTGCGCATGATGCGTGCCATCCGGTTTGCCACGCAGCTTAACTTCAGGATAGATGATATCGCAGTTGAAGCCATCAAAGCTACCGCCGACAGGATCAGCATTATATCTCAGGAGCGTATTACTGATGAATTGAACAAGATCATCCTGTCCCCAGTGCCTTCAATAGGTTTTAACTACCTGTTTGATACCGGTCTGCTGCACAAGATCTTTCCGCAAATGACAGCTCTTTATGGGGTTGACTATGTAGACGGCAAAGGCCATAAAGACAACTTTTACCACACCCTGCAGGTGCTTGACAATATCTGCGAAACTACCGACGACCTTTGGCTACGCTGGGCCGCCATATTGCATGATATAGCCAAACCGGCCACCAAACGTTTTGAACCCGGCCACGGCTGGACCTTTCATGGCCACGAAGACCGCGGCGCACGCATGGTGCCTAAGATCTTCGCTCAGCTTAAGCTACCGCTTAATGAAAAAATGAAGCAGGTTCAAAAACTGGTACAACTGCATTTAAGGCCCATAGTACTCTCACAATCAATAGTTACCGATTCGGCAGTGCGGCGTTTGCTTTTTGAGGCAGGAGATGACATTGAGGGGCTCATGTTGTTGTGTAAAGCAGACATCACCACCAAAAATGAATATAAGGTTAAAAAATATCGTAACAATTTTGAGCTTGTTCAACAAAAATTAAAAGATGTTGAGGAGCGCGACAGCATCCGTAACTGGCAGCCACCGGTTACAGGTAACGATATTATGACCATGTTCGGTATAAAAGAAGGCCGCGAGGTTGGAATAATCAAAAATCAGATCCGCGAAGCGATATTAGAGGGCGAAATTCCCAACAACCGGGAGGCCGCATTAAACTTTACAATTAACAAAGGCCTTGAAATTGGCTTAAAAGTTGTGACTACCCCAAATTAAATTAAAACATTATTATTTTTGTCCAAAATCTACGATAAGCAATGGCACTATACAGGTTCAGGGTTACTTTTGAAGACTACGATGACGTTACGAGAGAAATTGATGTAAAATCAAATCAAACTTTCGAAGATCTTCACCGCGCAATTCATCAGTCAACCGGTTATAATCCGGAATTTTCTTCATCATTTTATATCAGTAATGATCAGTGGACAAAAGGTGAAGAAATAACTTACCTGCCCAACCAAAGGCGTATTGACCGTGGTGTGTCATTAATGAACAAAGTAAAGCTGTTAAGTTTTATTGACGATCCGCACCAAAAATTTTACTATACGTTCAATTTCGACCGTCCGTTTGATTTTCATGTTGAACTGATGAAGATCATTTTAGATGAAACACCGGGTACCACCTACCCTGCTGTTGTAAAATCAGTTGGTGAGGCTCCTAAACAATTCGGCAACGCGTTTAACCCTACAGTTTTACCACCAGTTACCGAAGATTTCGACTTCCTTAACGAAATGGCCTTTAATCCTGAAGACGCAGAGGATTTTTCGGAAGTTACGGATACGGATGAACTACCGGAAGAAAAACACGCGGGCGGCGAAGAAGAAGAAGAGGAAGATGAATTCGGCAACGAATTTAGTGATGATGAAGGCTTTGATGACGATGAGAGACCGGGCAGAGGCGGTAGTGACGATTATTAAACATAAAAAAACGAGTATATAAATCATATACTCGTTTTTTTATGACAGATCGTATCTCACGCATTTTGTACTTAAACAATTCACATAAAACTTACCCCCATTATTAATGAAAAACAAAAATTACTATGCCATAATTATGGCTGGAGGGATTGGAAGCCGCTTTTGGCCGATAAGCCGTACATCGCATCCCAAACAGTTTATAGATATTCTCGGTACCGGTAAAACCCTTATACAAAACACTTACGAACGTTTCCTGAAAGTATGCCCCAAAGAAAATATTTACGTTGTCACTAACGAAAACTACACCAAGCTTGTAAAACACCAGCTGCCCGATATGGAGGACCAGCAGATCCTTACCGAGCCTATAATGCGTAACACTGCGCCTTGCGTGGCCTACGGTTGTTTTAAAATTGAAAGCCTAAACCCTGATGCCGTAATTGTTGTGGCCCCTTCTGATCAGCAGATCTTAGATGAAGATGCTTTTGTTGCCTCCATCGAAAAGTCACTGCAAACCGCAGCTTCAAATGATTACCTGATAACGCTGGGCATTAAACCATCAAGGCCCGATACAGGTTATGGGTATATTCAATACACCGACAACGTTATCAACGATGATTTTCATAAAGTAAAAACCTTTACAGAAAAGCCAACACTTGAAATAGCCAAAACCTTTATCCAAAGCGGCGACTTTTTGTGGAATGCGGGCATTTTTGTTTGGTCGGCCAAATCTATTGTTAAAGCGTTTGGACAGTACCTGCCCGAAATGCATGAGACATTTGCTGAAGCAAGACCGGTTTATAATTCAGAAAATGAAAAACCTCATGTCCACAACGTGTACCAGCAATGCGTTAATATCTCGATAGATTATGGCATTATGGAAAAAGCCGATAATGTATATGTATTGCCATCAGATTTTGGATGGAGCGACCTGGGTACCTGGGCATCAATATATGACCTGGCCGATAAGGATTATGTAGGCAATGCTGTAATTCCTGCCGAAAAAGTGATCATGTATAATTCATCAAACTGCATGGTAAACGTACCAGGCGAAAAGCTGGTAATATTACAGGGCCTGCATGATTATATCGTTGTAGAATCAAACAACTCTTTGCTCATTTGCCCCCGTGACCAGGAACAAAACATCAAGCAGGTTGTAGCTGATGTAAAAAGTAAGTTTGGAACGGTATATATATAACCTGATACCTTTTTTGATATAAATAAGCTGGGCCAATGAATATACTGCGTAATGATAAAACCCTTATCGTAATTGCCGGCCCTACCGCAGTGGGCAAAACAGCCGCGGCCATTAAATTGGCCCAGCATTTCAATACAATAGTGGTTTCGGCCGATTCAAGGCAGTTTTTCAGCGAGATGAGCATTGGTACCGCTAAGCCCGATGCTGAAGAGTTAGCTGCAGCTAAACATTACTTTATTAATTCGCACTCTATAACCGAAAGTTTTTCTGTCGGCGACTTTGAGAAGCAGGGGCTTGCACTTTTGGACGAGCTTTTTAAAACACACGACAAAGTGATCCTGGCCGGAGGATCTGGCCTTTACATTAAAGCTATTTGTGAAGGTTTTGACGATTTACCCGTTGCTGATATTTCAGTACGGGATAAACTAAACATGCAACTTGAAGAAGAGGGGATCACTCCATTACAGGAAAAACTAAAACAAGTTGATCCCGATTATTATGCCCAGGTTGACCTGAACAACCCGCAGCGCATTATAAGGGCTTTAGAGGTTTTTGAAACAACAGGTAAACCGTTTTCATCTTACCGCAACGCTACTGTTAACAAACGGCCTTTTAATATCGTTAAACTGGCCCTTGATATGCCACGAGAGAAATTATACGAACGCATAAACCTGCGCGTTGATCTGATGGTTGAACAAGGCCTTATTGACGAAGTTACTGCTCTCCTGCCCTACCGCCAATTGAATGCCTTAAACACTGTTGGCTATGCCGAATTGTTTGATCATTTTGATGGCAAAACCAGCCTTAATGAAGCACTTTTGCTTATAAAACAAAATACCAGGCGCTTTGCCAAAAGACAACTCACCTGGTTCAGAAAAGATAAAGATTTTATTTGGTTTGATGCCGGGGCTCCTGACGTTGTTGACCAGATGATCAAAACAATTGAAACCCCGGCATAACTATTTTACTGTGGCAGCAGGCTTTGTAAGTATTTGCCGTATCCACTTTTGAGGTACTTATTAACCAATAATCTTAACTGGTCATCATTGATAAAACCACGGCGGTAAGCTACCTCCTCAATACACCCGATTTTTGTTGATTGGCGTTTTTCAATCACACGCACATATTCAGTAGCATCGCTCAGCGAGTCAAAAGTACCGGTATCCAACCAGGCTGTACCTTTATCCATAACACCAACATGTAAGTTACCCTGTTCAAGGTAAAACTTGTTCACATCGGTAATTTCGTATTCGCCGCGCGGCGATGGTTCAAGATCTTTCGCTATCTGAATTACTGAATTATCGTAGAAGTAAAGACCTGGTACCGCAAATTTCGATTTCGGTTGCAGCGGTTTTTCTTCAATTGACAAGGCCCTGAACTCCGCATCAAACTCAACCACCCCATATCGTTCCGGATCGGCCACGTGATATGCAAAAATAGCCGCGCCGTCAACATCATTGAAACTACGGATCAGTTCGGCAAAACCGGTACCGTAAAATATATTATCACCCAATATCAATGCTACTTTATCGTCGCCGATAAATTGCTCGCCAATAACAAAAGCCTGGGCAAGCCCGTTAGGTTTTTCCTGTATAGCATATTCAAATTTACAGCCCAATTCTGTACCATCACCTAAAAGACGTTTAAAGCCCGGATTATCCTCCGCAGTAGTAATGATCAATATTTCCTTTATATCCGCCTGCATTAAAACAGACAATGGATAATAGATCATCGGTTTATCGTAAATAGGCATCAATTGTTTGCTTATGGCCCTGGTTATAGGGTATAAACGTGTACCTGAGCCCCCCGCTAAAATAATTCCTTTCATAAATATATATATGTTTTTATGGTATGCCTATAAACGTATCCGTTACAATTATTGTTTAAATCCGTTAATTACTTTCAGCTAAAATAAATATTTTTTCCAGCTTTATGGTTTACGTAAAATAATACTGCTTTGTTTAAATTATGCGTAATTGCTATAACAAAACTCGTGTGTTAAATTCCAAATAGATAGCACTATAGTTGCCATAATTGCGTATAATTGCAGTTTAAATGCAAAACCCTACTATTTAGGTGGGGTTAGCAGGGTTTTTATTGTTAACATGCATAAATATTATCTTACTCATCTGCAGGAATTAGAATCAGAAGCCATTTACATTATCAGGGAAGTGGTTGCGCAGTTTGATCGTCCTGCCATCCTGTTTTCGGGCGGGAAAGACTCTATTGTGGTAACACACCTGGCAAAAAAGGCATTCTGGCCAGCTAAGATCCCTATGCCGCTTATCCATATTGATACCGGTCATAATTTCCCCGAAACAATGGAGTTCAGGGATAAACTGGTTGAGAACCTTGGCGTACAACTCATTGTTGGTTCGGTTCAGGAATCAATTAACAAAGGCCGGGCAGTTGAGGAAAGCGGGATTAATGCCAGCCGCAACGAGTTGCAGATAGTAACCCTGCTTGATACCATTGAAAGCCATAAAATAGATGCTGCTATTGGCGGCGCCCGTCGTGATGAGGAAAAGGCACGTGCTAAAGAGCGCTTCTTTAGTCACCGTGATGAATTTGGCCAGTGGGACCCAAAAAATCAGCGCCCCGAGCTTTGGAATATCTTTAACGGCCGCAAACGCATGGGCGAGCACTTCCGCGTGTTCCCGATCAGTAACTGGACCGAAATGGATATCTGGAACTATATTTTACAGGAAAACATAGCCATACCTTCGTTATACTTTGCGCACCAGCGTGATGCCGTTTACCGCGACAATACATGGCTGCCGGCTTCTGAATTTTTGCAACTTCGCGAAGGAGAAACCATCGAGAACAAGCTGATGCGTTTCCGTACTCTGGGCGATATTACCATTACCGGTGGTATTGAATCAGGTGCCGACACGCTGGAGAAGATAGTTGCCGAAGTATCAGCAACCCGCAGCACCGAGCGCGGAAACCGGAGCGATGATAAACGCTCGGATACTTCAATGGAAGACAGGAAAAAACAAGGTTATTTTTAAAATTTGATTCAATGAGCCTTTGGGCAGTCAAGCCTGAAGCACAATATACCACCACAATGGAATTATTACGTTTTACTACAGCAGGTAGTGTTGACGATGGGAAAAGCACCCTTATAGGGCGCTTGCTGTACGATTCAAAATCCATCTTTGAAGACCAGATGGAAGCTGTAAAACAATCAAGCGAACGAAAAGGGCTTCAGCATGTTGATTTGTCGTTATTGACCGATGGCTTACGTTCAGAACGCGAGCAGGGCATCACCATTGATGTGGCCTATCGCTACTTCGCCACACCGAAACGCAAATTTATTATTGCCGATACACCGGGTCATATCCAGTATACACGTAACATGGTTACCGGTGCTTCAACTGCTAACCTGGCGCTGGTGCTTATTGATGCCCGTAAAGGTGTTGTTGAACAAACCTGCCGCCATTCGTTCATCGCATCGCTTTTAAGGATCCCTCACATTATTGTTTGTGTAAATAAAATGGACCTGGTTGATTACAGCGAGGATGCCTTTAACAAAGTAGTTGAACAATACGAAGCCTTTGCCGCCAAAATTGATGTTAAAGACATTCGTTTTGTACCTATCAGCGCCTTAGCTGGTGATAACGTGGTAAACGATTCGGAAAATATGCCATGGTATAAAGGTGAAAGCCTGCTGCATACCCTGGAAACTATACATATAGCCAGCGATGAAAACCACTCAGATGCCCGTTTCCCTGTACAAACAGTGATCCGCCCGCATGCTGATGAGTATCATGATTACCGCGGATATGCCGGCCGTATAGCAGGTGGCATTTTCAGGCAAGGGGATAAGATAACCGTATTGCCGGCGGGGTTAACATCAACTATTAAATCTATCGATACTTATTCAGGTCCTGTTGAGGAAGCCTTTGCACCAATGTCGGTTTCTATCACTTTGGAGGACGATATTGATGTAAGCCGTGGCGATATGCTTGTAAAAGACGACAGCGAACCGCAAGTAAGCCAGGACCTTGACGCTATGATTTGTTGGATGGCAACCCGCGGACCGCGCCCGGGTGCAAAATATCACCTCAAAACCACTACCCGCGAGGTAATGTCGATCATTAAAGAAGTTTATTATAAGCTGGACATCAATACCCTTGAAAAACAGGAAGAAAATACCGATATCAAGATGAACGAAATGGTGAAGATCCGCTTACGTACAACACAACCTGTAGTGTTTGATGAATACCGGAAAAACCGTATTACCGGCTCGCTGATCCTGGTTGATGAATCAACCAATGAAACTGTAGCAGCGGGAACATTTTTATAGCCCCAGCCCCCTAAAGGGCGTGTTTTAATAGCACATCGAAAAGATAAGGCCCGGCTTCTCATAGAAACCGGGCCTTATCTTTTAATGCGGTATAGAAGATCCCTCTTTAGAGAGTTGAAAGGACAGCTATACAAGCTTTCAGGCTATCCCTCCAGTAAGGTATTTCAATCCCAAATGTAGTTTTGATCTTGGCTTTATCCATTACCGAATATGCAGGCCGTTGCGCTCTCGTCGGAAATTCGGACGTACGTATCGGAAATACCTTAACGTCGGTACCCGAAATATCAAAGATGCCTTTGGCAAAGTCATACCATGAGGTTACCCCTTCATTACTGTAATGGTAAACACCGTATTCCTTTTTCGCCGATGCGATGATATCAAGAATTGCACCTGCCAGGTCGATAGCATAAGTCGGGGTCCCTACCTGATCTGCAATGATCTTAAGCTCATCACGCTCGGCACCAAGCTTCAGCATGGTTTTTACAAAATTATTGCCGTACTCAGAGTATAACCAGCTTGTACGGATGGTATAGTATTCATCAAGAATTTCTGCAATTTCCTGTTCACCTTCCAACTTGGTAAGGCCATATATGCTAATTGGCTCGGCAGGATCTTCTTCTGTGCGGGGCAATGCCACATCACCCTTAAAAATAAAATCGGTTGAAATTTGCACAAGCGTAGTGCTGTGAGTTTTGCATTGCTTGGCAAGGTTAACCGCCCCGGTTTTATTAATGGCGCGGGCAAGCTCAATATCATCTTCGGCTTTATCTACAGCTGTATAAGCGGCACAATTGATTGCAAAAGTTGGCTTATACTTTTCAAAAACTATACTCAGCAAATCTTCACGAAGGATATTGGCCTCATCCTCCGGCAAAAAATGGACATAATCTATTCCTCTTTCTTCGGCCACTTTCTTTAAACAGTTGCCCAATTGCCCTGATGCCCCAAATACGATAACGTTTTGCATTTTTGGTGTTGTTATTTTTTAAAACATTATACAATTAAAATCCAAAATCGGCAGCATCCTTTAAAAACGGCAGCTCAAGGTCTTTATCCGATACCAGCACATCATCGATATTCATCTTCCAATCAATATTCAGGTCTGGGTCGGCATAATGCAGCCCGCCCTCGGCCTCCTTGCTATAATAATTATCACATTTATATTGAAACACAGCTTCATCGCTTAGCACGATAAAACCGTGGGCAAAACCACGGGGGATGAAAAACTGGTCATTGTTCTCTTCAGACAAGATAACGCTGTAGTGCTGGCCATATGTTGCCGAACCTTTCCTCAGATCGAGTGCAACGTCCAAAACCTCACCTTTGGTTACCCTGACAAGCTTCGCCTGGGAATGCTCACCTTTTTGCAAGTGCAGGCCACGCAATACTCCTTTAGTTGAATAAGATTGATTATCCTGTATAAAATCGATATCAAAGCCCGTAGCTTCGGCAAATTTTTGCCGGTTAAACGCTTCAAAAAAATAACCGCGATCATCGTTGAAAATACGCGGCTTTATTAGTAAGCATCCCTCAATTGGGGTTGGTATTATAGTCATTTATAGTATCGATATTAATTTCACAAAGCTTGTTGAAAGCTATTCCGACAACGAAGATAAGGGAAATAAAAATTTAGTTTCGGGCATTCCCAATAAATAATATGTTCAAATAATAAACATCTGAAATCTATTGTAAGCCCATACTTAAGAGATTTAACGAGCAGCGACAGGTGAAAGTTTCACATTATTAAATTTAACTGTTAAAGATTATATTTTATCCAACAGTATCCGAATCAAGAAAAGTCGAGTAAATTCCCCGGGGCAGCCGGTTAATAACGCAAATCTTCTATTTTTGAAATCACTCGTCTCAATGCACGCTATTTATCGCGCGGCTTGTTAACAAATATTACATTGCCTATTAGGATACACTGTCAGAAAATGACAAGGTATCACGTTTAAAGCTGTTAGCTTTTATGCCCTGAGCACCAACGTTTATTGCAAAAACACTTCCGCTTAAAGGATATTGGTTCAACTCCTCTTCGGTCATTTCAACTGATGCCGTGGTTATAAACAGGGTATCCAGGTTTTCTGTTCCAAATGCACATGAAGTAACCTTCGGGGCCGGAACATTTATTTTTTGAAGTAAACTGCCGCTTGCAGGGTCAAACCTTGCAACGCCAAAACCATCCCACAAAGCAACCCAAAGCATGCCTTCATTGTCGATAGTCATACCATCGGGGTAGCCCATTGTATCGGGAATTTTAACGATAACTTTTCTTTGGGATAAACTACTACTAACCACATCAAAATTGTATTGCACTATTTCGCCGGTTGGTGTATCAATATAGTACATAAAATTGCCATCCAGGCTCCATGCAATACCGTTTGAGATGGAAACCCCCGTTACTTTTTCCTCTAAGCTAAAATCAGCTTTTACACAATATAACGAACTAACTTCCCTAACACCATCCATAGATAATGTTCCAACCCAGAAATTACCGGCAGGATCACACTTTCCATCATTAAACCTTTTATTATGGCTTAAATGAATATCAGTATTTAGCTGATAATGTACTGAACCTTTATCAAGGTCAATGGCCGCGATACCATCTTCTAATGCAACCAAAACAACTTTCGCATTTACAGGAACCACAGTTCCGATCCTTTTAGGCGTAGGATATGCTCTGTTAACAGCCGTAACAGGGTTATAAACATTGAAAGTTTGGCCTTCAATATCTACCCAATAAAGGCATTGCGTTTCAGGATTCCATATTGCGCCCTCGCCTAATTTTGCTTTGGCTTCATAAACCAACTGTGCAGTTAACGTAGTATAATCGTTAATCATTATTTTTAATAAAAATGGCTACCACTATATTGTAGTGGTAGCCATAATCTTATTTATTATAGTATGCAAAATCCTTGTGATTTATTTCATGTTCGGGTAGAGACTTGAAATAATCATAGGTGATTTTTAAACCCTCGCTCCTCGATACCTTTGGCTCCCAGCCTAATATGGCTTTAGCTTTGGTGATATCCGGACGACGTTGTTTCGGATCATCTGTTGGCAATGGCAAACTGATCATTTGCTGATCGGTGCCGGTAAGCTTTATGATTTCCTCTCCAAACTGACGAATGGTAATCTCATCAGGGTTACCAATGTTAACAGGCTGTGCATAATCACTATGCAACAGGCGATAAATACCTTCAATCAAATCATCTACATAGCAAAATGAGCGAGTTTGAGATCCGTCGCCAAACATAGTTAGTGATTCGCCCCTTAATGCCTGACCAATAAATGCCGGCAATACACGACCGTCATTAAGACGCATCCGCGGACCATAAGTGTTAAAAATCCGTACTATACGTGTTTCCAAACCGTGGAAGGTATGGTAAGCCATTGTAATAGCCTCCTGGAAACGCTTGGCCTCGTCATACACCCCCCGCGGGCCTACCGGATTTACGTTACCCCAGTATTCTTCAGGCTGAGGGTTAATGTTTGGATCGCCATAAACTTCAGACGTAGATGCAATCAGCATTCTTGCCTTTTTAGAACGAGCCAAACCGAGTAAATTATGGGTACCCAATGAACCTACTTTCAGCGTTTGGATGGGGATCTTCAGGTAATCTATCGGGCTTGCGGGCGATGCAAAATGCAGGATATAATGCAGTTCACCAGGTACAAATACAAATTTTGAAACATCATGATTATAAAACTCAAAATTTTCAAGTTTAAACAAATGTTCAATATTGCGTAAATCGCCTGTTATGAGGTTATCCATACCTATAACATGATAGCCTTCTTTTATAAACCTATCACAAAGATGCGATCCCAAAAAACCGGCGGCTCCGGTTATTAATACTCTTTTACGTGCTGTCATTATGTGTTAAAGTTGAAAAAATCAGTGCGGTAGTCCCTTATTTTTTACCGATGGCCTGTACTATAAATCCTATATCAGTCAGCTTATTTGTATCGAGCAGATTTCTTCCGTCAAAAACTTTAGCCGGCTTTAGCATGCTATCATAAATTTTTTGCCAATCATAGTTTTTAAACTCGTCCCATTCTGTTAAAATAGCGATGGCATGGGCACCCTTACAAGCTTCATACGGATCGCTTACAACTTTAACTCCGTTTCTATTCTCTTCCTGAGTTCGTGAAGCCAGGTAATCAAGATCAGCATAAACCTGGTCTTCTAAAACTTTGGGATCATAAACTGAAATATAAGCCTGTTCGTGAAGCAGGTGATCCGCAACATAAATTGCTGCCGACTCCCTTGTATCATTTGTATCCTTTTTAAAGGCCCAGCCCAGGAAGCTGATTTTTTTACCATTAACTGTATTGTAAAGGTCCCGGATCATTTGGTTAGCGAACCTCTTTTTCTGATGGTCATTCATGATGATAACCTGCTCCCAGTAATCAGCCACTTCCTGCAATCCATAACTCCTGGCTATATAAACCAGGTTCAGAATATCTTTTTGGAAACAGGAACCTCCAAAACCTACTGACGCTTTTAAAAATTTAGGGCCAATGCGGCTATCAGTACCAATAGCTTTAGCTACTTCACTAATATCAGCCTCTGTTTTTTCGCAGAGTTCACTTAGTGAATTTATTGATGATACCCGTTGTGCCAAAAATGCGTTCGCCGTTAACTTTGATAGTTCTGACGACCAAACATTAGTGGTTAAAATTCGTTCGCGGGGTATCCAGTTAGCATAAACATCTACCAGGGCCTGTACTGCAATTTGTCCTTCCGGTGTGCTATCGCCTCCAATCAAAACGCGATCAGGTGCATCAAGATCTTCTACGGCAGTGCCTTCTGCAAGAAACTCAGGGTTTGATAATATTTGGAATTGAGATCCATTACCTGTGTGGGTAAGGATATCCTTTATTGCACTCGCCGTACGTACCGGCAAGGTTGATTTTTCAACTATGATCTTATTATCCTTTGCTACCCGCGCAATCTGCCTCGCGCAAAGTTCTATCCATTTTAAATCAGCTGCCTGTCCTTTGCCTGCGCCATAAGTTTTTGTAGGCGTATTTACAGATATAAAGATCATCTGCGCTTCGGCAATGGCGGTCTCTACCTCTGTAGAAAAAAAGAGATTACGGCCACGGGCTTCTGCAACCACATCACTTAAGCCTGGCTCGTATACCGGTATTTTGGTTACATCCGGGTCGTTCCAGGCGTTAATGCGTTGCTCATTAAGGTCTACCACAGTTACTTTAATGTGGGGGCATTTTTTTGCTATCATAGCCATTGTTGGCCCTCCAACGTAACCAGCTCCAATACAGCAAATCTTGGTAATTTGGGTCATGTGTTATAGATGTTGTTTAATTTAGTGATAAAATCTAAAAATAAATTTAAAGCCATTTATACGGTAGCATACTTACTAACAAAGTCATGATAAGCTAAAGCAATTCCCTCTTCAAGCTCTATTGTGTGTTTCCATCCTTTGCTGTGCAGCTTAGTGACATCCATCAGTTTTCTTGGCGTACCATCCGGCTTTGTTGTATCAAAGTTAATATCACCAGCGTAACCAACAATTTTTTTGATTAATAACGCCAAATCCTTAATACTGATATCATCTCCCGTGCCAACGTTTACCAAACCTTCTTCATCATAATTCTGCATTAAATAGTAGCAAGCTTCGGCAAGATCATCCGCAAATAAAAATTCCCTTTTGGGAGATCCTGTACCCCAGATAGTAACACTTGCCAAATTCTCTGTTTTAGCTTCGTGAAAACGCCTTATCAGCGCTGGCAGCACGTGGGAGTTTTGCGGATGATAATTATCATTGTAACCGTACAAATTGGTTGGCATTACCGATATGTAATTGCAACCATATTGCGCCCGGTAAGCATCGCACATTTTAATGCCTGCAATTTTCGCAATGGCGTATGGCTCATTAGTTGATTCAAGCGTACCAGTAAGCAGGTAATCTTCCTTTAAAGGCTGAGGCGCCATTTTGGGATATATGCAGCTCGATCCCAAAAACATCAATTTTTTTACACCATTAAGGTATGATTGATGAATAATATTGTTCTGGATTTGCAGGTTATCATATAAAAACTCGGCCCGGTAAGTATTATTAGCAATGATACCACCAACTTTAGCGGCGGCTAAAAAAACATAATCGGGTTTTTCCTGATTGAAAAAAGCGGCAACCTCCTGCTGGTTCCTCAAATCGAGGATATCAGAGGTACAAGTAATGATGTTATTAAAGCCTTCTTTTACAAGCTTACGATATATAGCTGAACCAACCATTCCGCGATGGCCCGCAATATATATTTTAGCGGTTTTTTCCATCTGGGTTATTCGTATTGATTTTTAATTGCGTAACCCGATGCCTTTAATAATTTTTCTTTGCGGAAATGATTAACGTCTGCGTTCATCATATCTTCCACCAGCATTTTTAAATCATATTTCGGCTCCCAGCCCAGCAAAGTTTTTGATTTGGTAGGATCGCCAATTAATAGTTCAACTTCAGTAGGACGGAAATATTTTGGATCTACGGCAACCACTTCCTTACCAATTTCTATCTGAAACTCGTCTGATTGACAAGCCACCACATATCCTTTTTCATCAATACCTTCACCCTTAAACGCTATTTCGATGCCTACTTCGGCAAAAGCCATTCTAACAAACTCACGCACACGAGTAGTTATACCTGTTGCAATAACATAATCAGTAGGTGTATCCTGTTGCAATATCAGATACATGGCTTCAACATAATCTTTAGCATGCCCCCAATCGCGCTGAGCATCAAGATTTCCAAGATACAATTTATCCTGAAGCCCCATAGCTATTTTAGCCGTAGCCCTTGTAATTTTACGGGTAACAAACGTTTCGCCACGTAACGGGCTTTCGTGATTAAATAAAATACCATTACAGGCGTAAATATCATAAGCTTCACGGTAATTCACGGTAATCCAATAAGCGTATAGTTTTGCAACCGCATATGGTGAGCGGGGATAAAATGGAGTGGTTTCCGATTGAGGCACAGCCTGTACTAAACCATATAACTCAGAAGTAGAGGCTTGATATATTCTGGTTTTTTTCTCCAATCCCAATATCCTGATTGCTTCCAATAAACGTAAGGTACCTATACCATCAGCATTTGCTGTGTACTCAGGGGTATCAAAGCTTACTTTCACATGCGACATCGCGCCAAGGTTGTAGATCTCATCAGGTTGCACCTGTTGAATTATCCTGATAAGATTGGTGCTATCGCTCAAATCTCCGTAATGCAGAACCAAATTAACGTCCGTGTCATGCGGATCCTGATATAAATGATCTATACGATCAGTATTAAATAATGAACTCCGGCGTTTAATGCCGTGAACTTCATATCCTTTTGACAATAATAGTTCGGTCAGGTAAGCACCGTCTTGGCCGGTGATGCCGGTAAGTAAAGCCTTTTTTTTCATTTATGGTAAAACTGATTGGTGCTATAATGTTCTTCGAGCACATTATAGCTAGTAATAATTTGTGTAAGTTGTTTTATAAGTAAATAAAGAATCACTATACATTATTGACAATGCGCTCAATAAACACTCAAAATTATACAATTAAGCTTGCAAAACCTAATTTTTTATTGCTAAAATTGCAATAAAAAACAAAAAATGGCCAATTCTTCAAAAATCAAAATATTACATATTACTCAAGTTGCCGGCGGTATAGAAACGTATATCGAACAAATATTTAATAATATAGACAGAGAGAAATTTGAACTAATTTTGGCCTCACCTACCGACCGTCAATCACTAACAAAACTGGCATCAAGATATAATGTACCGCATTACCCTTTAGCTTTAAAATGGCATATATCGCCGGTTTATGACCTGTTAAGAATATTTTCCATCATAAAATTGGTAAAAGTTATTAAACCAGATATTATTCACGCCCATAGTTCTAAAGCAGGAATGATCACGAGGCTTGCAGGTGTATTTTTTTCGGCTCCTATTCTGTATACGCCTAATGCTTTTGCTTACTTAGGAAGTAATGGAATAAAGAAGAAATTACTGATCTTGGTTGAAAAGATGGCTATCCCGTTTACTAATACATTACTTGCTTCTTCCAAATCAGAGGCGTTAAGATCATTGAATGATCTTGCATTTTCGGCAAAAAAAGTTAAAGTATATCCTAATAGCATTGAAATTTTGCCGATTGAAGATAAGCCGTCCACCTCATCTTCAAAAAAGACCATTACAACTGTTGGTCGTCTTGTTTATCAAAAAAACCCGATGATGTTTTTAAACGTATGTAAGATACTATCTGATAAAAGAAATGATATAATGTTCCAGATAATTGGTGCAGGATTTGAAGACACTTTAAGAAAAGAAATAGAAGGATATATTAAGGAAAACCATCTTGAAAAAAAGATAAATATCATTCAATGGATGGACAGGCCTACGTTACTGAAAACGATTGAAAACACCGATGTTTTCGTGATGACGTCAGCTTTCGAATCATTTGGGTACGTGGCAGCGGAAGCACAAATGCTTGAGATTCCCGTAGTAGCTACAGATGTTGATGGTTTAAATGAAATTGTAGAGAACGATGTTACAGGCTATCTGATCGAACCAAACAACGCTGAAAAAATGGCTGAAAAAATTGAGCTTTTAGTTGACAACCCACAGCAAGCTAAAGAAATGGGAAAAAAGGGTCGCGCGAGGGTAAGTAAATTATTTGATATAAAGAACAACATTAAGATACTTGAGGAGTTTTATATAAAATTAAAATAACATCAGCTACGATAAATTACACGTCATGAAAAAACATATCAGGACTTATCTGTCAACTATATTAGTTTTTCCCCTTGTAATTAACATATTGAATAAATCTACCTCAGATAGCCCACAACGGGCACCAATTACTGTGTTAACTGTTGATTGTAGCAAGTCTGAGGATAGACCCAAGCCGATGAATGGATTCTTGTTATCGATCAATGATAAAAATCCACCTTCGCAATTAATAACTCCATTGGCACCGGCTTACTGGCGGGTAAGTGCAAATAAAAAATATGTTTTGGATAGGCTTGATTCGTTTCAAACCAAGCCTATTTTTTTGATGAGCGATATTTTTCATTATCCTGGTTCTCATCCTTCACTTTGGAAGACTCCAACAAATGACAATGTGGGATGGAATGACACCGTAAAGAATACATTTTCAAGACATGCCTACCAAAAAAAGAAATATATCTATGACCTTTGGAATGAGCCCAACGGAAAATTCTTTTTTGCAGGAAATGAAAGTGATTTTTGCGGCGTATTTAAAACTGCTCACGACAAAATAAGGGCTTTACCCAATGGAGACAATACCCTGATATCCGGCCCTTCAATATCAAAATTTGACACTGCATATATCCATCATTTTTTAGATTACTGCCTCATTAACAATATAAAACTTGATGTACTCAGCTGGCATGAGTTTAGAACAGGGGATGACATAATCAAAATCAAAAATGACCTTCAATGGGTAAGAAAAAATTGGGTAAATAGCGCCAAATACGCACCTCTAAAAATCAAGGCGATCCAAATAAATGAGATTATAGCTCAGGCAGACCAATATGTACCAGCCAGTATATTGGCTTACTTTTACTATTTAGAAAAAGGCGGTGCAGATGCTGCCTGCAAAGCCTGTTGGCCGCCATCACAACCAGGGGCTAAAACCAATTGCTTTAATAATTCGTTGGATGGATTGGTTGACCCCGATACCTTCGGTACACGGGCAGCATGGTGGATATACAGATATTACAATCTAACTTTGCAAAACAGGTTAAATAGCACAAATGTCAACCCAAACGTAGTAAGTTTTGCAAACTACTCATCCCGTAAAATACAAATCCTGGTAGGATACTTTGGCGACAAAAAGCCGGCTAATCTAAATCTATCATTAGATATCAAGAACATAAGCGCGTTGAGTGATATGCCGAAAAAGCAAAGTTTCAACGTTCAGGTAAAATTGATTCCAAATTCGGGAGAAGCAACTATTAATTCGCCGGAAACTGTGATTCAAACACAAGCGACTGTTCAAAACGATCACTTAACTGTTTCGCTACCCGATTTACATCTTAAGGAAGCGTATTTCATCGAAATCAATTAAGCTTTCGTTTGGTAAGCTTATCTGATTTTTAATAGAACTAACTGGAAAAACAGAGGCAAACAACAGGTGAGTATGTGTAAAAATGCACCTTGTAAAGCAGTAAAAAGTATTCAAACCATCTTTTGAATTGCCAAGGTTGATTTTTTATAAATCGACCTTGGCAACGATATTTTTCAACTACTCAATTAGGATTAATTAAGGTCTATTAATTGATGATAGACATTATCTTGCTGGCAAATGTCTTGGGTGAAAATCTTTCACTGTTTGGGAAATCAATAAACCTGGGTTTATTCTTCATTATTTTTATCAAATTATCTGACAAATCATTTGGCAAATTAGGATCATACATCAATCCGTTACGGCCATTAGTAATGGTTTCATTTACCCCTGTAACCTTAGATGCCAAAGTGTATAATCCACTCAATGAACTTTCAATTAATACTACAGGAGACCCTTCTGAAGACTCAATTACTTTGTCAAATCCTTCAAAATTACATTCTTCTTTATCAATAGTCGGAAAAATGAAATAATCGGCATTTTTCATCCATTCCAACACATTATCCTTCCAGCCAAGCCAATAAATGTATTTCGTCAATTCATTTTTTTCTATAAACGTTTCCAAATACTTTTTAAATCCATCTTCCGCTTCGTTTTTTGGATTTCCTAAAATAAATAATACCGGCATTTCAGTTTCAGATATATTATCTTTCAGATCCTTTATAGCTGTCACCAAATGATGTACCCCTTTTTGCGGTCTTATTAATCCGGCGTATAACAATTTGGTTCTATCTCCATTCTCTTCTTGTCTCAACATTTGCTCAATTTCATTTCTCACCGGCAAGGGGTCTATATCTTTATATTGCGAGAAATCTATTCCATAATTCAATACCATCTTTTTTGGAGAGTCGGGCAAACTTTCAAGAACATCCGTACTTGGACATAAAAGATAATCTGTATAAGAGAGATATATCATTTTTGCTAAACGTTCACTCAATTTATTCTTTCCTTGCAGATAGCATATTTTCTTGCCTTTAAAAAACATTGATGGAGCCATCATTACGGCTCCCCTGGGATCGCAAAAATAAAAGCTATCAAATTTGTTTTTACGAAAAACTTTAATGCACTGCAGATAAAATGGTATTAAACCCATAATAACTGATCCGAAAAAATTTGCCGGCTTAAACCAACGTTCTGCATTACCGTATTGGGTTAATTTGCTACTTGTATTGAGTAATATTATTTCGTCAACAACAGGCCCAAATTTTTCACTTAAAATATTCTTTGAATCATCGGCCAATAACAATGTAACGTGTATATTATTATCTTTTAATACTTTGCAAAAATTCGCCGACACTCTTTGTGCCCCAGAAAAAAAAGGATAAGATTCAAATACGAGTACTTTTTTACGATCCATATAATAATGAAAATTTTTATCAATTATTTTAAAAACTTGATTATTCTTGCCGGGTTACCAACAACCACACAATTTGAGGGAACATCTTTAACAACTATTGAACCCGCACCAATTGACACATTGTCGCCAATTGATATATTACCAATAATGCAAACGTTAGAGCCAATGTCAACGTTATTACCGATTCGAGGACACGCATAAGCATCCTCAACAGAATCACTTTTGTTTCCTATTGTTGTAGAGTGTCTTAGCACACAATTTTCACCTATAACAGAGAAACCATTAACGATAAGTGATTGTCCATGATAAAGTTTTACCCCCTTGCCAATAACAAGATTCCAGGATAGCTCAACTCCCAACACCCATTCTACAAAAAACTGATAAAAAAGCAGATACCAGCAAAACAGTATCTTAATCATTACATGAGATGTAATGATTAAATGAGCAATTCTAAATAACACCAGAATAAATTGAGCTTTAAAGTATCCCTTATTGCTTTTCCAATCCTGAAATATTTGCTTTCTATTATCTTGAGTTTCCATTTTTGACAAATAACTATCCTTTTGCAATTTGTCCTGATAGTAAAAATGAAATAAGATGTTTCCTTTTATAGAAGAAAGTCCCTATTCTTGTTCTGGCGATGTCCTTTTTAAAAACAGACCAATAATACCAGAAAGACGTAACAATGCCCTGATCGTTATAGGTTCTGACCGATCTGTAAAATTCTTTATTCATTTTCTTATAATTCAAATCACTTGCACCCTCCAGGCGGAAATTAGCGAGAGATTTGTTGATGTAAAAAAAGGGAATTTTATGATGCAAAGCCCTGTGTAAAAACTCTGCATCCATAGTGTATCTGTAGTCTTCCTTATATACTCCAATCTGTTGATAAATATCAACAGTTACAAAAACAGTTGGATGATTTAGAGACATGTATTTCCATATTTTGGTTATATCAGATATCCTGATGTAACTCATGTCGTCGTCAAAATATCGAATATTTCCGTAATAAATCCCACTTTGAGACCCGTTTTCAATGTAACTCGTCACAACATCTTCAATAGCATCCGGCTCAAAATAATCATCAGAATTGATCATCCCAATTATTCTTCCTGTACAACGTGCTATCCCTTTATTGAAAGCATCACTTATCCCATTATCCTTCTCTGATACAATAACATTTACTGTATCTTTATATTTATTGATAATAGATATTGTTGCATCTTTTGAACCGCCGTCAATAATAATGTATTCAATATTTTTATAAGTTTGATCCCGTACACTCTGAATGCACTTCTCTATGTACTTTTCTCCGTTATAAACTATAGTAACAATTGATACGAGAGGGGTATTATGTGATTTCATAGGATAAAAATTATTATAAAATGGCCAACTAACCACCTTAGCTCAGCGAAGCATGGGTAGTAACCTTGGGAAGCTATCAAATTTATTTTTACGAAAAACCTCAATGCATTGTAGATAAAATGGAATTAAACCCATAATAAATGATTCGAAAAATTTTGTCGGCTTAAACCAGTATTTTCCATTACCGTATTGGGTTAATGTGATCACATCTTCATTTCTCTTTAATATCTCTACAGCATTGCCTTTTGAAGCACCACCAATTATTATGTGTTCAAAGTTTCTGTAGGTATGATTTCTTACAGAATCAATACTTCTTTGCAGTGTTTGAGCAGAATTGTACGTTGCGGCTATAATACCTATTTTAATTGCCATTGATACTTATTTATAGATAGTGAACCATAGCGGTTAAGCCAGTTTAACCGCTTCCCTCTGACTTCTATACCTCAAAAAATCTGAAACAAACACCATACTAAGAAACAAATACATCATACCCGGAGAATAAAAACCATTTAATGTTTCAGTTGAGCCGCTGATCAGATAGTATGACCAAAATGCGATCACAAATATTGGGAGAATTTTGTCTCCCTGGATTTTTCTTATAGCCAATACATCTAAAATAGACTTCCTTATGAGAATGATGTATAGTAAAACCCCAATGTATCCGTAATCAAATATAATCGAAAAGAGTGTATTGTGAGGCCCTATAAAATTAGGCTGGGTCCATGCCTTAAATAGATATGCCCACTGCTTGGAAACACCAGAACCATAATGACCATATTCGCCGTACCCGATTAAGTGCATCAACTTAAAATCAGAAAATTCAAACGTTGCTTTTGTCCAAATTATTACACGAAGCAGGGTATCTGTGGTTTCGTCACTACGAAGTAAGGACGACGATAAAGAAGCATAAATTATAGGCAAATAAATTAAAAGTATAAAAGGGCTCAAAACCAATAATACAGGCAAATTCTTAGTGTATTTAAAAAATATAGTTTTGTTCAGAAAATATATTCCAATGGATGACATCAACGCATTTAATAAAAAAGATCTGTTATCCACTAAAATTATTGATGCCAACGTCAATAGGATAATACATATATTTATAAATCTAACCTTATAAAAACTAATAACTATTGCTATTAACAACAGGGCGCCTAATAAATCTCCATATGTGTTTAAACCACCACCAGCTAAAGGAAAAATAACCCTTTTCATGTTGATACCAACTGCTGATAACATTACAGCTGTAGAAGTATCTTCCACAACCAAATAGTTTGAAACCTTAATGCCTAAAATCCAGGTTAACATATTCAATCCCGCAAATATCGCCAACGGATATAACAGTGTATAAGTTAACAATGACCTGGTGTCCATTTTCCTTTTGAAGATCAAATAAACATAAGAGGTGAGGATAAAAAACGAGCAACTTACAAATAGAGATACCTCGTAAATAACATTTATGACTGTTGAAACCGGAGCTGAAGATCTAACTAATGCAATGACAATCATCAAAATAAACAAAAAATATATTTTCCTTATTTTGTGATAGGGATAACATCCACTTGACTTTAAAAAATTATTAATGGCTATGGTGAGAATATAAATAATAGCTACAAGACGTACAGCCTGATTATCGGTTATACGGCCAATTTGTAAGTATATAAGAGCAAAACCTATAATTTGAAAAATCATTTCATAAATAATTATAACCGATATAGAGCTATTTTAAGTAAAATTCCGACAAAAGTAATTTCTTTACTGATAACGCTTTTCTATTCCTTAATATCTCCTTTAAAGTATACCATTCCATTTGAATTACAAAAGGCTTAGTTTGTTTATCAGCAAAAAAGAACCACGTCTTGGCCAATACACTAACCTGCACTAATAATTGAGTTATCCAATAGGAATATAATTGCCTTTTTAATGCCGTTGCATTCGGAAAAAACGAGTGATATAACTTAAGATGCGCCGCTGCAACTCCAAAGCCTTGAAACATTCGTGTTGTGTATTCTTTTTTAAGTCTTCTATCTGTAAGATAGTGCTTAAACTTCAGTTTAGAACTATACCAAAGTTGGTATCCCTTCATGATAACAAAAAAAGATATAGCGCTGTCATCTCCGGCTGCTAATACATTACCCTTACGGCCAGATAACAACATATCAGAATGATTAAACTCGGCATAAACTTGCTGCACTAACTGTTTTCTCACAACCATTCCTGCTCCGTATATATATGGCCGGTTATTGGCAACCGGTCCTTCCGGAATATCAGCAACCTGCGGGCCTACAGCATACCCCATTTGCAATGTAAGGTCAGATAGCCATTCTGGCCTAAAAGTTTCATATACTGGTTCACCTGTACCTCCGCAAATCCCAATGTTATCGTTTCCGGATAGTATTCGAAATGAATTTTCGATATAATTTTCTTCAAGCCAATTGTCATCGTCGCAAAAAACCAGGTAATCATATTTAGCTTCATTTATCCCGCGGATTCGTGCATTAGCTAACCCTGCATTAGGCTCAAAGATAACATTGAAAGGTACAGATGAGCCTGTCGCATCCCATATGGACTGAACAAAAGCAGCTGTATTATCAGTAGATGCATTATCAACAATAATAATTTCCCAGGGAGTGCCTACGCTAACAACCTGTTTGGACAGGTGTTGTACAGTAGGTTCCAGAAGTTTAACGCTGTTATAACAACATACTATTACGGATATACCTTTCATTAAAAGTAAAATTATAAATCAGATCAATTAAACAATGAATTATAGTCAACCCTTTCAAACACTTCCAACTTACCGCCGGCTGTTGCGTTATTTATTTTCCTATCGGCTGCATCAAAATGCGCTTTTGCTTCTTCGTAGCTTTTCTCCATACGATCAACTTTGGGATCATGCCAACGATATCCTTTTCCAAAATACTCTTTCGAAAAATGATTTTCGTCGTCAGATTCCGACAAAATAACCGACGATCTTTCTAAGTTAGCTTCTTTTGGAATCGCATAATTATGGTCAAAGCCAACAAGATATACCTTTGAAAAACCTAAATAAAAAGCTAATTGCATACATTGAAAACTTACAGTTCCGCCAACGCCTATCCCCTCTAAACAATTTTCAGAAAAAGTTGGGGTAAATAATTCTTCGTATGCGCTTATGTAAACGTTAGTAGTTATCCTTTTAGGGGTATCTTTTATTACATAATTTAAAAAATAACCTATAAACTTATACTCAGCTTCATTATAATTGTTTATTTCGTCAGCCCTGTCTTCTGCAACTGCGTAATCCTCCAGCACGTAAAAAGTTGGGTGAAAATTCATTTTTTCATAATTCAAATAAATCGCGTTTACGCCAAAGGTGTATTCGTCTTTCAATTTCGTCAGATCGATATTGTTCAGTGACGGGCCATTTCCTATTATAAAACAACGTTCGCCCTTATATTTATCTTTTAGCGATGAGAATAGTTTTTCATTTTTCGTAAGATAAATACCCTTTGAAGCCAATTTAAACCTAACATTATAAGCAATCAACTTAAGCAGACTAATATTAGCCAAACCCCTATAAGTTCTTTTATCAACAACTAAAAACAACAATGGATGTAATATTTTTCGCAAAACTTTTTTCATATTATTTATAATTTTTGATAAATACTGTTAATAAAACATAAGCCAACAAAATACAGAATGGTAATCCATTTGCTTTCGCTTCAAATTTCAAAAAACTCGTTTTCATGAACCTATAGGAATGCATTCCTGCATACCATGCATAAAATCCTAAATAACCTGTAATCATTCCTACTGGTATCGCATATAAATCCAATTTGTGTATTAACAAAAAGGTGGTAATTATAAATATCACACCAGAAACACCATCAGCAATGTGTGATATAATATGATTACTTATGCTATATAACTGTATATGCATTGCTCCATATCTATGGATCGCGAATGCAACCGTAATTGCTATCCACAACCAAGGATCAATAAATGCTATTTTGCTGTGAATAGCATGAAGAAGAAAATTAGAGCATAAGCCAAAGCCAATGGTCGCGCTCATAAATATCATGTTAGCTAAAAACATACTTCTTTGCGCTTTGGCCTTTAATTCACCCGATTTGTGCTGCGCTATTAACTGTGCGAACAACGGCACTTTACTATAAAAAGGCGCCGCTGAAACTAAAACTATAGTGTTTACAATTCTTAATGCAAACAAATACGCCGCCACATGAGAGCTAGATCCTATCTGCGCATAGATAATACTGGTAGCGTTACTTAAACCATTTGACATGAAGCCAGAGACCCCACTACGCCAAGCGGGAGACCATATCTTCTTGAATAAAACGCTATCAAAAGGCAACCTTGTGTTTAATTCGATAAATTTTCCGTTATCCAATTTTCTGCATAACATAATATCCCTAAAGGTATTCACTAACACCCAAGCCTGGTTGGCAACCACAAGCCACAACAAACTCTTCAGGTAATACAGCACAACGATACTTGTAATGATTGAACAAATAGATGTTATACTTTCCCACCTCCGTACTATAGCGATTTTGTTTAATCCTTCAAGATAATTTGAATATATATTCCCGTAAAATTTTACTGCTGAAACGAGAATTATAACGCCCCAACCCAACCAGGCATCCAATTGATCATCTACTTGTAAAATCGGCTTCGCTAAAGCCCAAGAGCCAAGGGTCATTAGTAAAACAAGAAATAGAAGCGTAACCCTTAAATAAATATGCCTCATTAAAGAAAAAACACGAGCTATTATATCCCAGTTACATACTCCGTGAGTTTCTATTTTCTGTGTTAAATAACTATCAATGTCTTTAGCACCCCCTACACCATAAGCAATCATTCTTATAAAGGTGATCTTAAAGCCCATATCGGCCAGCCCCTCTAATGATATTACTGTTGAAAACAGATACCACAATGCAATTTGTGAAGGAGCAAAACGGTTTAATAATAAGGGTAATACTAAAAATAAACTTAACGCTTTCGTAGAATAGCTTAACCAGGTATTTAAAGTAGGCGAATTCCAAGCCTGTATAGTGATAAGTTTAATTCGCGCGGTCAGCTCCATCTAATTTCTGAATTATTCTTTTTGTTAGCTCCTTAAAACCCAAAGACGTAAAATGTATATTATCTATGGTGTATCTTTTGATCTCATCGGGTGTCCAATCTTTTATTGAGATCTTGTTTTTTATATACTTTGCCAAAATAGCGTCATAACTATTTACTATAGTTTGGATATTTTCAGGGCGCCCCTTAGTAAAATTGCCCTCCCACCCTTTTACAAACATATTTGAATCGATCCATATCAAATTTTCGATCTTCTGTAAAATCGGACATATATGGCTTTCAAAATAAGCTTCAGAGTATAATGTAACTATTTCTTCATTATTGTACTTCGGGCCTAAATATTTAGTTTGATGAACTTCATTGGCTTTAAATAGTTCATCAAAAATCGGATCATTCTTTTTGCTACCCTTAACTTTCTCTATGTTGCTGAGAGGCCTTGGCGAAAAATCAACTACTCCGCAGTGCATGATAACGAAGTCATAGTTCTTCCAATTTTCTTTAGTCTGGAAAAGTGAGATAAAATCTACTATAGTCGTAAATTTCTCCGGACATATGTTATAAGTAACTTTATACCTTGTTAACAATCTTTGTATATAAGAACCGAGCGGCGTTTTTCCGAACCTGCTTATCACATTATAACCACGAGAATCCGTATATACGTAAATTGAACTTCTCTTATGGTTTACTTTCAGATAAAACTTTCTTAAAAATGTAAATACTATATTAAGAAACACTTCCTTCATCGTTCCAGTAATTAAATTTCACGTGTATATAAGTAATCGCAACTGTTCCGGGTAATATATAGCGATTGATGTAATAGTTATGAGCTTATCAATGCCCATTAAAGAACTACCAACCTCGCTTAATCCAAATCCTTTAAAACGTTGCTTATCCCCCCATCAATATTCAAATTGGCACCATTAATAAAGCCAAGTTTATCTTCGGCTAATAATAATGCTAATTGCGAAACTTCTTGTGGCTTTCCTATACGTTGGCTCGGGTGTAATTCATTAAGCATTTTAACTTTCGACTCATCATTGTTAAACCCTTCACGCAGCATTTGAGTATCGATAGCGGCCGGGCTAATGGAGTTTACTCTCACCCTTCCCTGCAAATCTACCGAAAGGGCTTTTGTTAAACCCACCAACGCACTTTTTGAGGTAGCATAAGCTATGAAGCGTCTTTTAGTGAGCTGATGATGTATACTCGCTATATTTATTATTGACCCCTGTGAAAGTTCCAGCCTATCCAGAAACAACTGACTTAGCATAAGGGGGCCAGTTACATTTACATTGAGCGTTTGGTTCCAATCCTGAATTGTTACTTCAGATAGGCTACCGAGCATCTGTACAGCTGCATTATTTATCAAAACAAAAAGCTCCGGAACCTCTTTATTTAATACAGCTTCCATCTCCTGCTTATAGTCAGCATCAGCGCAATACCTATTCAAATCGAATTTGATAAATTTTTCGCAATAGGGCGATGGTTCATCGATCAGATCGAGGCCTACAACACGGTAGTTGTTCTCATTAAAAGTGCGTGCTAATTGGCTACCTATACCACCAAGTACACCAGTTATCAGAACAGATTTCTTATCGCTCATTTATTTTATATTTAAAAAGCCGAATAACAGATCAATAGCTTTTAAGCTTGCCCTTATCACGGCCTCTCTTGTATTAGAGCCATTATGAGTACCAAAAATGCACTGCTCAAACTGTCTTAAAGGGCTATCGATCGGTAATGGCTCTACTTCGAATACGTCCAACCCAGCTGATCTAACTTTACCAGACAGGAGCGCGGCAGTCAAGGCCTGCTCATCAATAAGCGGCCCTCTTGACACATTTATTATAATCACACCATCTTTCATACCGGCAATGCTTTCGGCATTGATTAAATGATAATTTGATGGCGTAAGAGCACATGTTAGTATAACAAAATCTGCATCTTCCAATCTTTCAGGAAAAGTAACTATCTGATCTACGTTAGCTTCAGCAGGGGTTAATTTCGTGAACGGATCATAGGCATTGATCTTAACATCAAATGCTTTAAGCCTCCGTGCCGTAGCTAATCCTATATCGCCAATGCCAATCAAAGCAACAGTCTTTCCTTCAAGCGACATTCCGGGAGGTTTTATCCAGTTACCTTTTCTAACCTCTCTGTCAACCAGGTAGCTCTCCCGCGCCAAACCGGTAAAATAAGCCAGTGCCATATCTGCCACCTCGTTACCAAACATTCGCGGCGTGTTCGAAATAGGGATTCCCAATTTCTCGCAGGCCTTAAAATCAACATTGTCAACCCCAACTCCCCATTTTACAGCAGCGACCAGTTTACCTGCCTTGCCAGCTGTGAATACTCTTTCAGTAGCAGGATCATCACCTATTATCCAGGCGTCAACGGTTGGTACTAACTCAACAAGTTCGTCCTCGCTAAGTACCTGCACAACATTTGGTGTAACAAGTTCAATACCTTTTTCTTCAAATAAATATCTTAGCTGATCGATCGCCTTCAACATTGGAGGGCATGTAACAAGTACTTTCATTATAAAATGTTATTTAATTTTTTATACAAAAGTTCGGCAACAATAAAGTTCAGTTCCACATCTATATCCTGCGCTTCAATCTCGGCCATTTCAAATAAGAAAGGACGATCTCCAATACGATTGTGTTTTCTTTCCAAAATAGCTTTCGTGAATATATATATGCAGGAGTTCTCTTCAAAAATCGGGGGTAGATCCTGTGTTCTTAACAGGATATTCTGATTATGATTTATTGGCCTTGCCAATGAATCCCAAAAACGTACATTCCTTTTTGTGACAGAAAAAAGTGAATCATACATCGGATATAGACTGAAGAATTTCCCAATCGCTTCAGTAATGGTCTTAGTACTTAATATTGGATTAGTACTGTGTGTTTGCAAATAGAAATCGGATGGTACCTGCTCAATGCAATTTAACAATACATCGTTCATGGCTATACCGCCATCTCGCAAATGATCCGGGCGCTCCAACACTAATACATTCGGGAAGTGCTCAGCTGCCTGCTCCATTACTATGGGGCTATCTGTATCTATAACTACCTTATCAATTAGCGGACAATCCAACAACGATTGCACTACATGGTGAAATAACGGTTTACCTGCAAAGTCTCTATAGTTTTTACCTGGTACACGTTCACTTGAATGCCTCATAGGCACAAGAGCGGTAAGCTTATACTTATTCATTATAAAAATTCGTTATCTATTTAAAATCGCTTTAAAAAGCACCTATAAATTATAGGATATTCTTTCTCCCATATCTGTAATCTCCTTCGATTCCGCTTTCACTTTACCTTTTCTCTTCAAATCATTAGGATAATACAACCTCTTTCGCAATGTTTCATTTAGATATCGATTTTGGGAGTAGCCTAAATAAGTTCCCCAAAACTGCATATACCGAAACATAACAATCGATCCTATTTGTCTGAACAGCTGCCTGTCATGTATGGAGTGGAAAGAATCAGAAATAATATTGGCCAGGGTAAGCCTAACAAAGCTAAAGAACGAAAATTGCTCAGATGGATATATGATCTTCAATGCTATCGCTTCTCTCCTATATCTATTTTTTATACGGGCTGGTGTTTCCTCATGCACATGTACAATCGTAGCTGTAGCCTCATATGCGATCTTATAACCCTTCGATTGTATTTTGGAAGCCCAGTCCAAGTCTTCCAAACCGGTAAGGCTTTCATCATAATGCTGACTCTCCCATAATTCCCTTCTCACAACAGCGTTAGCATTATTACAGAATGGGATTAGCTGATTGTAATTAGACCGAACAGGGAACCACTTTCTGAATAACTGTTCCTCCGAGTACTTAGTAAATTCATTTCCAACCTGACGTCCGTATACCAATGCCACATTTTCATCACGAAATGGATATAGCATCTTCTCTATCCAATTTTTAAATAGTGGATAAACATGTGCGCTTGCAAACAGCAAAAATTCCCCCTTCGCTTCTTTACAGCCTTTGTTCAAGGCCCTGCCAAATGAAAAATCTTCAGGTTTGATATAAATTACCTTTACACCATACTCTTTCGCTATTTTCACAGTGTCGTCAGTGGAACCTGAATCAACTAATATTACTTCGAGCGAATCGATTACAGTTTGACATTTTATACCCTCTAGCAATTGCCGTATATGCTTCTCTTCATTATATGACCGTATAATTAAACTACAAATAGGATCCATAAGCATTTCGAACTTCTATACCAGATATATTCTCAAACCGGGAGAATAGCTATTTTCTTCCAAATACTCTACTCCAAAAACTTACTTTCTTTTCATCGGTTTCGCCGTAGCTGCCATAACCGTAACCATAACCGTAACCATAGCCATATCCATAGCCGTACCCATAGCCATAGCCAGATTTCTCTTGCTTGATATCATTAATAACAAGATAAGGATGTTTCAATTTACCTGTCTCTTTTAAGTTATTTACAATCTCTAACTGAGACTTAAAGGTATATTTTTGACGAACTATGTATAAAGTCACATCCGAAAAATTCTCTATCAACAAGGTATCAGAAACTAACCCTACCGGAGCGGAGTCGATTATAATGTAGTCGAATCTTTCTTTCAACTTAGCTATTAAATCTGCTGTTTTTGAGTGAAGCAACAATTCAGATGGGTTTGGAGGAATCGGCCCCGAACTCATAAGAAAGCAGTTTTCGCTAAACCAGGTCGGCTTCAAATAAGGCTCAATATCATCACTATCTGATACTATATAATTAGTAAAACCATTTTTTATATCCATGCCCATATTGGCAGATAACTTTGGCTTACGCAAGTCAAGCTCCATAAAAACTACTTTCTTGCCGCTCAACGCCAATACGCTACCAATATTCAAGGTAATAAAAGATTTCCCCTCACCACTCATACTAGACGTTACCAAAATCGTCTGACATTTGTTAGTTTTAAAGAGGTATTGCAAGTTGGTTCTCAGAGCCCTAAATTGTTCCGATATAATTGAGCGAGACTTATCTTCAACCGCTAAACTAATATTCTCTCCACTATGACTAATTTCTCCAACAACCGGAATCTTACTATTTTCGGCCACATCTTGCTTTGAAACTATCTTCACATTGAACAGTTCTCTAAGTGAGAGGAAAATGAGGGGGAGAATAAAACCAAAAATAGGAAATATCAAAGCAACTAAATTTACTTTGGAAACGTCCGCAGTATAGTTACTTTTTGCAGCATCAATAATCCGTGCCGTTGAAATAGTAGATGTTTTAGATATGGCTGTTTCTTCACGTTTTTTCAATAAAAACAAATACAATTCCTCTTTTACTGCCTGCTGCCGGGCATAATCCAAGAAGATTCTCGATTTTGAAGGAACAGTTTCTATTTTATTTGAGAATGTTGTATTCTGCGATTCGATCTTTTTTCTACTTACCAATAAACTCTGTAGGTATGAATTTAAATTCTTCAGCAAAATAGTTCTGAATCCATCAATCTGCGAGTCAAGTGTTTTTATCACAGGATTGTCATCTGTATTCGTCACTGATTGTCTATCGCGTTCCAATAATAATGTATTATATTGCTGAACAGTTGTTATAAAAGCCTGATCCTGTACACTTAAACTTCCTGGTATGATCTTTTTGTTGTTGGGATTATTAAGAAAGTTTTGAAGATCGTGGATTACCGAAATCTGCACATCAAGTGTAGCCAATTGCTTTTGATAATCTTCGGCTACCCCAATCATAGCTTTTGATTGTTCTGCTATATCAGCAAGTTGGTTTTTCTTCTTAAATTGCTCAAACTCCTTCTCAACACCCGAAAGTTGCTGTCCAACTAAATTCAGTCGTTCATCAATAAATGATAAAGTGCTATCTGCTATTTGGACCTTGTTTTGAAGGTTTGATACCAAATACACCGACATTAATTTATTCAATATAGCTTCGCCTTTTTTAGAATTTGGATATTTTAGTGAAAGATCAATAGTTGTGGTGGTTTTACTTGAAAGATCTATAGATAAACTTTTTTGAAAACTTTCTATCGCTGATTCAAATGAAGTTATCGTCAATGTATAACCATGCCCATTGATCACCCCTGGTTTGCGATTGAATATTAATTTATACATCGGCAGGTCAACAACTGTCCCAAACTTGGTCTTTAAATCGACATCGTCCTTACTGTTAGTTATATGAAGAATATTATTTTGGATCTCCACATTATAATCCCTTCCATCTATTGAATCATTTTTCAAAATCACCTGTACAGCAAAAGGAGCTTCATCAAATAATTCATCTTTTCGCAGTTTACCTTTCCGGTAAGTTGTCACATTCAGATTAAGATCTTTTACTGTTTTTTCAAGTACACTTCTCGATTTTAAAATCTCAACCTCGTTTTCAGCGTTATTAGGTACGCCTAAAAGGGAAGAAAAATCTGTAAGGTCACCCATTCCTCCTATAGAACTATTCTTATCATCAGCCTCTACAAGGATCATTGATTTTATTTCGTAATTAGGATTACTGTGCTTTTTATACAAGTAACCTAAAGCTGTAAACAAAATAACACTGATCAAAAACAGCCGCCAGTTAAAAAGTATCTTCCCAACAAGCTTCTTATAGTCAAATCCATCTTCATCAGCGTGCTTAGTTGCAATTGGATTTTGTGTATCCATCAGTATTTAAATTTTGGTAAAGTAGTTGAATGTAAACAGTTAAAATTTAACAAATGCTTCTCTATTGCCTGATTAATTTACTCGTGCACATTGGCAATCAAAATAACAATACAAATAAACTCAAAATGAGTAGGTTACTTAACGCGATAAGCTAACACAAGGATAATAGATAACAAGGCACCAGCAATTGTAACATACTTTTGCTGCGAAGCATCAGTCGCGTCAGATTTAGCTTTTCTGGGCTCTACATACACTATATCGTTCTGTCTTAAATAGTAATTAGGATTAGACAGTATATCGCTTTTTTTCAGGTTGATCCTGTATGGCGTTTTTGTTCCGTCAGAATTCTCTCGTATTAAAAGCACATTTTCGCGCTTTCCAAAAATTGTAAGATCACCTGCAATAGCTATTGCATCAATTATACTAACTTTCTCGTTAGGCATTACGTAAACTCCGGGTTTTGCTACTTCACCAGTTATGCTAATTTTAAAATTAGCATAGCGAACAATAACAACAGCATCTTTATAATATTTAAGAGCAACAGCTCTTATAACCTCTTTAGCTTCAGAAGTAGTATATCCTAAAACCTTAATCTTACCTAAGATAGGCAATTCAACAAATCCTTCTTTATCAACAAGATACCCCGAAGACACCTGTTGATTCAAAGACGGCGCACTCAATGGCATGCCTATACTGGATACAGGAATGTTTCCCACATTAACAACAGCTGTAGAAAGCGGATCTGCGTTACTAACAATAATCGTCAATATATCGTCGATCTGTATTACAGGAGCCTTATATTCGGCACTTACCACAGTCTTCAAACTGCCGCTATCGGCCAAATCCTGAAAATATTTGATTTTTTTTGTTGAATTACAAGAGAAAAAAAATGTAGAAAAAGTCAGTACAAAAATGAACAGAAATGTACCTAATAGGAAGTGTTTTCTCATAGGATTAAGGGTGTCATTTGCTTTAAACGTATAGGTTTTAAAACGTTGCAATATATATACTTTTTTTGGCAAAACAAGCTTTTAATATTAATTTTTTGGATTAAAGAGGTAAAACATAACTTTTTTTTAATCAAAAGTGCATTTTAATATAATAATCAAAATTATGCTTGTCCCATTGTGCCACCAAAATTCATAGGAAAACCTGGATGATCGGGCTGTACCTTGATGCGGCCGTTATTGGTTTCATACTTTTCAATGTTATCTTCCAACGCCGAAAGGAGACGTTTGGCATGCTCAGGGGTTAATATGATCCGCGACTTTACCCGAGCTTTTGGTACGCCGGGCATAACCCGGATAAAATCCAATACAAACTCTGAATTTGAATGGGTAATGATAGCCAGGTTTGAGTAGGTACCTTCTGCAATTTCTTCCGAAAGCTCGATATTGAGCTGATTTTCATTTTGTTCTTCCATGCTACTAAAATAACAAAAAGACGTTCTTCATAAACTGTCTTTTTGCGGTGGTAAATGCCAGGCAAATATAGCTTTTAAGAATATAAGTCCATCTTATATTCTGCTTTCATAAGGTCGAACGTAGAACAGGGATATTTTGCTTTTGTTTTAACTATTTTAAAAAAAGCATAAAAAAAAGCCTCCCGGATAACCGGGAGGCTTGATAAATATTTGAATAACTAAAGGTTAAGCCTCTAACTCTTCTGCTTTTGAAGCCATCAGGCGGTCAAACTCTTCCTGTGAGCCTACACGGATATTTTCATACTCGCGTAAACCTGTACCTGAAGGTATTAAGTGACCTACGATAACGTTCTCTTTCAGACCAAGCATATTGTCTTTTTTACCTGCTATAGCTGCTTCGTTCAATACTTTGGTAGTTTCCTGGAACGATGCTGCCGATATAAACGACTTAGTACCTAATGATGCCCTGGTGATACCTTGCAGTATCGGGCTTGATGTTGCAGGGATAGCGTCACGCACTTCAACCAGTTTAAGGTCGCGGCGTTTCAATACCGAGTTTTCGTCACGTAAGCGGCGCAATGAAACTATCTGACCAGATTTTAGTGTAGTTGAGTCACCTGGATCGGTAACGACTTTCTTGTCATAAATTTCATCATTCTCAGTCATGAAATCCCAGCCGTCAACAGCTTCACGCTCTAAGAAACGGGTATCACCCGCATCTTCGATTGATACTTTCTGCATCATCTGGTGAACAATAACCTCAAAGTGCTTATCATTGATCTTCACACCCTGTAAGCGATAAACTTCCTGGATACCATTAACAAGGTATTCCTGAACTGCCGCAGGGCCTTTGATAGCAAGGATATCTGCCGGAGATATTGAACCATCTGACAGTGGCATACCAGCTTTAACAAAGTCATTATCCTGTACAAGGATGTGTTTTGAAAGTGGTACAAGGTATTTCTTAACCTGGCCGTCTTTTGATTCAATGGTGATCTCGCGGTTACCGCGTTTTACACCACCTAAAGTTACCACACCATCAATTTCAGTTACTACAGCTGGGTTTGAAGGGTTACGTGCTTCAAATAGCTCGGTTACACGTGGTAAACCACCTGTAATATCCCGGGTTTTACCAGTTGAACGAGGAATTTTTGCAATAACCTGACCTGTTTGTAACCTGTCGCCTTCATCAACAGCTATGTGTGCACCTACAGGAATGTTATATCCTTTAATGATGTTACCTTTATTATCAGAGATCTGGATAGCAGGGTTTTTAGTTTTATCCCTGGTATCGATGATCACTTTTTCACGGTGACCGGTTTGCTCGTCACTTTCTTCACGGAAAGTAATACCTTCCAATACGGCGTCAAACTGGGCAATACCTGCAAATTCAGATATAATCACCGCGTTGTACGGATCCCATGAACAGATACGGTCGCCTTTTGTGATCTTGCTGCCATCTTTTACATACAGGTATGAACCGTACGGAATGTTGTTGGTAACAATTACTTTATTGCTTCCGGCCTCAATAATACGGAACTCGCCCGAACGGCCTAATACCACATCAACAGCGCCATCTTCGGCGGTTTCAAAGGTTACGGTACGTACGTTTTCAAATTCAATGATACCATCAAACTTAGCGTTGATCTGTGACTCAGCCGCGATGTTTGATGCGGTACCACCCACGTGGAATGTACGAAGTGTTAACTGTGTACCCGGCTCACCGATTGACTGTGCTGCAATTACACCAACCGCTTCACCTTTTTGCACGCGTTTACCGCTTGCAAGGTTACGGCCATAACATAATGCACAAACACCACGCTTGCTTTCGCAGGTTAATACCGAGCGGATCTCAACGCCCTCAAGCGGCGAGTTCTCGATCTTTTTAGCTACCTCTTCGGTAAGGTCCTGACTAGCTAATGCTAACAATTCGTTAGTAATAGGGTCATGAACATCATGAAGTGTAGTACGACCTAAAATACGGTCATATAATGGCTCAACAATATCCTCGTTATCTTTCAGTGCAGTTGTATAAATACCTCTTATGGTACCGCAATCAACCTCACCAACAATCATATCCTGGGCAAC
>NZ_DASVOB010000700.1:0-4515 GCF_036383575.1 Mucilaginibacter sp.
TCATCGTACAAACTTTCAGAAAATACTTCGGCAAAACGCCCGATAAGATATTTGATAAGTTCAACATTCACTCGTCTAACGCAGCTTCTATCGGCCAGGTGCACCAGGCTGATTTGAATGGAAAAATACTGGCTATTAAAATCCAGTATCCTGGCGTTGGCGATTCTATTTCGTCCGATCTGAAAATGGTAAAACCCATTGCCTTCCGGATGCTGGGCATGAGCGAAAAGGAACTGGATGTTTACATGAAAGAGGTTGAAGAACGCCTGCTTGAAGAAACCGATTATGAACTGGAAGTTCGCCGTTCCGTTGAGTTTTCCAATGCTTGTGCCAATCTCAATAATGTTGTTTTCCCTAAATATTACCCAGAGCTAAGCAGCAAGCGGATCATTACGATGGACTGGCTGGAAGGCAAACACCTGAAAGAGTTTTTAGCCACCAATCCATCGCAGGAGCTGCGCAACCAGATAGGGCAGGCTTTGTGGGATTTTTATAATTTCCAGCAGCATGAGCTTCGTGCAGTACATGCAGATCCACATCCCGGCAATTTCATGATCACGCCTGAGGGTAAACTTGGCGTTATTGATTTTGGCTGTATTAAGGAAATGCCAGAGGATTTTTACTATCCTTTCTTCTCCCTTACCTCAACTAATTTGCTGGACAACAAGGAAGAAACCATTAAGGCATTCCGCCAGTTGGATATGATCCACAGGGATGATACCCCGGCGCAGATCGAATTTTATTATACGCAGTACAAAGAGATGATCAGCCTGTTTGCCCAGCCATACATCACCGATACTTTTGATTTTAGCCAGACAGCATTTTTTGACGAATTATATGGCTTTGGCGAGCGCATATCCAAAATGCCTGAATTTAAACAGGCCCGCGGCGTTAAACATTTCATTTATGTAAACCGGACTAACTTTGGATTGTACAATATTTTGCATGAGCTTAAGGCTGAAGTAAAAACAGATACATTTAAGCCACATGTGGTACTGGAATATTAAGGAAGCCGGTAGTTTTGGGTTTGCAACGGGCGGCGATTAAATAATTCAGCTATATTTGAGTGAACCTATAGCCGTATATGAAAGTATTATACTTATTGTTAATAGTGTGTTTACTGGCTGCCTGCAAGTCAAAGCCAAATACGGTATATACTGCCCTTCAAAAAGCTAAACCCGTTAAGGTTTTAGCAGCTTCTCATAAAACTTTGAGTGCGGTTAAACCAACTGCTGCTGTCATATCTGATATGGACGAGCAATCTGACGCTTATGCTGATTACTATGTGGTAGTTGCTGATACAGGTTTTAATTATTATTCATTAAGAGATAAAATGTTTGAGCTTAATCGAGCTACCGGCATTGCCATTGATACAATGGACCAGTATTATGACAAGCAAAAAGACCTCATCAAACTTCCGGACAATTATGATGACGATATACTTGCCGGGCAATATGTTATGCGGAGGGATCCTTCTAAAACATTGAGTCTTGAATATTTGCAGTCGTATAAAAACAATTCTAATAAAAAGATGATAGCGCTTGTAACTGGCATCTACGAAAATAAGTCAAGCGCCGACAGTGCACTAAAATCACTTCAACCTATTAGTGCCTTCTCAATAAAATCTAAAATTTATGTAGGTTGTATACATTAAAATAAATCAATAACGATAACTTTTTATCCATGCCAATACTCCAAAACACATTCGTGCACCATGTACACTTTTGGCTTAAAAACAAAGCCGATAAAGACAAACTGATTGAAGGGCTTAACATTCTCCTTCCTATTTCACACATCCGCGATATACATATCGGTGTGCCCGCTGATACTAACCGCGATGTGATCGATCGTTCATACGATGTATCGCTATTGATATTATTTGATACACCCGAAGCTCAGGAAGCTTACCAGGTTGATCCTACTCACGTGATATTTGCCGAAGAATATGCCAAACCGCTTTGCAGTAAAGTAGTTGTGGTTGACAGCGTAAATATTTAAGTTTTGATCATTTTATAAACATATTACATGGCAGGCGTTGTTGGTTAAAACAGCCTGCCTTTTTTGTTGTTTCACTAAGCATGAAGGTTTTGCTTGCTGGTGCTAACGGCTACATAGGTACACGGCTTATCCCTGTTTTGCTGGAGAAAGGCCATGACGTGGTTTGCCTTGTGCGGGATAAGCGTCGATTTCATGAGCACAGCGACTTTAGCAGGCAGGTTACCTTAATAACAGGAGACCTGCTCAAAGAGTCAAATATCGAATCCTTTCCTGAAGATGTTGACGCGGCCTATTACCTGGTGCATTCCATGGCACAAACGCAGGATTTTACCGCACTTGAAGCACTTTCGGCCCATAATTTTGTACAGTCGCTTGATAAAACCAACTGCAAACAAACTATATTTTTAAGCGGGATCACCAATGATAATAACCTCTCCCGCCACCTCGAATCAAGACGACATGTGGAAGATGTACTGAAAGAAGGCAACGCTGCATTAACTGTTTTACGGGCAGCTATTATCATAGGTTCCGGCAGCGCCTCGTTCGAGATCATTCGCGACCTTACCGAAAAACTTCCTGTTATGACAGTACCCCGTTGGGTAAATACCAAATGTCAGCCCATTGGTATACGCGATGTGCTGGGCTACCTGGAAGGGGTAATGCTGAACGAAAAATCGCTCAATAAAACTTTCGATATCGGTGGGCCGGATATCCTTTCGTTCAAACAAATGATGCTTACCTATGCCAAAGTGCGTAAGCTGAAAAGGTATATGATCACCATACCTTTTCTCTCACCTAAAATATCATCATACTGGCTGTACTTTGTTACTTCAACAAGCTATACCCTTGCCCAAAGCCTGGTGAATAGCATGAAGAACGAAACTAGTATGCATGATCACAGTATTGACGACGTGGTGCCCCGTCAATGCCTTACCTATCAGGAATGTCTCGAGCTTGCCTTTGTTAAAATAGAGCAAAACTCTATTGTTTCAAGCTGGAAGGATGCTTTTAACCAGGGCTATCTTAATCCGGGCTTTATGGATCAAATCAAAGTCCCCCAAAACGGAACACAGGAGTATAAGGTAAAAATGCCTTTTGACCGCCCGGCCAGTGAAGTGTTTACCAATGTGCTTTCCATAGGCGGTAACCGCGGCTGGTATTACTGGGACTGGATCTGGAATATCCGCGGTTTTTTGGATAAGATCTTCGGCGGTGTAGGCTCACGCAGGGGGCGCACCAGCGATATCAATATTGCCCCGGGTGATGTGATTGATTTTTGGCGCGTTCTGCTTGCCGACCGTGAAAATAAACGCCTGCTCCTGTACGCCGAAATGAAGCTGCCGGGCGAAGCCTGGCTTGAATTTAAAATAATTGAACGCCAGGGCAGGCAAAGTTTAAGCCAGGTAGCTACCTTTAGGCCCAATGGCCTGTGGGGCCGCCTATACTGGTATGCCATGTGGCCGTTTCACTTGTTTATATTTAACGGCATGGCAAGAGAAATTGTTAATTACACCGAAAAGGGTCATTGAGTCATTTACTTTGCGTCATTGAGTCATTGCTGAGCATGGATGCCAATTGCATAATGACTCAATGACACAAAGTAAAAATGATCTAATGACGCGCAGCACAATGACACGAAGTAAAAATGACCTAATGACTGCAAAGCAAAAATGACACAAAGTAAAATGACACGAAGTATATTACTAACCGGCGGATCGGGATTATTGGGCAGGCATCTTACCAAAGCTTTGTTAGCTAAGGGATATACGGTAAGTCATTTAAGCCGTAAGGCGGGTAGTGATACCCGGGTAAAAACCTTTGTATGGGATATCGGTAAAGGCATCATCGATGAGCATTGCATTGATGGGGTTGATACCATAGTACACCTGGCCGGTTCGGGCATTGCCGAAAAAAGATGGACAGATGCCCGCAAAAAAGACCTGATTGATAGCCGCGTAAAATCTATTGAACTGGTATATGACCTCATGAAACGTAAACAGCACCAGGTTACTTCGGTTATTTCTGCATCGGGAATTGGATACTATAGCAACCGGGGTAATGAACTGATGCTTGAAACCAGCGCGCCTACGGCCGACTTTATCGCCCAATGCTGTGTGTTATGGGAAGCTGCTGTTGATGAGGGCGAAAAGCTCGGTACGAGGGTTTTAAAATTCCGCACCGGTGTTGTGCTGGATAAGGATGGCGGAGCACTACCAACACTTGCACAGCCCATAAAATTGTATGTTGGCTCCCCTATCGGCAGCGGAAAACAATGGGTACCGTGGATCCATTGGCAGGATGTGGTGGATATGTACCTGTTAGGCATCGAAAATAAAGATCTTAGTGGTGTTTACAATATGGTTGCTCCAAACCCGGTTACTAACAAACAGCTCACCCAAACCGTTGCCAAACATTTACGCAAACCTTTGTGGGCCCCTAATGTGCCAGGCTTTATTCTCAAACTGTTATTGGGCGAGATGAGCAGTATTGTATTAGGCAGCACCAAAGTATCGGCAC
>NZ_DASVOB010000701.1:0-6563 GCF_036383575.1 Mucilaginibacter sp.
GCGCTAAACTTACTGATGCCACTGTGAAATACTTTGATAAAAAATATGCCGGCTGGTGGAACTGTTTACAGGTAAGCGATATCAACCATGACGGTCACCCCGATATTATTGCCGGGACCGTCGGGTTAAATACCCAGTGCAAAGCAAGTGACGCCGAGCCTGCCGAAATGTTTTATAAAGACTTTGACGACAATGGTTCAGTCGACCCTATGCTGTGTTTTTACATTCAGCATAAAAGCTACCCCTTTGTAAGCCGCGATGAATTGCTCGATCAGTTAAGTGTTATGCGCGGCCGGTTCCCTGATTATAAAAGCTACGCCGATGCCACTATGGATAAGATCTTTACCCCTGAAGAATTGAAAGGCGTAAAAAAACTGACAACCAACGAGCTTGCAACAGCCTGCTTTATCAGTAATGGGCAAGGGCGGTTAAAGCAGGTCGCATTACCTTTGCAGGCCCAGTATTCGCCGGTTTTTACTATTACCACGCTTGATTATTACCACGATGGAAAAGACGATCTTTTGCTTTGCGGCAACATTAACAAGGCCCGCATCCGCTTTGGTAAATATGATGCCAATTATGGCGTACTGCTAAAAGGCGATGGTAAGGGTAATTATCAATACATAAGTCAACCGCAATCAGGCTTTAACATTCGTGGTGATGTAAGGAGCGTACTTCAATTAAATAATATTTTACTGTTTGCCCTTGATAAAGGCAAACTAAAGGCATATAAGCAATAATAAAAAGCAATGAAAAAATTGTTAATGCTGATACCGGCCTGTGGCTTATTTGGAATGATGAGCTGTAGCCCGAAAAAGCAACCCGAATTAACCAACCAGGATGTGAGCAAGGTGATAAATCACATGACCAGCGTAATGGTGCACGATGTTACCAATCCGCCCCTGGCTGCTCGTTTTTATACTTATACCTGCCTTGCCGGATATGAGGTTGTTGCCGAAAACGATAAGCAGATCAGCAGTATGCACGGCATATTGAATCAATATCCTGATATCAAGCCCCCCAAACAAAATGCCGTTTATAATTATCAGCTCAGCACGATACTGGCCATGTTTGAAACGGCAGCCAAGCTACAGCCATCAGGTGCTTTGATGCTGGGATATGAGGCTTCCTTTATTGATTCGTGCAAAAATATTGGTTTTAGCAGCGAAGTTGTTGATAGCTCAAAAAGTTACGCCAAAGCAATCAGCAAACAGATCCTGGCTTATGCCAAGGCCGATGGCTACCGGAAAATAAGTAATTACCCGCGCTATAAAGTTAAACAAACACCGGGTAGCTGGGACCTTACACCTCCTGCTTACATGTTGCCGGTCGAGCCTTATTTTAACACTATCCGGCCCATGACGCTTGATTCGGCTTCGCAGTTTGTTCCCGATGCGCCTATTCCTTTTTCAACCGATAAAAACTCGCTTTTTTATAAATACCTGCAAATGAGCTACGCTAAAAGCGGCAACGGTTTAAAACAGGAAGAAAAAGATATAGCCAATTTTTGGGATTGTAACCCTTTTGCTGTTCAAAACGACGGGCACATGCTTATTGGTCTAAAAAAGATCTCGCCGGGGGCACACTGGATGGGGATAACGGCAATTGCCTGTAAGCAGGCCAAAACCGGGTTCTCCAAAACGGTACAGGTTAATACGGCAGTGGCCATAGGGCTGCTTGATGGCTTTATTTGCTGCTGGGAAGATAAGTACCGCACTAACCGCATCAGGCCCGAAACTGCTATCCGTAAGTACCTCGATCCGCATTGGAAACCCCTGCTGCAAACCCCGCCTTTCCCCGAGTATATCAGCGGGCATTCGGTAGTTTCATCAACAGCAGCGGTTATCCTTACGCATTACCTGGGCGATAATTTTAAATATACCGATGATGTAGAAGTGAATTTCGGCGTACCGCCGCGCCATTTCAATTCCTTTACGCAGGCCGCCAAAGAAGCTGCAATATCCAGGTTTTGGGGCGGCATCCATTTTATGGATGCTATTGATAATGGTATTGTTCAGGGTAACAAGGTTGGCAACCTGGTTGTAGCTAAACTAAGCGGGCAAAAGAAGTCATAGATGTGAGCTCCTGGTGGTAGAGGTTTTTTGCCCCGAACCCCGAAGTTCGGTTAAAAACGAATAAAAAGATCGTCATTGCGAGGTACGAAGCAATCCCCGATTAGCAGAGCAGCTAAGCAAGTCGCCCTGTATAGTTTGGGATTGCTTCGTTTCTTATAATGACTTGATTGTAAGTTGCTGATTATCAAGAATGTTTTTAAAGTCAATTTTCTAACGTGGGCGTTGCCTCCGGCCCGGGCTTTCCGTTACAAGTCCTCGCCTTTCCTGCCCGCATTCCCTTCACGCGCTGTGGGCTTTACACTGCAATCCCTAACGCGGCCCCTGCACACCGTCGCTAAAATATATTTTATACGTCATCACGGTTTTTTTCGGGGTTTCCCTGATGGTTACTCGCAATGACGCGGTGGAGATACGTCATTTCTTCTTCATGACCCAACGCATACTTTACTTAAACCGCATTTTACTGATACCCTGCCGCCTGTAAACTAAATAATTCAGCATAGCGACCATTGTTGGCCATTAATTCCTGATGAGTTCCAGCTTCAAGGATCTTGCCTTTCTCTAATACGATGATACGGTCGGCCAGGCGTGCTGTTGAAAAGCGGTGTGAAATAAGTACAGCTGATTTTCCTTGGGTCAGAGAGGAAAAACGCTGGAATACCTCGTATTCTGCCCGGGCGTCAAGCGCTGCTGTTGGCTCGTCAAGGATAAGTACCTGCTCATCTTTCATATAAGCCCTTGCCAGTGCTACTTTCTGCCATTCTCCGCCCGATAACTCCACACCTTCGTTAAACCGCCTGCCCAGCCATTGCTCATAGCCTAACGGCAGTTTGGCCGCGAGTACATCGGCAAGGCTTTCATGGGCTGCCTTACGGATCAGTTCGGTATTGGCCAGTTCATCAATATTTCCTACCGCAATGTTCTGCGAAAAACTCATCTGGTAACGGATATAATCCTGGAAAATGATGCCCAGGTTTAGCCGGAGACCGGCAATATCATAATCTCTCAGATCGGCACCATCCAGCAGGATGCGGCCTTCTGTAGGATCGTATAAGCGGGCCAGCAGTTTAACAAGCGTAGTTTTGCCCGCACCGTTCTCGCCAACCAGGGCGATCTTTTCGCCGGGGTGCAGGGTAAAGCTCAGGTGCCTGTTGGCCCATGATTCGGTATTGTGGTATTTAAAACCCACATCCTCAAATGTGAATCCCTGTTTTATTGGGTTTGGGAATGGCAAAGGAGATGCAGCAACTTTGATCTTAGGTTTGATCTCAAAAAACTCATGGAAATCATTAAGATAGATAGCACCCTGTGAAACTGATGTAAAGCGGTTCAGCGAATTTTCCATTAAACTGCTAAGCTGCCGGAATGAACCGGCCAGGAAGGTTAGCGTACCTACGGAAGATTTGCCCGTTACCGTTTGATAAATGATAAAACCATAAGCTGCGTAATAACCCGCGCTGCCTAAGATGGAAAAAAATGTACCCCAGGCAGAACGCCGCACAGCCAATTTACTGTTATCGGCATAAAATTTATCGGATAATGTTTTAAAGCGGTTGATAATAAAATCAGACAAGCCGAAGATCTTAACTTCTTTGGCTGTTTCATCGCTTGCACCCAGGTAACGTACATAATCCAGTTCTCGTCTTTCGGGTGTCTGGCTCCTGGTGAGTGCGTAGTTCTGGCTGTTGAAATAGCTTTCGCCCATAAATGAGGGGATAATGGCTATAAGCAGCAACAGGATTAGCCAGGGGTTTAAAGTCAATAAGCCGGTTAGCAGGAAAGCAATGGATATAAAATCCTGGATCTGGCTCATTACCTGCGATAAAAGTACGGTACGCCCAACGGTTTGCTGCCTTGCCCGTTCCAGTTTATCATAAAATACGGAATCTTCAAATTGTTCCAGGTCGAGCGTGGCTGCATGGCGCATAATACGCATCGAGGTATAGTTAGCAAAAAGATCACCAAGCAGGTTATCCATCAGGCTGATCATCCGGTTTAATCCATCGGTTACCACGGCCAGTAAAAATTCGATGATGACAAGTTTCCACAATTCATGCTGACTTCCGCCGTGTCGGTTAAGCAATACCACCTGGTCGATGATCAGTTTTCCCACATACAACAAAGCTACCGGCATGGCCGAACGCACAATGCGTAACAGAAAGCTCATGCTTGTTTTGCCCGGACTGCTTTGCCATACCAGCCTGAAAAACTCGGGGAGATTGCTTAAGGCAGACAGGCGCTCTCTGAACGAGATCTTTTGATCTGGTTTAATATTTCTTGTTTTAGCCATCTGCCTGTTTTGATAAATGCGATTTTAAACAAAAAAATGCTCATTAATACTGAAATACAGCCTGTCAGCACATTTATGATCATTTACTGACCAATGGAATTAATTGAAGAGGCATCCGCTTTATGTAACTAAGCATTGAATAATTAAATAAAAAAAGATTTGTGCAATCGATTGCACAAATCTTTTTTTATTTGTTACTTAGTGAAATAAACCATCAATAAAATTTTCGGAGTTATGAGGTCAGTGAAGCTATTACTTGTCGCGCTGTATGCCTGTTTTATATTACCGTGCTATGGGGTAGTGCGTTTGCCGCAATTGGTTGCCGATGGCATGGTATTGCAGCGCGATGCCAAAGTAAAGATTTGGGGCTGGGCTGATGCCGGGGAAAAGATCACTGTTAATTTTCAACATAAAACATACCGTACTATTACAGATCAAAGCGGTTCTTGGAAAGTGACCCTTCAGGCAATGAAAGCCGGAGGGCCATATACTATGGAGATCACCGGTAATAACCATATTACTCTCCGCGATATTTTAGTTGGCGATGTATGGTTTTGCTCGGGGCAGTCGAACATGGTTTTACCCATGGAGCGGGTAAAGGAAAGGTATCCAGGGGAAATAGCCAATGCCAATTATCCGCAGATCAGGAATTTTTTTGTGAAAACGGAATCCGATGTAACCAAACAGCATCCGGACCTGTTACCCGGCAAATGGGTTAAGGCCGATTCGGCAACCGTTTTGGGTTTTGGCGCTGCATCCTGGTTTTTCGCTAAACAGCTTTACCAAAAATATCATGTGCCTATAGGCATCATTAACTCAAGTGTAGGCGGTACGCCTATAGAGGCCTGGATCAGTGCTGACGGATTAAAAGATATCCAATCATATCATAACCGCATTGCTCAATTTAGCAATACCGCTTTTATGGATAGCGTGTTGAAAAAGCGCCCGGAGCCAGCGGAACCGCTTGATGCAGATAAAGGTTTAAATGAAGCCAAACCATGGTATGATACTTCCTATTTACCGCACAAGTGGCACCATTTCTGGCTGCCCGGCTACTGGGCCGATCAAGGCGTAAAAGGTCTGAATGGGGTAGTGTGGTTCAGGAAAGAAATAAACCTGCCCGCATCGGTACAGGGTAAAGCGGCTAAACTGTTTTTAGGCAGGATAATAGATGCCGATCAAACCTATGTTAACGGCAGGCAGGTTGGGAACATTACCTATCAGTACCCGCCAAGGCGTTATACAGTGCCCGCCGGATTATTAAAGCCGGGCAAAAACATTATTGTGGTACGGGTTACCAATACATCAGGTAAAGGCGGTTTTGTGCCCGAAAAAAGGTACTACCTGGCAATAGCCGGTGATACTACCGATCTTCGCGGCGACTGGCAATACAAGGTAGGGCAGGTGTTTGAACCGGTTAGGGTAAAACCTGAATTTTCGGCCCAAAATGAGCCGACCGGCCTTTACAATACCATGGTGGCACCCGTTATCAATTATACCATTAAAGGGATAGTTTGGTACCAGGGTGAAAGCAATACTTCCCGCGCATTTGAATATGGCAGGCTGCTAAAGGCCCTTATTGCTGATTGGCGCAATAACTGGCAGCAGAGCAATATTCCTTTTATTTACGCCCAGCTTCCCAACTTTAACGAGGTGCAGTATTCGCCTACAGAAAGCAGCCTGGCCCAATTGCGCAACGGGCAGCTAAGTGCCCTTGAAGTCCCCAATACGGGTATGGCAGTTACGCTTGAGGCCGGTGAATGGAATGATATCCATCCTCTCAATAAAAAAACTGTAGGGGAGCGGCTTGCCCGGGCTGCCGAATATGTTGCTTATGGTGATGTGAATGTGGTGCCATCCGGCCCGATCTATCAATCGGCTAAGGTTGACGGAAATAGAATCGAGGTTACTTTTAAAAACACAGGCTCAGGGCTTGTCACCGGGGATGGTGAGGAATTGTCGCAATTTGCAATAGCCGGTGCTGATAAAAAGTTTGTTTGGGCAAAGGCTGTCATTAAGGGGGATAAGGTGCTGGTTTGGAACGATAAGATCCCTGCACCGCTTTATGTGAGGTACGCATGGGCCGATAACCCGGAGGGAGCAAATCTGTATAATAAAGAAGGTTTGCCCGCATCACCTTTTCAAACCGATAAGCCCTAATAAATCAATAACCTAAATCCAGGAGAATGAAAACTACT
>NZ_DASVOB010000702.1:0-12594 GCF_036383575.1 Mucilaginibacter sp.
TGCAATGTCCGTTAGATATGGAGTTTATTGAAATTATGCGCTATACACATTTTTATGAAAAAGTAACCGCTATGCTTACCGTTAATTTTGGCCAGGTACTGGGCGCATTTATGCGTAATGCAGAAGAAAAGCAGCAACTGATACCACTGCCTTTTGAGGTTTATTGGGCGGTAGCATATGCGCCTCTTTATCAGCTTATCAAATTTCATAACCAGGGCAACAGCTATGTGAACAGCAGTTTTAAATTGGATGATAAACTGATGGAACAAGCACTGGGGTTGGTTTTAAAAGCATTAAAGCCTTAATAATATGTCAGCAACAACTATTAAACTTAATCATGTTAATTTGCCGGTGACCGATGTTGCCGCCTGCTCCGAATTTTTTGAGCAATATTTTAATTTTAAATGTACTGGCGTAAAAGGTAATAATATGCTGGCCGTAATGGAAGGCAAGGATGGTTTTGTCCTGGTGCTTATGGCTGATACCTTTAACCGGAATGGCAATAACAGTTACCCCGATGCTTTTCATATCGGTTTTTTGGTTGACAGCCATGAACAAGTTGCCGAAGTTTATGACCGGCTGGTAAAAGGGGGAGTAGCTGTAACGCAAGCTCCGGCACCTTTGCGTGGTGGTTTTGGGTTTTATTTTAATGCTCCGGGTAATATATTAACAGAGGTTACTTGTTTAGCTTAATCAGTTTAATAATTAAGTATTAAATAAAATAGTCAACTTATGGTACATGCATCAGCCTATAAAGATCCGCATCACGTGATGCTCTTTTTTGAAGAAGTTAGTAACCCGGCAGATAATGAACAATGTTTAACCGACAGGGTCGGTTATTACAATGATCTTAAAAGCAACGGTAAAGTAGTTATAAGCGGTAATTTCTGGAACCAGGATAAAAACTTTGTAATAGTTTCTGTATCAGATGATAATGAACTTGTGCAGATCATCGAAAATGACCCGGCCATAAAACACAAAGTACTTGAATTGGTAAAAGCAATGCCATTTTAACCCTTTTTATAGGTAAAAATACGTAGCGTAAAATGGGTTAAAATACGGGGTGTATCACCCTTGCATATCTGTATGCTACACAATAGATTTGTGTAAACGGATGCCTATGGAACCTTTTGAACTAAAAGTTAATAAACGAACCTACAAAATTATTCCCTCGGTTGCTAATAAAACTACCTTTAGTGTATTAAACTACTCGGCTTTTTACACCATAACCAGGTTAACAAGAGGTTATTGGGAGATCATTGAGCATCGCTTTGGAGATCATTTGATCCCTTTGCAGGAAATTGGCCGTTCAATAGAGGAGTATTATAAACTCTGATGCATCTGAATTATATAAATAATCATTAACCATATCGAAAATATTTATTGCTTTTTAGTAAATATTTATTTTTTATTATTCTTAAAAGTTGTAAATTAGACGTATTAAACTTTTACCTTAAATGTTATGGAAAAATTGGCGATTTTACGAATGTTTGCAGGCTTTCCATTGGTTGGCTTATTGCTGCCTGATATTTCTACTTTTATAGTTGGCCGTTTTAAAGATATTTCACCTTTTCATATTTACATTGAGTGTTTTTTATTGCTTTTTATAATTGTGTGTACATTGGCTATAGCCTATATCCGAAAAATAGGTAATCCGCCTGACCCGCAGTTACAGTAATAAGTTACCTGTTCAGTCCCCTGCGGCCTGAAGTTTCATAATATTGATCCATTATAACCCCCAATATCATAATGCCCATTGCCCGGTATTTCAAATCCGGGCTTTTTTATGGCCTTTACATTGTTATGAAATTAATTTAGTGTTCCGGTTGTCTTTATTTTTTTTATTTTTACGGGTAATGAACCCTAAACACCACTATCTAAAATCTCCCTGCAGGGTGTACTTCCTCCTCATGAAAAAATCAAATATCTGTTTCAAGCTATTTTTAATAGTTATATTGTTTTGTTGTGTTGAATCTGTTATGGCGCAGCATCGTTCAACCAGAGCTTTAACTTATGGTGGCGGGGGGAGTGGCGCAGTTAATTTTAGCGATGGCTGGGGTGTGGCTGCAGGTACAGGTGTTGATATACCACAAGGTAACTTTAACTATACATTTAAGCCTGCTATTAATTTTAATGCCAGCGTTTACAAGTTTTTAGGCCCGTTTACAGCAAGTTTAAGCTTAGGGTACATGAATTTTAAGCCTGATAATTATTTTATTTCTGAAACAATTGAGGGCAGCAGTTCAACGGCAAACACATATTATGCCGATATGCCCGTAATTGCTGCATATGGCGGCGCTGCTTATAATATTGATGTGGCAGATAATTTCAGGGTTTATGGCGGTGTAAATTTAGGGGTGTATTTTACTGATTTTGCTGTGGCTTATGAAATTGATGGTATCGATCCTTTTGTTTACGATAAATGGTCGCAATCGTTATATTATGCTCCTAAAGTTGGGGTAATATTTCCGATAACTCCTAAATTAGGTGTCAGTATCGAATCAAAGTATAATTTCTTTTCTCAAAAACTAACTTTAGGTGATGCCTCCGGGAAACAAAACTGGAATTCCCTGTCACTTGGTGCTGAGCTGGTGTTCAAGTTTTAAATTAGTAATTGTTATAGCATTACTCATAACAATTTGCACTTGCCGGTGTTATCAATCTCAATTTATTGATATTTACACCAAAAATTCTCATTAATGAAGGGCTTACGTACTGTTACATTCCTGTTTATATCTAATACTTTTATGACATTTGCCTGGTATGGGCACCTGAAGTTTAAAGAGTACGAATGGGGTAAAAACCTAAGCCTAATAGCTATTATATTGATAAGCTGGGGACTGGCTTTTTTTGAATACCTGTTCCAGGTACCGGCCAACGAAGGCGGCTTCAAAGAAAATGGCGGTCCTTTTACCCTTGTTGAATTAAAAACCATACAGGAAGCCATCACCCTTACGGTATTTATGATATTTACAACCGTACTTTTCAAAAATGAAAAACTGGGCTGGAACCATTTGGTAGGTTTCGGACTTATTGTGTTGGCCGTATTTGTGATTTTTAAAAAATGGTGATTGAAAGGGCATCTACCTAAAATGGCTGAATAGTCCTACAAAACATATCACCATTCTTCGTTTTTATATCATATTTCCACTGCTGGACTACCTGCTTTCTTGATCCTGGCTTATTTATAAAATACAACGGCTATTTACATTTGGATATAAACAATTTAATAGCAGTATGGAAATAACTTATAAAACAGGTGCAATACCATCGGCACAGCAAATTATAGAACTTTATGATACAGCCGGGTTGAAACGCCCAACACATGATGCGCAACGGATTGCCAGGATGTATCAAAACTCAAACCTTGTGGTGAGCGCCTGGGATGGCGATAAACTGGTGGGAGTTTCTCGTGCACTTACTGATTTTTGCTATAGTTGCTATCTTTCGGATCTGGCGATTACAAAAGATTATCAAAAAGCTGGGATCGGTAAAAAGCTGATTGAACTAACCAAAGAGGCCATTGGCGATGAAACTATGCTTTTGCTGCTTTCGGCTACTACTGCCATGGAGTATTATCCTAAAGTGGGGATGGAAACCGTTCATAATGGGTTTATTATCCATCGGGCAAAATAAAAAGAGGGTAGGATGTAAGCTACATGTTTATCATCCTGCCCCCGAAATTTAGCACCTATTTACCGCCAAATACATAGAATACAGAAAGGCCTAAACCATCATTGATCACATTGAAATTAACGTTATCGCCGCTTCCAGTCTGCCTTGTATCATCTTTTAGCTTACTATGCTGATAGGAGAGATTAGCCAGCATGGCCGAGATGCCGAGTTTTTTTACCGGGTAATAAACCAACGCCAAATTTGCGCCTGCAATATAGTTGTCACTTTTATTCGTGGTTATAGCGCCGTCGTTATTTGTTTTATAATTATAACGGGAATATCCAAGATAAGGGCCGGCACGTAGGCCAAATTTATCGCCAAACATAAAATATTTACGTAAAAAGATGTTAGCACCGTATTGGCGTGAGGTTTGGATGCTGGAGTAACTGGTATTTTGATTGTCTAACTTAGCGTAAACATAAGTAAGGCTTGTGCCGATATCAAGTTTATCAGCGATAAAGTAACTGTAAGTGGGGCCGATGTTGAAATTCGTTAGTTTAAAATCAGAATTATAGGTATCCACACCTGGCCGAATGATGTTCTCTGATGTTTTCTGATGTGTAAATTGAACATCAATGCCAATGGTTTGTGAACCTTTTTCGGTTTGGGCTTTTGAGATTTGAAACGCCAATAAAAATGCAGGGATTAAGACAAGGATTTTTTTCATTTGTGTTTGTGTTTGGGTTTTGTTGAGCCATTGAAACGGCGAAACACAAAAGATATTTTGGCAAAAATCGCTTTAAATAATAATTATAAAATAAATTTTTACTTGGATTTAAACCGATAATATAAGCTATAAAAGCCCGTTAAAGCTGATTGTTTTATTGTGGTGCTGAAATAAATATTTCAATGTCAATAATAAATATCACCAAGATGCGTCATGGTTAATTAAGCTTCGAGATAGTAGGGGCGATGCTGGATATATCGATCGCTATCAGTTCCCTTCCAAATTATTTCGGTATTGCTTGAGCGCGGTTAAGATCGACCGTACAATTTCATTTTGTCCGCTCGCCGAATTCAGGTATTCTTCGTCGGATGGGTTATTGATAAACCCGGTTTCTACCAGTACCGCAGGCATACCGCTTTGAGCCAATACCAAAACCCCTTGTTCTTTTACGCCCAAACTATGCCTGCCATTGCTTTTACGAAACTGGTTGTCTACCAGGTCGCCAAACTGGATACTCTGCTTCCTGTATTTTTGTTGAAACGTGTTAAGTACAATGGTATTCACTGCTGCATCATCGCCATAACCATTATATTTTTCCTTGTAATCCTTTTCAATAAATATGGAAGCATTTTCGCGCAGGGCCTCACGTTGTTCCTGACTGCGGTGAAAACCATACACGAGCAACAAGGTTCCCCTTGATGATCCTTTACGCTGCGGTGATGAATTGCAGTGGATGGAAATGAACAGGTTACCGTGATTATCGTTAGCTATATCAGTACGTTTATGCAGCTCAATAAAAACATCGGTACTGCGGGTCATTACCACCTTGATACCGTTCATTTCATCGTTTATGGCATCCCTTAACTTTTTGGCGATACTTAATGAAACGTTTTTTTCTTTTGAATATGCCCCGTGCGATCCGGGGTCTTTGCCCCCGTGCCCGGCATCGATAATAACCGTTTTAAATTTGAAACGATTTGGTACTGCTGCTGTACTCTGCTGCCCGAAACAATTGGCAGCGAAAAGCATGCATAGCAGGGAAAAAAACGAAGCGATAGTTTTGTATTTTTTAGGAAAGGCAGCAGGCATGAACAATATATGTATACAGGTTTATAAACGTTTCATTCTATAATAGTTACAGGTATGATATTGTTTTAACCGTATGGTTTAAAAAACACTTTAATTAAAGTGCGCAAATATAATACATGTTTGATTTACAGCACTATTTTTAAATTAATTGCAGCACTTCCGTAACGAAAGTTTAAACTGTGCATTATCTATGTATATTTAATGAACTTAAATCGTGCCGATCATGATAAAAAAACTGTTATTGGTTGTACTCGTATGCCAGGCTTTTATGGCATGCAGCCAGCAAAAAGGTATTGTTTACGGCGATAATGCCGCTGCCGGTAAGTATTATGATGTAAGGGGTATAAAGCTTTATACCGAAGTTTATGGTAAAGGTAAGCCCCTTTTAATGATACATGGCAACGGTGGCAGTATCAACGCTTTCGAAAAGAATATCCCCTATTTTGCTAAGAAGTACAAGGTTATAGCTGTTGACAGCCGTGCGCACGGTAAATCGACTGATCCACGTGATTCACTTACTTTTGAAATGATGGCCGATGATTTTGCTGCTTTGCTTGATGTAATGCACATTGATTCGGCTTATGTGATAGGCTGGAGCGATGGTGGCATCAATGCTCTGGTGATGGCTATGCGGCACCCTGAAAAAGTGATTAAACTGGCCTCAACAGGTGCTAACCTTTGGCCCGATTCTACTGCCCTTATCCCTTCGTTATGGAAGGATATGGAAAAAGAATACGTCGCCAAAAAGGATTATCATTTTATCACCGCTAAAGAAAAGAACGACCGGAAGATCTTTATGCTTGATTATAAGGAGCCCAATATTAAACTATCGGCATTGAAAGCTATTAAATGCCCGTCGCTCATTATTGCCGGTGATCATGACCTCATCGTAACAACCCACACCGTTCAGATAGCCGAGAATATCCCCAATGCTTATTTATGGATCCTGCCTGATTCAGGTCATGGGACATTGGTTGAGCATGCCGATGAGTTTAATAAAAAGGTTGAGGATTTTTTTGAGCAGCCATTTCATCGCCGTTGAAACGATGATTTAGGCCAATGATAGTTATTAGTGTAGAGGCTTAAAAAAGATGGCCCGGTTATTACACCGGTCCATCAAACATAATTACTTAATTTTAGTGAATCTCAATTATCATCTATTAACAATTTTGTCTGTTTTAGGTTTTATAAAATTTGAGTTACATACGTTTTTTAACTAATCACCTTATAATAATAATAAGCCGATACCGTTTCTACAATATTCAATCATAAGCTAACCTGCGGCTTTTACTGTTTAATTAATAGTAATATGGAATCAAAAAACAAAAGGCTGCTTGTTGATACGCTTTTAGCCATCTCATTTCTGATAGTGATTTTACTGGCCATATTCATGGTTTTTCAACCGGATGTTTATCCCAATTAATATTATATTTAGCCGGAAACAAATCACGATAAAAGATCATGCTTAAACCCGGCGAACATATTGAGGGCACGCCAGCCGAATTACAGGTATTGCTTGACAGCGATGTTGAAGCCAATGAATTTTTTGAAAGCCTCGCTAAGTCGTACAAACAAGGTTATTGCGATTGGGTTGGTTCGGCCAAGCAAGAGGCAACCCGTAAAGTAAGGGCCGATAAGGCCATGGTCATGCTTCGCAACAAACAAAAAACTTTAAAAACATAAGCTATAAATTTCTCAAAAATAGCTTATTACTCTTGTAAGTTCTACTAAAATGGTAGTATATTGTCATCCGATTTTAATAAAAAGATGTTTAAACATTTATTTTGTTTAAAGTCCCGATCATTTGTATACTTTTGAGCCATAAATCAAAACAAAAAAAGAAATTTAAAAATTAAAACAATGAAAAAGATTCTTATCCTGTTAGCAGCAGCATTCTCGTACACGGCAGCATCAGCTCAAACAACTTGGACTGTAGACAAAGCTCACTCAAACGTTAAATTTACAGTAACCCACTTATTGGTGTCTGATGTTGACGGCGAATTTAAAGGCTATGATGCTACTATCACTACTACAAAACCTGACTTTAGCGATGCTAAATTCCAGATCAGTATCCAAACAGCAACAGTAACTACTAATAATGATCAGCGCGATAAACACATCTCAAGCCCTGACTTTTTTGATGTTGCTAATTACCCAACTCTTACTTTCACAAGTACTGCTATAACCAAAACATCTGATAAGCACTACAAACTTACCGGTAACTTAACTTTACATGGTGTAACTAAACCAGCTTCATTTGATTTATGGTACCGCGGTACTATCCAAAACCCAATGAGCAAAGCTGATGATGCAGGTTTCCAACTAACAGGTACTATTAACCGTTCTGACTTTAACTTCGGTTCGAAATTTCCCGGCGCTGTAGTAAGCGACGAAGTAACTATCAAAGCTAACGGCGAGTTTGGCAAAGCCAAATAATTGCGAAAATATATTAACAGGAACGGCGCGGATAACCCGCGCCGTTTTTTTGTTTTATATACAGGCAGTGGATGATCTGTGCTTTAAGAATGCTGGTATTGTAATTTTAATTCCTGCTTTTTTTGATAGCGGATTATTAATGTACAGGTGCCGATTATAGTCGCAAGGGCCGCACCGGCCATGACGTGAAAAAAGGGTAATTTGAAACCCGGATTGATAAAAGTTTCGGTTACATCCGGAATAATGACAGCGATGAGGGGCAAGCAAGAGAACAGCCTCAGGTAACTGAGTTTTTTCATAAAAAGTGATAATGGTGTTAGAGTAAGTAATGCACTGCAAATATGCTACTATATTTCTTTTTATGGACTACCGGTTATTAGGTATTTCTACAACCTGTATTAGTAGCCTGCTGGTCAGTCGCTTAGTTTAAGAAGGCGTTGCCGGTAAAATAAATGGGAGTGAAGGCGATTAACTTAATGTTTTCGGGAAAGCAGTTGCTTAAGTGTATTGAACCACAATTGATTTTTAGCTCCAAAAAGGGTGTGATCAACAATAAGGTATAATGTTATCAATTCCTCTTTTAACCTGTAACGTAACCTCAACGGTTGCCAGAATAAGCCATTGCTGCGCACCATCGAACGTTTGTAAACCTCATCAAAGCCTAAATATAATTGTTCCAGGCTATCAAGCGGAATATGTTCATAGCTGTCGCCGTCAAGTACTATGCTTTTAGGGGTAAGTATGATTTCGCCGTTGTAATGGTGAGGTGGCGGGGTAAATGCAAATAATGCTCCTCCGTCATTTGCCAACCCTAATGTGCCCAGGTCATAATCATGACTCCACATTACCTTTCCTATTCTCAATATCTGCATGTTATAAACTTCGGTATTATAAACGGCATTTGCAATAGATTGTTATCATTGTAGTTTCATTTTGTTACAATAATGTTAATAAAGCCTGGCGTTACCGTTTTCATGTGCTAAACGTAAAAATCCTATCTTTGGTTTACAGGAAATACTTTCCTTTTTAATAATATGGCTACAGAAGTTAAGTGTCCAAGTTGCGGGTTCGGTTTTCCGATAGAAGAGGTAATGGCCGAAGAGTATAAGAAAGAGCTCAGGGTTAAAATGATGGATTATACCCGTCAAAAAGAGGAGGAATACCGTAAAAAGGACGAGGAGTTTTTAAATAAGGAACGGCAGCAGCAGACCGCTTTTGAGCAAAGGCTTAACAACGAGAAAAAGCAATTGCAGCAAACGCTTGAAGGTGACCTGCGCAAAACCATAAGCGAGGATTTTGAGAACCGGCTTGTACTGCTCAAGAACTCTGCCGCCGAAACTGAAGAAAAACTAAAACTATCGCGCCAGAAAGAACTGGAGTTTTTGCAGCGCGAAAGCCAGCTGAAGCAAAAGGAAGAAGAAATGGAGCTTGCAGTTCAGCGTAAATTGCAGGAGCAGCGTAATGAACTTACAGATCAGATCCGCAAGCAGGAAGCCGAGCGCCACAGCATAAAAGATACCGAATACCAGCTCAAGGTTAAAGAGCTCGAAAAACAGCTTGACGACCAAAAGAAACTGGCCGATGAAATGAAGCGCAAAGCCGAACAAGGCTCCATGCAACTACAGGGCGAAGCCCAGGAACTGATACTGGAAGAACTGTTGCGCAATTATTTCCCATTTGATATTATAAGCGAAGTAGGGAAGGGCGTGCGTGGTGCCGACTGCGTTCAAACCGTACGCAACCAATTTGGACAGGAGTGCGGCCGCATTATTTATGAAAGCAAGCGCACCAATGCTTTTTCGATGGACTGGATCGAGAAACTAAAAAAGGATATGCGGAGTATGGGTGTTGATGTAGCCGTTATTGTAACCCAATGCTACCCGAAGGGCATGGATTGCTTTGGCGAACGTGATGGCGTTTGGATCTGTAGTTTTGATGAGGTAAAGGCGGTATCCTACATTTTAAGGGATGGGGTAATGAAGTTGTCGAACTTGTCCAAATCGCAGGATAATAAAGGCGATAAAATGCACCTGCTGTATGATTACCTTACCAGCAGTGAGTTTTCGGAACAGTGGAAGGCTATTCGCGAGGGATATATGAGTATGCGCCAATCCATCCAGCGCGAGCGTGATGCCATGGAAAAGCTTTGGAAGGCCCGCGAGAAGCAATTGGACAAAGTGCTGCTAAGCGCCGCCCATATCCGCGGCAGTATTGAGGGTATTGCGGGAAATGATACTATCCAGCTTAACCTTACTGACGACGAGGATGCGTTGCTGCTGGAGTAATGTTGAGTTAACTATATTGACTTGACTGACGCGAGTATGCAGTGGAGGATTAAGGGCTGAGTCCTCGTGACTTTCCTTATCATTGTAACAAATAAGGTGTCCCAATTTTTTGATTCCCGAAAAAAAATGAAAAAAGTGAGGAACTCCTTTTTTTGAAAAACTCATGTGTTCCATTTCTTGAGAGTGAAACAACGGAACGGGTAAAAAATACTATTGCCTGATAATCAGAGGATTAGTCTTCTGTGTGAAACGTGGTTAAACCATTGTTAATCAGTATTTAAAACTTTATGGGGTATCTGTTGGGTGTTTCACTTTTGCTGAAAATAAGTGCTGATTTTTGAGCGTGTTTTATCCATTTTTTTGATGCTTTTTAGATAAGACCGGGGCTTAGAGTTTTGATGGTGACAAAGTACTGCCACCATTGGTTAAAGCCAAGAAGTTTAGTTTTGTCCTTTTCTATATATATGACGAAGCGTAGCTTCGTCAGCCGGTGGTAGGCTGGTCGAAGTTTAGCGAAGCATAATTTCGACCGGTGAGCGTTTAAAGCTGAAGGTGTTTTGTTGCCGGAGTTGGATTGAGTTATATGCCAAATAATAAAAATCGTTGATTTGTACCACTGCTTGCCTGAAAAATGCCATGGTTTACAGTAGGTTAACTGCTAATTTTACTTTAAAAAAGAAAAGCAAAATGAATAGGACAATAGCAACTGAAATCATCATCAGGCAGATCAAAAACAAACAGGTTAAATACCAGGAACTGGCCGATGCTATAGGAAGAAGTTTGGTATGGACAACCCTCGCGCTGCATGGACAGGCGGTAATGGAAAAACAGGAGGCTGAAAAGATTGGTGAACTGCTTGAACTGGATGCCGAATTGGTGATTTCCCTACAAGAGATCCCCGACAGAGGCTCATTAGATCAAATGCCTCCCAAAGATCCTACCCAATATCGTTTTTATGAATTGTTGCTGGTTTATGGTACAACCTTAAAGGCTATCATCAATGAGCAGTTTGGCGATGGCATCATGAGCGCTATTGATTTTACCATGGATATCAGCAAAGTTGAAAACCCTGCCGGCGACCGCGTTAAAGTAGTGATGGAAGGCAAATTCCTACCGTTTAAAAAGTGGTAAATCTTTATCCTGGTCGAAGGTTGGCGATAGGATAACTTCAACCTTTTTTCCTGATTCTCAATCTGCAATTAAAGCTATAAATGGGCAATGCTACTGTAAGCTTGCTCGCTTTTGAGTTACATTGAATATAAATCAAAATGCCCCTCTCACTCGCTGACTGGGGCATTTAACTAAAACTAATTTTTGTTCTCTATTAGCGTTAAAAATATTCGTTCGTTTCCACTTTCGCTATACCGAAAAAGTAGTAGTTAAATTAAAACGCTCCGGCTTCAAAGCTGGTGCACGCGTGCCGCGTGTTCCGCGGTCAGCCGAGTACATATTTATCATGTTGTAAACCCGGCAACAATGCGCTACTTTTATATCCATAAACCAAGTCACAATGAAACCTATACTAAAAACTATTGCCGTACCCATCGGCTTATTTTTAATGACCCTGTTTTTTATTTTGTATAATTGTAGCGGTATTTATGCGATGAGAAGCGATAAGCTTCCGGCAGATTCAAACGTCACGGTAGAAAAAGAGCGGGAAGTACTTCTTTCGCAGCAATTATTTGTTGTTAAACTCTCGAAGGTTAAAAGCCCTAAAAAAACTAATTCTAAAAAGGTTAATGTTAACTTTAAAGCAGAGCGTCGGGATGCTTTTATGATACAGCGTTACGACAACGGAAAATCCAGTACAGAATTAAGCTGGACAATGTGCCCTAATGGTGTCTGTCCAGTTGGGGGCACATACAAAATGGGTACGCCTGAATATAAACAGTTGGATCTTGTCATAGCGCAGGCAAAACAAGCCAATGCAAAATCTCAAAAAGAATTGAACGCTTTGATGGCGGACGGGAAAAAGGCACATCCGTAGCACAACTCGTCATGTTGAAGACCTAAGGCTACCGCAAGCGTCCTCGCTTGTGGAAATCATGCTATGTCTACAGTTACGGATCATGCTATTGATCTGAACGCTGCCACAAGCGAGGACGCTTGCGGCAGCGTGGGAAATGACATTTGCCCCGCTGTCATGCTGAGGCACGAAGCATCTTCTTCGCCCTGTATAACAGCCATGCTTGTTGAAGAAGATCCTTCGTGCCTCAGGATGACAGTTTTTTTAAACTATGTCATGGGTATGACCTGAACGCGGGCCACAAGCGAGGGCGCTTGCGGCAGCGAGGTCCATGGCTGCAACCCGGAATGTTAGATACCAGATCAAAAAAATAGCTGTCAGGCTGATTAAGCTTTAAATAAAATTTGAATGAAGTTAAGATCTATTGATGCATCAGCGTTAACACCTGCCGAAATGCAGGTTTATTTGCACTATGC
>NZ_DASVOB010000703.1:0-4670 GCF_036383575.1 Mucilaginibacter sp.
TTTAAAACCGAAACTAAAAGCGAAGAGGCCGTTAAAGATTATAAAAGAAAAGGCATTGATGCCCGCATACTGAAAGGCCCGGGAACGGGTCCGCGTATCAAGATAATAATTGGAGGATTTTCCTCATCTGATGAAGCAGAAACCGCGAGAAAAAAACTCGTATCACAAGGAAAAATAACTAAAGACACATACTCAAAACAAATTACTGATTCCACGAAATGACTTTATTATTAATACAGCAACTTACAGATACCGCCAAACACCTGGCAGATACCGCAAACCACGCCGTAACAACCGCAGCCCTGCCAACTGAAGAACTCCGCTTTGGCGACCTGCTGATCAAAGGTGGCTGGGTAATGATCCCGATAGGTATTTTAGCTGTACTGGGACTGGTAATATTTTTTGAACGTTACTTTACTATCCGCAAAGCATCACGTGACGAATCAAACCTGATGGTACAGGTCCGTTCCAGCATCCACTCGGGCAATCTTGAATCGGCTATTGCTATTTGCCGTAACAACAACACCCCGCTTGGCCGTATGCTGCAAAAAGGTTTATTGCGCATAGGTCGCCCTATAAAAGATATTGAAGGCGCTATCGAAAACGTTGGCAAGCTTGAAGTATCCAAACTGGAAAAAAACATTGGTATTTTGGGTATTGTAGCCGGTATCGCGCCGATGTTTGGTTTCTTGGGTACCATTGCCGGTGTAATCAAGATATTTTATGATATCTCAAAAACAGATAACATCAGCATGGGTGTAATTTCGGGTGGTTTATACGTAAAAATGGTTACGTCTGCGGCTGGTTTATTTGTAGGTATCGTTGCCTATGTGTGCTACCACGTTTTAAATATGATGGTTGATAAGGTGATCCTGAAACTGGAAACCGATGCTATTGAATTTATTGACCTGTTAGAGGAGCCGAGCAAATGAATTTAAGAAAACGACACAGGGGCGCATCGGCAGAGGTACATACATCGGCAATGAACGATATTATGTTCTTCCTGTTGCTGTTTTTCCTCATAGCCTCAACAGTTACCAATCCTAACGTTATCAAACTGGTATTGCCCAAATCATCAAGCGGGCAATCGGTATCAAAAAAAACGATAACGGTATCAGTAACCAAAGATCTTAAGTACTACGTTGATAAAAAAGAGATCCCGGTAGATGCCCTGCAAACTACCCTGGCAGGCTATAAAAACCTGGCTACCGAACTTACCATAGTTTTGTATGTTGATAAAACCGTAGCCATACAGGATGTGGTACAGGTAATGGACGTGGCACAAAAATTGAATATTAAACTGGTTTTGGCAACAGAACCTAAGGGATAATAGTGGCAGTTGCAGTTTAAAGTTTGCAGTAGCTTATTGCAGTAATTTACTGTGATCGCTTAAACAAACTGCCACTTTTTTAAAGTAGCAGTAACAGTAGCGAGTAGCAGTTGCAATGGTTACCACAACCATGTAGACAAACTGCCGCTCGCTACCGCCACTGCAACTAAAAACCCCAACTAATTAAAATTTGCACTAATTTTGAAAATGGAGTACAGGGAAGAAAATAACTATCCGAAAGCATTTATAGCTACAGGAATTATTATGGCTGTGCTGATAGCGGCATGTTATTTTATTGTGTTTAAAAATCCGCCGGTTGAAGAGAACGGAACAGGCGGTATCCTTGTGAACTATGGTACGGTTGATGAAGGTATGGGCGATGACTATATGAGCACGGAAGAACCATCTGTAGCCGAAAAAGCCAACCACACCAAACCCGATAAGGTTACCGAGACCAAACCTACCGAAGAAAAGCCTACGCCCGAAAGCAGCGAGAAAACGGTAGTTACACAAAATAATGAGGATGCCCCCGAAGTGGCAGCACCTACCAAAAAGCCAAGCCAAAATGTGGCCCCTACTCCACCGGCAAAAACGCCACCGGCTAAACCTACCGTTAATCAAAATGCTTTATACAAAGGCAAAGCCTCAACCGGTACCGGCGAGGGTGATGGTACAGGTAACACGCCAGGCAACCAGGGAAAGCAAACTGGCACAACACTTACTAATAATTATAACGGAACAGGGTCTGGTAATGGCGGCAGCCTGAATTTGAAGCAGCGTAATTTTGTTAGCAAACCAACTGTAGATGACGGCAATCGCTTTGAGGGCAAGGTGGTGATTGATATACATGTAGATAAAGCTGGTAATGTAACCTACGCTAAGGCAGGTCGCGGAACAACCATATCAGATTACAATCTAATCGAAAAATGCGAGAACGCAGTGAAAGCTGCCCGCATCAGTTCGCTGGATACCGCTCCTGATACCCAGGAAGGCTCAGTTGTTTTTGTATTCAAGGTAAATTAATTTCTGCGAAAGCTAATGATCATAGTTCACGGTTCATAGCAGGACTGTTGCATATTATTATAATTACCCGTTATTTTTAACGTGCAACAGTGTTATTTTTGCCGGGTAAAGTAGTGGTTCAAGCCATGAACCATGAACTATCAGCCATGAACTACAACGACACCCTCCAATACCTATACACCCAGCTCCCCATGTTTACGCGTGACGGGGCTTCGGCATTTAAAAAAGATCTTACTAATACGCTTGAACTTTGCAGGCGGCTGGATAATCCTCAGCATAAATTTAAAAGCGTCCACGTAGGCGGTACCAATGGCAAAGGTTCAACATCGCATATGCTGGCTGCCGTTTTGCAAACAGCAAGCTATAAAACAGGGCTTTATACCTCCCCCCATCTTAAAGATTTCCGCGAGCGCATCCGCATTAACGGCCAAATGATCAGCGAGCAAACCGTAATTGATTTTGTTGAGCATCATAAGGCCGATTTTGATGAAATAGCCCCCTCCTTTTTTGAGATGACCGTAGCGCTTGCCTTTGATGTTTTCGCAAAAGAAAAAGTAGATATAGCCATAATTGAGGTCGGTTTAGGCGGAAGGTTGGATTCTACCAATGTGATCACCCCGCTTCTTTCTGTAATCACCAACATAGGCTGGGACCACATGAACATGCTGGGAAATACCCTGCCGCTTATCGCCGGTGAAAAAGCAGGAATTATCAAACCGAACATTCCAGTTGTTATCGGCGAGAAACAAGAGGAAGTAGCTGATGTTTTTATTGAAAAAGCAAACGAAACCGATAGTAAGCTCCGGTTTGCATCTGAAGAGTGGATTATAGAAAAGCTTAAAGGCGAAAGGCAAAAGGCGAAAGGTACTACCGAAGAATTATTGGAGATCCACGTCCAAAATAAAGACTCAGGACTTAAAACTTACGACTTAGCACTTGACCTCCCCGGCACCTATCAGCTTAAAAATGTAAAAACGGTTTTATCCGCCGTTGACGAGCTACGAGAACAGGGCTTTATAATTTCTGATGGTCATATTCAAACGGCGCTGAAACAGGTAAAAATCCTTACCGGCTTACATGGCCGCTGGGAAATCTTAAGCCATAACCCGCTTACCATTTGCGATACAGGCCACAACCCGGACGGGATCGAGGAAGTAATGAAAAACATCGAATCTGTCGATTACAAGCACTTGCACATGGTGATCGGGATGGTTAATGATAAGGACACCGGAAAGGTATTACCAATGTTTCCGAAAAGTGCTACATACTATTTCTGCAAGCCGGACATCCCCCGCGGACTGGACGCTGAGGTCATGAAAGCCCAGGCCGAAATTCTCGGTTTAATTGGCGATGCATATCCATCGGTAAAAGAAGCCCTGCTCTCGGCACAAAAAAAAGCCGGTAATGATGATCTCGTTTTTGTTGGCGGGAGCACTTTTGTAGTAGCCGAGGTTGTTTAGTCTGAACCCGAATTTGGGGGAATTTATGGAATTGATTGAATCGTGATTGAAAAAGCACCTATTCTGTCTATTCAATAAATTCTTTAAAATTCCGGTTCAGACAAAAACACCTTTATTAATCTGCCTAAAATTCTATTTTTACTTTCCCAATCCCTACCTTAAATATGACATACATCGCATCTGCCAACAGGTATCAAACCATGCAATACCGTCGCTGCGGCAACAGTGGCATCAAACTTCCGGCTATTTCACTGGGACTCTGGCACAATTTCGGTCACGTTGATGTTGCCGATAATTATCGCAAGATATTACATCTCGCTTTTGATAGCGGCATCACCCATTTTGATTTAGCCAATAACTACGGTCCGCCTCCGGGCTCGGCCGAAGAGAACTTTGGAAAGATCCTGAGAGAAGATTTCCGCGATTACCGTGACGAGCTTATCATATCGAGCAAGGCCGGCTATACCATGTGGCCAGGCCCATATGGCGACTGGGGTTCAAAAAAATACCTGGTAGCCAGTCTTGACCAAAGCATTAAACGCATGGGGCTCGATTATGTGGATATCTTTTACCACCACCGCCCTGATCCAAACACGCCGCTCGAAGAAACTATGACCGCCTTGGATCTGATCGTTCGCCAGGGAAAAGCGTTGTATGTTGGAATTTCCAACTATCCCGCCGAATTGGCCTCAAAAGCTATCAGGATTCTTAAAGATCTCGGCACACCATGCCTTATTCATCAGCCCAAATATTCTATGTTTGAGCGTTGGGTTGAAGGCGGCTTGCTGAATGTTTTAGGTAATGAAGGTGTTGGTTGTATCCCCTTCTCACCATTAGCACAGGGATTACTGACTGAT
>NZ_DASVOB010000704.1:0-4090 GCF_036383575.1 Mucilaginibacter sp.
GAATGTGTATGATGCCAACGGCATCATTTTCCCTGAACCGGGAAAAGAAGTATCAGGCAGGGCCCAGTTTGAAGAAGCTGTAAAAAGCATCTGCGCTGTTCCCGGAGTAATGGAAATTAAAACCGTTTATTGCCTCCAATCAGGCGATGTAGCCGTAGGCCGGTCGGAGTGGAGCGTTACGGATAATGGCAAAACACAGGTAGCTGCAAAGGGTATCGAGTTAATGAAGCAGCAACCTGATGGCAGCTGGAAAATTATCATCGATCACGCCTTCGGAGCCGAGGCTAATCTTGTAGCCTGATTTAAATTCAGAAACAACAATGGCCGGGTTTATCCGGCCATTGTTGTTTCACCTTTCACTTTAATCTGTTCCGTTTTATACAATTTTAGCGAAAGCAGTCAGGCTAATTTTGAACTAAATAAAGAACAACAACATGAAAAATAGATTTAAAGAATTTTTAGCTCTGCATCATAAAACCGAACCTCTGCAGATTGGCAATGTATGGAACGTGCAAAGCGCGCAGGTTTATGATAAGTTAAACTTTGAGGCAATTGGCACCTCAAGCGCTGCTGTAGCAGGCTCATTAGGCTTTGCAGATGGCGAAGAGATGAGTTTTGATGATTATCTGTTTGTAATAAAACGGATAGCAGCAACAACATCAGCCCTGTTAACAGTGGACCTGGAGGGAGGTTACGGTAATTCACCGGAGGCAATTTGCAGTAACATCATAAAATTACATGATATCGGTGTAGTGGGTATCAATATAGAAGACTCAATAGTAAGGGATAGCCAGAGAAGTATTGTTAATGCAAATGAGTTTGCAATGAAACTTAAACAGATCACCGAACTGTTGGTTGAGGCTGATGTACAGGTATTTATAAGTGTGCGGGCCGATTCCTTCCTGCTCGGTTTACCTAACGCGCTGGAAGATGCTTTAACCCGGACTAAACTTTACCAGGATACAGGTGTACATGGTTTGTTTTTTCCTTGTATCACTCAAATAACTGATATTGAAAAAGTAACAGCGTTATCCCGTCTTCCTGTCAATGTAATGTGCATGCCCGGACTCCCGGATTTTAATGAGTTACAAAATGCCGGTGTTAAAAGAATCAGTGCAGGCCCATTTTTAAACATGAACATTTACAAGTCACTGGAAAGCTTGATTGAAAAAATAGCAGCTGAAAATAGTTTTGCAAGTCTGTTTAACGGAGTTACCAGCTAATGGGCAAATGAAGACGATAAATAAGTATCACCTATAAGTTGTAAACAATTAAAAACCGAATCCCCTTGTTTAAGTTATGATAAGGTAGTTTAATAATCTACAAAAATAAGTTTAGGTTAAAAGTCCCGGCGGCGAGCGTTAGGGACTTTTTGTTTTTACGGAAAATAGTTTCAAAAGGTTTCGGATAACCTCGCGGTTGATTAAATTTCTGTAGCATTAGTAATTATCATCAGAAATGGTTATAATTGTTTCGTGTACGTACACGAAACAATTATTTGAACATTTAGATCATAGGTTAACATCAGCGTTTAATAAAATGGGTACTCCGGGTTTAAAAATCGTTAATGCAAAAATTATAACCCCAACGCGGATCATAAAAAATGGATCCTTACTGGCGCGAAACGGGAAGATCATCGCTATCGCCGAAGGTAATATTGATATAAGCGATGAAACAGAAACGATGATTGATGCAGGTGGTAAATACCTGTCGCCTGGTTTTATTGATATCCATGTTCATGGGGGCGGAGGACATGATTTTATGGATAATACCGTTGATGCTTATCTTGAAATTGCAAAGCTGCATGCCAGTTATGGTACAACAGCTTTTATGCCTACCACATTAAGCTGTGAGCAAGACGCGCTGCTCAAAACTTTGAGTTTATATGAAGAATCGGAGCCATTAAATAAAAATGGAGCGCAGTTTTTAGGGATGCATATTGAGGGGCCATATTTTGCTATGGAGCAGCGGGGGGCGCAGGACCCACGCTATATCCGTCAGCCTGATCCAAAGGAATATCAGAAAATCCTGCAGCATTCGTCTGTTATAAAAAGATGGAGTGCCGCCCCCGAGTTAAAAGGTGCGGTTGAATTTGGCCGCCTCCTTAAATCAAAAGGAATTTTGCCATCCATAGCCCATACCAATGCCATTTACGACGAAGTACTTGAAGCTTACGAAAATGGGTATACCCATATCACTCATTTTTATTCATGCATGTCGGGCGTATCAAGGCGTAATGCCTTCAGGTATGCGGGCGTTATCGAAAGCGGTTATTTACTGGAGGATATGACGGTTGAAATAATTGCCGACGGAAGGCACCTGCCCCCAGCCTTACTTAAACTTGTTTACAAGATTAAAGGGCCCGAAAAAATTGCCCTCATAACCGATGCCATGCGGGCTGCAGGCATGCCGCCGGGAGAAAGTATTTTGGGCGATCTGCGCAACGGATTAAAAGTCATAGTAGAAGATAACGTGGCAAAGCTACCCGACAGAAGCGCATTCGCCGGAAGTGTTGCAACAACCATTCAATTGGTTAAAAATATGATCACACTTGCCGATGTGCCCATAATTGATGCCGTGAAAATGATGACTATAACCCCGGCTAAAATTATCAGGGCAGATGATGCTAAAGGATCAATAGTTGTGGGAAAAGACGCCGACCTGGTGATCTTTGATGATGAGATCAACCTGCATAAAACCATCATCGGCGGTAAAATTGTTTATTCGATTTAAATAACGTGAGTTCCGGATATTTAATAAATAAAAGATGTCATTTCGATAGAGCCGGTAGGAAAAAGCGTAGGGCGAAAGAGAAATCTTCTACGATATGCAAAGCGGCTATGCACTCGTTAAAGCACAGCGTATAAGATTTCTCCTCACGCCTCCATCGCAATTCCTCCACAGTTCGTTCGAAATGACATCAAGGTTTTCTTATCCCGGACTCAGTATAAATAGTTAATAACACTTTCATGTTAAAGAAAATAAAAGCAGAAAAACTCGAAGTGATCGTGCTGGAAAACCGGGCATCTCTTGGCCAAACAGCGGCTAAAAAGGTGAGTGAAGCAATTAAACTATTGCTGCTTACAAAACCCCTGATCAATATGATCTTTGCGGCTGCTCCGTCGCAAAATGAATTTCTGGCCGCTTTGGTGAATGATAACAGCATTGAATGGCAAAAAATAAGCGCTTTTCATATGGATGAGTACCTCAGCTTACCTCATGCTGCTCCTCAATTGTTCAGCAGTTTTCTTAAGCGGATGCTTTTTGAACGGGTACCATTTGCATCAGTCAATTATATTGGCGGTAATGCGGCAAACTATAAAGCCGAATGTGAACGCTATGCCTCGCTATTGAAAAATAACCCTGTTGATATTGTTTGCATGGGGATAGGAGAGAATACCCATATAGCGTTCAATGATCCGCATGTAGCAAACTTTCATGATCCGGAAATAATAAAAAGAGTACAGCTGGATCAGGCCTGCAGGCAACAGCAGGTTAATGACGGTTGTTTTGAAACTTTAAATGCTGTACCCGAATACGCACTTACACTAACTATCCCCGCCCTGGTGGCTGCTACTTATATATTTTGCATGGTGCCGGGCGCTAATAAAGCGGATGCGGTAAAATATACCCTGCAGGAGCCGGTTTCGGAACGTTATCCTTCCACCATCTTAAAAGCACATAATAACGCTATCCTTTTTGTTGATACTAATAGTTTTGGCCTGATTAAATAGGTTTAGCAGTATTAAAAATTACACGGCTTCCGGGACTTAATTCATTTTATTGCAATAATTATATAAAGTCTATGGTTTTAGTAGAATTTATATATATTTGCATCATCAAACGGTTCTTTGAATATTTTATTATCAAGAAAGACTGAGGGAAAGGCCCTATGATGTCTTAGCAACCTGTAAGCCCACTGTTATAAAGGTGCTAATTCCTATCTGCCCAAATAGGGCGGAAAAGATAATGTAATACGCTATTGCCTTGCATGGTGCAGGGCGCTGTATACTTCCTTTTCTCTCTTCATTTTTCTTGCTAACAAAATATTGAAATATCACCGGCTGATATTACGGTTTAACATGTATAG